>NZ_CP135017.1:0-2929 GCF_039388045.1 Buchnera aphidicola (Mollitrichosiphum nigrofasciatum) | reverse complement strand
TAAAGAATTTATGTAAACTATATTTTTAAATGCAGTAATTCGAATTGCACTATCTACAATAAGCATACTTTTTAAATGTGCTTTATTTTTTATTTCAGCAGATTCTAATAACAAAGTAAATGGTTTAAAATAACACAATTTTCTAAATATCAACGTAGGATCTTTATGATAAGATACTAAATTTTGCTGAACTGAAATATTTTTATTAGCTGTATTCATATTAATTATACTTTAAAAATTAGAAATTTTAATTTAATTAAATAATTTTAATAATATAACATTTATTTTAATAAATAAATATATGAAATAAATATTAAAAATATAATTTTTATATTATTTGTGTAACAAACCTTGTTTTTTAAAAATTTTTCTTTTCTCGTATTTTATATATATCGTCTTATTTTTTAAAAATATTTTTAATAAAAATAATATATTAAAATATATTTTTTAATAATTATTCATTTTTTTTTAGTAAATTTTATATTTGTATGTGTAATTTATTTAATATATAATTTTTTTATAAATAAAAATAATTTTTAAATTATTGTAATCATTATATTTAAAATTTCAATATTTTTATTTTAAAAAGATATATTAAATACATTTTTAAGTTACAAATCTAAAATTTTACAAATGAAAGTTATATTATTTATTTATTTTTATATTTATGTTTAATAGTAAATTATTTGTATATAATTTACTAATAAAGATAATATAAATATTATTAAATATAATTAAATATAATTATTTTTCAAGTAACAATTTCCTGTATTTTATACATTAAAATTAAATTTTAAATAAAATTTATTTTTAATATAATAATTATATTTTTTAAATTTTTTATAATATTATGTAAATTTTTATAAGTTTATAAAATAAAATTACTTAACTTATATTTTAAAATAAATTAAATATTCTATTTATCAAGTAAAATAATTGATATTATTTATTAGATTAAATAAATAATACCAAATTTAAAAAAAAAACTAATATCTAAATTTAATAATTTTCTGCCCATTTTATTGTTGCATTTAAAAGTTTATCCCCTTCTGTAGTTAAAATAGATTCTGGATGAAATTGAAAACCACAAACTTTATCTGCTTCATTCATAACTGACATGACTATTTTTTTTTTATACCAAGCGTTTACAATAAGTGATTTAGGAATATCCGTTGTAATTAAAGAATGATATCTTCCTACATAAAAAGGGTTTTTTATATTTTCAAACATATATTTTTGATCATGATATATTAGTGATTTTTTTCCATGTACTATATTTTTAGAGATAGAGATTTTACCACCATATTCTTCTACTATTGCTTGATGTCCTAAACAAATTCCAATAATAGGTATTTTTCCCTTACAATATTTTAATAATTTTGGCATACAACCTGCGTTTTTCGGATCACCTGGTCCAGGTGAAAACATTAAAATTGGATATAAAATATTTTGTATTTTATGAATTATAGTTTGTATTGATATAGTATTTCTATAAATATATACATTATTATTATTTATTCGTAATTGTTCTACAAGATTGTAAGTAAAAGAATCTACATTATCTATTAACAATATATTTGCCATATTAACCTTTTATTTTATTTATTTTATATAATTAAAGAAATTACTGATTTTACTTTATTTTTGCTTTTTTCCATTCTTCTTTACATTGATATTCTATTACAATACTAAATCCTAATTATATATAATCTATTTTTTCAATTTTAGTAGAACATATTATAATAAAAATATATAATTTACCTAAAAAATTAAATATTCAATTGATCCACCATAACTATATTTATTATCTTATTTAATTTCCGCTATAATTTCCATTGCACGTACTTTTAACACATTAGTTAAAGCACCCATATTCATAAATACGCAATATATATAAAATACATCTAAATAATAACGCAATATTTCTATTATTTGAAACTAAAATTGTTACATGTAAATATTTATCTATTTTTATAAGATATAAAACATATCTAGTTTCTGTAGACAAATTTTAGCTCACTCATTACATACTAAATCTACTAACATAATATGTTCTGAAAATTATTTTTTATTAGTTGCAGTTCTAATTCAATTTTACTGTTTACATAAAAATTTAATTTTCCTTCAGAATCTACGTTTTTAAGCTGTTTTCATGCAATAAGATGTATTTCAATTCATTTATTATGATTATTATATTTTAAAGAACTTTTAAGAAGTGTTTCAAATAAAGTAAACTTAAATTTTTCATAAAAAAATATAGAGGATGAGATTATTATATTTCAATTTGTCATATGAAGTCAAATTATTAATACAAGGTACATTGAAAACCTAGAAATAACTGTTTGAAACATTCCTCCTAACTTAATTTTTTTTTGAATTTTTTAATCATTTTAGAAAACTTTTTATCAGTTTTATTACAATTAAATTTATTTATTTTAAATTCATTTATATTTGAAATAATTGGTGTATATTTTTTAGAATATTGATTTAAAATTTTTGATATTTGTTTTATTCTTAAATATATTCTTTTTTTTATTTTTATTTTGACTTAAAAAACTAGTTTGTAACATACAAGTTTTTTTTTATAGTTAAAAATTGATAAATTTTCAGATAAATAAAAACAAAAATCTGAACATTGTTTTTTATTTTTATAAGGTTTAAATAATTTAATGTATTCAAAATTAGATATTAAATCATAAGAAAATATACCGCCAAAAAAGAAAGGTATTTTCCAGTATTATATTTATTACTTAATTTAACAAATAATCTTAAGATGTAAAAAATAGAATTAATGTGAATTTTGATCTTCATTTAATATAATTATAATTAATTTTAAATATTATTTTTCTACCATTTAATAGCATTATATTTTTAACATCTTTTGGAAGTAATTTATCTAATATTTTAAAAAATTATATCCATTTTTAGT
>NZ_CP135016.1:0-7046 GCF_039388045.1 Buchnera aphidicola (Mollitrichosiphum nigrofasciatum) | reverse complement strand
TTAATTTTAGTAATTAATTTAAATTTTTTTAATGATATATTAAAATTTATTAATTGTTTAAATGTTTTATATATAGTATATAAAGGCCCATTAAAACTTTTTGTTTTTTTAGTATGCAATTTCTTACCCGCAATTAATTGAATAGAAACTGTTGATAAACCTAATGTATTAAAATTAATATTTAAATTTTTTAATTTAAAATATTTTTTCAATTTCATAAATTTCTCTAACTTAATAAAAGCTAATGCTTCTAAATCATAGTCGTAAACTTTACCTTTTATATCTGCTAATTTAATAAAATCCATATAAAGTTTTTCTATGTTATAATCAGATTCAGAATAACCCATTTCTTGCATTCTATTTTTAATTGCTGCTCTTCCTGATCTAGAAGTTAAATTAAATTGAACTATTTTTAAACCAATAGTTTCTGGATTCATTATTTCATAATTTTTTCTATTTTTTAATATTCCGTCTTGATGAATTCCTGAAGAATGAGAAAAAGCATTAGATCCAACTATTGCTTTATTTGAAGGAACCATTATGTTGCACAATTTACTAACTGTTTTACTTGTATTATATAATTCTTTATGTTTTATACCTGTATATACATTTAATATTTTTTTACGTGTTTTTATTGCTAAAATAACTTCTTCTAATGCAGTGTTACCAGCTCTTTCTCCAATTCCATTAATTGTACCTTCTACTTGGCCAGCTCCAGCTTGAATAGCAGAAATTGAATTTCCTACTGCTAATCCTAAATCATCATGACAATGAACAGAAATAACAGATTTATGAATATTTGGAACACGTAAGCGTATATCAGAAATAATTTTACTAAATTCAGTAGGTAAAGTATAACCTACAGTATCAGGTATATTTACTGTAGTTGCACCTGCTTGAATTACTTTTTCAATAATTTTACATAAATTGTCTGGAGAAGTTCTTCCAGCATCTTCACAAGAGAATTCAATATCATTGGTATATCTTAAAGTATATTTAATAGAAGAAACAGCCATTTCTATAATTTCTGAAAAATTTTTTCTTAATTTTGAATATATATGTAAATTAGAAGTACCTAAAAAAATATGTATTCTAAAATTTTTAGCATTTGACATTGCTTGTGCAGCTATATCAATATCTTTCTTAATACAACGTGCTAAACTACAAATACGACTTTCTTTAATAACGTTAGAAATTTTTTCTACAGAATTAAAATCTCCAGGAGAAGAAACTGGAAAACCAACTTCTATAATATCAACACCAAGTTTTTCCAAAGAAAGAGCTATTTTCAATTTTTCTCTAGAATTTAAGCTAACTTGAAGCGCTTGCTCTCCGTCTCTTAAAGTTGTATCAAATATTATTATTTTACGACTCATATGTTCTCTTTATAATTTTAATATAATTAATATTTTTTATATATTTAAATATTTAACTAAAAAAAACAGGTATTTTTTTTTCATACTTTTTAATATGTTTGAGATATTTTAAAGTTATATCTATATTATCTAATCCATTCATTAAACAATATTTTTTATATTCATCAATTTCAAATTTAAAATAATATTTTTTTATATTTATTATATTTTTCTTTAAATTTACAGAACATAATATTTTATTATTCATTACAATTTTAAATAATAAATCTATTTTTTTTTTTTCTAAAATTATAGGTATTAAACAATTATTTATACTATTATTATAAAATATATCTGAAAAACTTGAACTTATAACTACTTTAAATCCATAGTCTTTTAATGCCCAAACAGCGTGTTCACGTGAAGAACCACAACCAAAATTTTCTCTTGTTAGAATAATACTAGCATTTTTATATTCTTTTTTATTTAATATAAAACTTTTATTTAAATTTTTTCCATTTTTATCTGTATATCTCCAATTATGAAATAAATTTTCACCAAAACCTGTTTTTGTTAATTTTTTCAAAAATTGTTTAGGGATAATTGCATCTGTATCAATATTAGAAATATTTAAAGGTAATACTAATCCAGTGTGTTTTTTAAATTTTTCCATTTTTTAAACCTTTTTTATTTCAGTTATATCTACAAAAAAACCAAATAAAGCAGCTGCTGCAGCCATAATTGGACTAACTAAATGTGTTCTACCTAATCTTCCTTGTCGACTTTCAAAATTTCTGTTGCTTGTTGATGCACATCTTTCTTTAGGTTTTAGTTTATCTTTATTCATAGCTAAGCACATTGAACATCCAGCATAACGCCATTCAAAACCTGCTTTTTTAAAAATTTTATCTAAACCTTCTTTTTCAGCTTGTTTTTTAACTAAATTAGACCCTGGTACTACAATTGCTTTTATTTTAACAGTTTTATTATTTAAATATTTAATAATATTTGCAGCAGAGCGTAAATCATCTATTCTAGAATTTGTACAAGATCCTATAAAAACTTTATCTACTTTTATATTTTTTAAATAAGAATCTGGTTTTATATCCATGTATTTAAAAGCTTTTTCAGCTGATTTTTTTTCTATTTTATTATCGAAAGAATTTAAATTTGGTGTTTTTTCATTTATAGATATTACTTGTCCTGGATTCGTACCCCAAGTAATTTGAGGTTTTAAATTTTTAATATTTATTTTTAATATTTTATCAAATTTAGCATTTTTTTCAGATTTTAATGTTTTCCAATATTTTTTTGCTTTTTTCCAATTTTCTCCTTTTGGTGCATATGGTAAATTTTTTAAATATTTATATGTTGTTTTATCTGGAGCAATTATTCCAGATTTTGCACCCATCTCAATTGCCATATTACATAAAGTCATTCGATTATCCATATTTAATTCTTTAATTGTATTTCCGCAAAATTCAATTACATATCCAGTTCCTATTTCAGTTCCAAATTTTCCAATAATAAATAATATTATATCTTTTGCTGTTATAAAATTATTTATTTTTCCTTCTATTTTGATTTTCATAGTTTTGTAAAGTTTTTGTTGTATTGTTTGTGTAGCTAATACGTGTTCTACTTCTGATGTGCCAATTCCAAATGCTAAAGCTCCAAAAGCACCATGTGTAGAGGTATGTGAATCTCCACAAACTATTGTCATACCTGGTAAAGTTAATCCCTGTTCAGGCCCTATTACATGTACAATTCCTTGATTTTCATGTTCAAGATCATATAAATTAATATTAAATTCTTTACAATTATTCATTAAAGCTTGCATTTGTTTTTTAGCCATTTTTTCAGATTTTTCTAAATTTCTATTATTAGTAGGAACATTATGATCCATAGTTGCGAAAGTTTTACTAGGTTTATAAACAGTTCGATTTTTTTCTCTTAAACCATTAAATGCTTGAGGAGATGTAACTTCATGAATTAAATGTAAATCAATATATAATAATGGTGTTTCATTTTCATTTTCATAAACAATATGTTTTTTATATAATTTGTGATATAAAGTTTGCATGTTTAATATTTTCCTTCTTTATATAAAAATTTTGCAATTATATCACCCATAGTATTGGTATGTATATAAGTATTATTTTTTGCTAGATCAGCTGTTTTATATCCTTTTTGTAAAGTTTTTTTAACAGCATTTTCTATATAATCTGCAATTTTATATAATTTAAAAGTATGTTTTATTAGTAAAGCTAATGACAAAATTTGAGCTATTGGATTTGCTAAATTTTTACCTTTAATATCTGGCGCACTACCACCTGCTGGTTCATATAATCCAAAACCTTCTTTATTAATACTAGCTGATGGTAACATTCCTACAGAACCAGTAATCATAGCACAACCATCAGAAATTATATCACCAAATAAATTAGAACATAATAAAACATCGAATTGTTTAGGATTATTTATTATTTGCATAACAGCATTATCTATATATAAATGTTTTACTTCTACATCTGGGTATTTTTTAGATATTTTATTAACTGTATTTCTCCATAATAATGAACTATATAAAACATTTGATTTATCAATAGAAGTAATTTTTTTTTTTCTTTTTCTAGCTAATTTAAATGCTATTTTAGTTATCCTTTCTATTTCTTTTTGATAATAGATTTTAGTATCTAAAGCATATTTATTTATCACATTTAGTTTTTGTTTTTTTGGTTTGCCAAAATATATTCCTCCAGTAAGTTCACGTATACAAAGAATATTAAATCCATTTTTTATGATTTTATTTTTAATTGGAGAAATTTCTTCTAATCCTTTATATAAAATTGAAGGTCTTATGTTGTAAAAAAGTTTGAAATATTTTCTTATTGGTAATAAAGAACCACTTTCTGGTTGTTTATCTAATGGTAAATTTCTCCATTTTTCACCTCCTACAGAACCAAATAATATTGCATCGGATTTTTCACAACCGATTAAAGTTTTTTTTGGTAAAGGAGTTCCATATTTATCTATTGCAATTCCACCAACGTCATATTCACTAGTTTGTATATTTAATTTAAATTTTTCTTTAAGTACATTTATAATTTTATAAGTTTCATTCATTACTTCCGGTCCAATTCCATCACCAGGAAGAATAGCTATTTTCATTTTTTTTTTCATAAGAAATAATTTCTATAATATTAAAATAAATATTTTATATAATAAAGAATTTATTTTTTATTATTTAAAATATATTTTGATAATTTAAATTGTATCATATTTAGTTTTATAAAAATACTTTTTTCTTTTTTTATTTATATTATTTAACTCTATTTATTATTATTCTTTCTCTTTTTTTTTTTTTATTTTTTTTTTATTTTTTATTTTGCATATATTTTAAATTCCTATAGCAAAAAAAACACACTTCAATATGCATATAAAAAAAAATAAAAAAACCCTAATAAATATTTAAAAAAAAAAAAATTTTTTAAACCCAATAAAATAATTAATTCACCATTTTGTATTAATTACTATATTACGTAATTGACAATATTCTATATTAACTTTATTTCGCAATTCTACTGGACCCATTTTATTTAATTCATGAGAATTATATCTTTTCACAATACTATTTAAAATATATAATCGCGCATCTTTTTCAGGTAAATGTGTTATTTTATTTGCTTTTTTATGTTGATTATTGATATGATATTTATAATTTCTATGTTTTAATGCTCTTTTTATATGTTCTTTTTTTGCATTTTTTTTTATTTTTTTAAAGTTTGTAGGAGATAATCCTTTATTTAAAAGATTATTATTAATCCAATTTAATTGAGCATTTTTAGCTTTATTTAAAGATTCTGAAGTAATTCCGAATAACATAAAAAATAAAGGATTTAAAGAAATCATTTTAGGAATATAACTCCCTAATAAAGGATCCCAAATTTTAACACATTTTATAAAACCCATAGGTTCCATAAAATCAGTTATTAAACGTGAGGCACGTGTTATAGATTTATTACCTGCTTTAGAAATAGTAGATAAACCACATGAGTCTGATAACTGTTCTACAGAAGCCATAACTAAATTAGAAGCAATATTAAAATTGTACAACATCGCTTGCACCATAGCTCGCATGGCACGCGCTCTATGTTCATTTAACCTTCTAAAACGTTTTATAGGTTGACCTGTTTTAGTATTTATTGGTATTATAGTATAATTTAATTCATTTCTAGCAACATCAGTTTCATTAGCTCGTTTCATAGCATATCGAATAAATGCAGGTCTTTTTTTGTCATTAATTGACTTTTTAAAAACCGGTCTTTTATTATTTACATAATTTAATTTAAACACAAAAACCTATATTTTAGACGGGAATAAATTAAAAGAATGAACGCTTAAGACACTATAAAAATTAGTATCTTTAAAAAATTTAAAATTATTTTTAATCCGTCAAATATTTATAATTTTAAAATTTGCGTATAATTGTATATATCTAATTAAAATTTATAAAAATTTTAATTTAGTATTTTAATATTTTTATTATTAAATTTTTAATAATATTATTTATTATAAAATAAAAATAGCCTCTAAAATTATATTACTTAAATAATTAATATAATTCTAAAGGATATTTGAATAATTTTTTACTATTCTTATAAAGATAATAAAAGATTTTAAAAATTTGTCAAGTATTAAATTTTAATATTTAAATATTTGTTTTTAATTTAATTCACATAAAACAAAAAACAAAGGTGTTAGAAATATTTTTTTTTTAAAACGTTCTTTTGTAAAAATACTACTTTTTTTAATACATTTTATAAAACCCATAGGTTCCATAAAATCAGTTATTAAACGTGAGGCACGTGTTATAGATTTATTTCCAGAATCTGAAATAGTAGATAATCCACATACATCTGATAATTGTTCAATAGAAGCTCTAACTAAATTAGAATGCACATTTAAATAATATAACATCGCTTGCACCATAGCTCGCATGGCACGCGCTCTATGTTCATTTAATCTTCTAAATCTAAATGTAATATTACCAGTTATAGGATTTAATGGTATAATAATTTTGTTAATTATATTTCTAGCGACATCAATACTTTTTACATGTGTTATAGCATTCATAATATATTTAGAACGATTTTTAATATGTTCAGGGGGAGAAAATTTTGGATTATAATTATATATATATTTTCTTTTAATCATTAATTGCACTTTAAATTTAATTATAAAATAAATTAATTAACTTTAAAATTTATTTTATATTTTATTTAATAAAATGTAAATAACTAATTTAAAATTTTTTAAAAATATTTTTATTTTTCAAAATAATACGATTAATAAATAAATAAATTATAAAATTATATTTTTTTTAAATTATTTAATGTAATTCTAAAAGATAAGTTGAATAAAATAATTAATTATTTTATATTTTAAATTTAATTTTAAATTTAATTTTAAATTTAATTTTAAATTTAATTTTAAATTTATATAAAATTATTGCAGTATTAAATTTTATTAAATTTTATACGTATTTGTTTTGATATCCAAATATCATTTAAAATATTAATTAAAGATTTAGCTGATGCTTTAATAATATTTTTATTTACACTAATTCCATTAAAAAAACGATTGTTGTATTTTACTACAGTTTTTACCTGTGTTATAGTTTTATTTTCT
>NZ_CP135015.1:0-418943 GCF_039388045.1 Buchnera aphidicola (Mollitrichosiphum nigrofasciatum) | reverse complement strand
ATAATATTAATATCAATATCAATGAATGCGTATGATATATAATGTAATATTAATGAATAATATTAATTTATATAATTCATAATATCAATTATATCAAGTATATAAATAGCATATTATCATAACATTAATGAATATTAAAATAATATGCGTATTTTCATAATAAATATTATTATTGTAAATAATAAATATCATATTTTATGGTAATGTTTATTATAATCATAAATAATTTATTTATGATCATATTAAACTATGAATTGAATATTACATTATAAGAATGCATATTGTAAATATACTAGCATTAAATTATAATCCACTGTGAAGATATTACAATCTAATATCATCATATTTATATTCATCATCAATAATTGGTTGATCGTCAATATTTACTTTTTAGTAAATATTACCTTTATATTCAATATTATAATAAATATTTTAATTCAAATATTCATCTAATATTTAAACCTAATGAATCCAACTTACGTATCGTAAGTGGTTATTGGGTAATATCAATATCACATTATTCATAATATGATTGTACTTATTTACAATCTAAATATCAACACCAATATCAATTATATGCTATCAAAAGTATAGATAGCGCAACTCAATTTCAATATTTATTTATAACCGATCTAGACATCCTAGTCAATAAATATATAGAACAAATAATGCATGAATAATCTTTTCCGGCATTGATAAATCATGAATTTAAATAATACCTGGCATTTGCATAAGTTCATTATGTGACGCACTGAATCCTGTAATAAAATATTTCTCATTAAGAGATTCATTGAATCCTAATTATATATAATTTAATTATATAATTATATATTAAATATAGAATACTTCTGTATAATGGTTTATAATGCTTCTATACCTACACATCATTTTGATGTGTAGGTATAGAAGCATTATAAACCATTATACAGAAGTATTCTATATTTAATATATAATTATATAATTAAATTATATATAATTAGGATACAATGAATCTCTTAATGAGAAATATTTTATTACAGGATTCAGTGCGTCACATAATGAACTTATGCAAATGCCAGGTATTATTTAAATTCATGATTTATCAATGCCGGAAAAGATTATTCATGCATTATTTGTTCTATATATTTATTGACTAGGATGTCTAGATCGGTTATAAATTAATATTGAAATTGAGTTGCGCTATCTATACTTTTGATAGCATATAATTGATATTGGTGTTGATATTTAGATTGTAAATAAGTACAATCATATTATGAATAATGTGATATTGATATTACCCAATAACCACTTACGATACGTAAGTTGGATTCATTAGGTTTAAATATTAGATGAATATTTGAATTAAAATATTTATTATAATATTGAATATAAAGGTAATATTTACTAAAAAGTAAATATTGACGATCAACCAATTATTGATGATGAATATAAATATGATGATATTAGATTGTAATATCTTCACAGTGGATTATAATTTAATGCTAGTATATTTACAATATGCATTCTTATAATGTAATATTCAATTCATAGTTTAATATGATCATAAATAAATTATTTATGATTATAATAAACATTACCATAAAATATGATATTTATTATTTACAATAATAATATTTATTATGAAAATACGCATATTATTTTAATATTCATTAATGTTATGATAATATGCTATTTATATACTTGATATAATTGATATTATGAATTATATAAATTAATATTATTCATTAATATTACATTATATATCATACGCATTCATTGATATTGATATTAATATTATTCATTAATATTATTCATTAATATTATTCATTAATATTATTAATATTATTCATTAATATTATTCATTAATATTATTCATTAATATTATTCATTAATATTATTCATTAATATTATTCATTANTATNCATTAATATTATTCATTAATATTATTCATTAATATTAATTTAAGTATAAATAAATAAGTAAGGAATAAAATGCTTCCTATTATTGCTTTAATTGGAAAACCTAATGTAGGAAAATCAAGTTTATTTAATATATTAACAGATAGTAATAAAGCTATAACCTCACAAAAATCAGGTACAACAAGAGATAGAAATTACGGACATTATATTATCAAAGAAGAAAAAAAATTTAAAATCATAGATACTGCAGGAATTACTAATACCAAATCAATAATAAAAAAAAAATCAATTAAAAATACAAAAAAAGCAATAAAAGAAGCTCATATTATATTTTTTATAGTAGATGGAAAAGAAGGAATAACAAAAGAAGATCACTTTATTTCAAAAATAATTAAAAAAAAAAAAAAAAAAACATACTTAATAATAAATAAAACAGAAAATATAAAAAAAAATAAAAAAATATGTGAATTTTACAAATTAGGTTATAAAAAAATACACAAAATATCCACTATGTTACCTAAAACAATAAAAAATGTCATTTCAAAAATAAAATTTAAAGAAAAAAATATTAATAAAATAAAAAAAAAAAGAACAAATATCACTATCATTGGAAAACCTAATGTAGGTAAATCTACATTAGGAAATGCTTTACTTAAAAAAAAACAATTTATAACAGATAAAAAACCAGGAACAACACGTGATAGTATTTCAATACTTAATAAAATAAAAAAAAAAAAATATATTTTAACAGATACTGCTGGAATTTGTAAAAAAAAAAATATTAAAAATGAAATAGAATTATGTTCTATTAAACAATCAATAAAAATGATTAAAAAAAGTAAAATAATTATTTTAATATTAGATATATCAGAAAAAAAAATTTCTAAACAAGATCTATCAATAATAAAAATTATCATTAAAAATGGAAATTTTTTATTAATAACAGTCAATAAAGAAGATAAAATATCTATAAAAGAAAAAAAAGAAATAAAAGAAGGAATAAAAAAAAAACTAAAATTCTTAAATATTAAAAAAATACATTTTTTATCAGCATTATATGAAACTGGAATAAAAAAACTAATGTTATCTATTCAAAAAATTTTAAATATCAAAAAAAAAAAATTTTCATGTCAATTTTTAACAAAAATATTAAAAAAAGCTATAAAAAAACATCAACCACCTATACAAAAAAAAATACGAATAAAACCAAAATATGCACATACAGGAAAAATAAATCCTTATACAATCATTATACATGGAAATAAAGTTAATAATTTACCTAAAAGTTATATTAATTATTTAAAAAATTTTTTTCAAAAAGAAATGAAATTAAATAATTGTATTATAAAATTAATATTTAAAGAAAATAAAAATCCATTTATTAAAAAATAAAAAAAATTTAAAATGATAAATTACAAGTATGTAATGGTATTTTAACAATTAAATCTTCTTTTCCTATCTTTGCTTGACAAGATAAACGACTATATTCATTTAAACCCCAAGCTCTATCCAATAAATTTTCTTCTTTTTCTGTTAATTTAGATAATGAATTAAAACCTTTTATTATAATACAATGACATGTACTACATGCGCAAGATTTATTACAACTATGTTCTATAAAAATATTGTTTTTTAATGCAACATCAAGTATTGTTAAATTTGATTCACAATAACATTCCATTCCTTTAGGTATCATTAATTTATGTGGTTGAAAAAAAATTTTAGGCATATTATTCCTTTAAATATATTTAAAAAATTTACATAAAATTAAATATTAAAATAAAATATTCAAAATAATAATTTTTCAAAAAAAAACAACTTATATAAAAAAAAAGCAGAATTTTTAAATTTTCCAAATGCAATTTTAGCAAACATTTGTTTAATATATTTAAAATATAAAAAATTCAATTTTTTAATAAATATTTTTTTTTTAATTTTAATATTAGAAATTTCTTCATTTAATAAAAATTGTGTTATTAAAAAATTTTTTTTTTCTTTTTTTAAAAAATTAATATCATAAATTTTATATCCTTTAATACTTAAAAAATATTGTGTAGTTTGTAAAGGATTTTTAAATATTTTATAAATTTTATTTATTTTTTTAGATTTTTTCAAAATCTTTCTCTGAATTTTTTTTGGTTTGTCTAAAAAAAAATCTGGATGATATTTTTTTTGTAAAAAATAATATTTTCTTTTTAAGACTTTTTGATCAATTAAAACTGTTTCTTGTAAATTAAAATATTCAAAAAAATTCATATAATTCAACATATTAGTTATAAAATTAAATAATTAAATATTCTTTAAAAAAATGTTAAAATTTGTACATTTCTTTAAAGAACGTGTTTTTATTTTCGTTTTTTAAAAGAAAATTTACTTTTATAATTTTTTATTGCAGCTTTAATTGCATCTTCTGCTAAAATTGAACAATGAATTTTTACTGGAGGTAATTTTAACTCTTTAACAATTTTAGTATTTTTTATTTCTTTGGCTTCACTTAATGTTTTACCTTTAACCCATTCAGTCATTAAAGAACTTGCAGCAATTGCTGAACCACAACCATATGTTTTAAAACAAGCATCTTGTATAATACCATCATGTACTTTTATTTCTAATTTCATTACATCCCCACATGCTGGTGCCCCAACTAAACCAATACCAACATTTTCATCTTCTTTAGAAAATGTACCAACATTACGTGGATTTTCGTAATGATCTATAACTTTTTTATTATAAGCCATGTTTTTTCCTAAAATATAATTTTAATTAATGTTGTTGCCAATTTACTTTATTTATATCAATTCCAGATTTAAACATTTCCCATAATGGTGATAAATTCCGAAGACGAACTAATGCTTTATGAATAACTTTACTAGCATATTTTAATTGTTTTTTTGTAGTAAACCGTCCAATAGAAAAACGAACTGAACTGTGAGCTAATTCATCTTTTATATTCAAAGCTTTTAATACATAAGAAGGTTCTAAACTAGCAGAAGTACAAGCAGAACCAGAAGCAACTGCTATATCTTTAATAGCCATAATTAAAGATTCTCCTTCTACATAGTTAAAACTAATATTTAAAATATGCGGAGCTAAATTTTTTAAATTACCATTTAAATATATTTCTTCAATATCAGAAAGTTTATTCCAAAAATAGTTTCTTAATTTTTTTAATTTTATATTATCTTTTAATTGTTTTTTTTGTGCTATTTTACATGCTTCACCAAAACCAACAATTTGATGCACAGGTAAAGTACCTGAACGAATTCCTCTTTCATGCCCTCCTCCATGAATTTGAGATGCAATTCTTATTCTTGGTGATTTATTTCTTATATATAAAGCACCAATTCCTTTAGGTCCATAAATTTTATGTGCAGAAAAAGACATTAAATCAATAGATATATTTTTTAAATCAACAGGAATTTTACCAATACTTTGTGTAGCATCTACATGAAATAATATATTATTATTTATACATAAATTTGCTATATTTTCAATATCTTGTACACTACCTATTTCATTATTTACATGCATAATAGAAATTAAAATAGTTTTTTTTTTTATTTTTTTTTTAATATCTTGAATATTTATTATTCCGTTTTTATCAGGTTTTAAATATGTTATTTTGAAATTATATTTTTCCAATTCTCTACAAGTATCTATGACAGATTTGTGTTCTATTCTGCTTGTTATAATATGGTTGCCTTTATTAGAATAAAAATTAGCAATACCTTTAATAGCTAAATTATTAGACTCAGTAGCTCCAGAAGTAAAAATAATTTCTCTAGATTGTGCATTAATTAAATTTGAGATATTCTTTCTTGCTGATTCTATTGATTCTTCTGCTTGCCAACCAAAACTGTGTGATCTTGAAGCGGAATTTCCAAATATTCCATCAATTGTTAAATAATTATTCATTTTTTTAACAATTTTAGGTTCCATAGGTGTAGTTGCTGCATAATCTAAATATATAGGAATTTTCATAAAATTTAGACCTCTAAAATTAATTATTAATTTAATTATTTAATACTAATTATTATATTAAGATTATTTAATAAATTTTTAAAATAAAGTAAAATATTATATACATTTATTTAATTTTATCTTATTATAATAAAAGAAAAAAATATATTATAATTTTTATATAGGAACGTAGTTTAATTGGTAGAACATCGGTCTCCAAAACCGAAAGTTGTGGGTTCAATTCCCTCCGTTCCTGTTTATTACAATTTATTATTTTAATTTATAATTAACTAATTTTAAAATACATGCAATTTTATAAAAATTATTAAGGAAATTACATGATTAAATATCGTTCTAGTACTACTACTCAAGGAAAGAATATGGCTGGTGCTAGGTCTTTGTGGCGTGCAACAGGTATGCAAGATGAAGATTTTAAAAAACCTATTATCGCTGTTGTAAATTCTTTTACAGAATTTGTTCCAGGACATATTCATTTACGTGAATTAGGTAAAATAGTTTCAAAAAATATAAGTATATCAGGTGGAGTGGCTAAGGAATTTAACACTATTGCTATAGATGATGGAATTGCAATGGGACATGCTGGTATGTTATATTCTTTACCTTCTAGGGAATTAATTGCAGATTCTATAGAATATATGATTAATGCTCATTGTGTAGATTCTATGGTATGTATATCTAATTGTGATAAAATTACTCCTGGTATGTTTATGGCTGCATTAAGATTAAATATTCCTACTATTTTTGTTTCTGGCGGCCCAATGGAATCTGGTAAATATATTGGCGTAAATAAAGAAAAAAAAATAGATTTAGTTTCAGCTATAATTGAAAGTGTAAATCCCAATTCAACAAAAAAAAAAATAGACAAAATTGAACGTTCCGCTTGTCCTACATGTGGTTCATGTTCTGGAATGTTTACAGCTAATTCTATGAATTGTTTAATGGAAGTATTTGGTTTAGCTTTTCCTGGTAATGGTACTTTATTAGCTACACATGCCGATAGAAAAAAATTATTTATACAAGCAGGTAAGAAAATAGTCCAATTAACTAATAAATTTTATAAAGAAAATGATATTTCAGTATTACCAAGGAATATAGCTAATGAAAATGCTTTTCATAATGCTATGATTGTAGATATTGCTATGGGTGGTTCAACAAATACAATTTTGCATTTATTAGCAGCTGCAAAAGAAGGTATGATTAAATTTAATATGTCTGATATAAATTATTTATCTAATAAAATTCCTCATATTTGTAAAATTTCTCCAAGTAGCATGAAATATCATATGGAAGATTTACATAGAGCAGGTGGTATCATAGGTGTATTAAATGAATTAAATAAAAATAAATTAATTAAAAATAATACTAGAAACATTTTAAATATTAGTTTTAAACAAATGTTAAAAAAATATGATATTTTAACAACTAAAAAAAAAAATATTTTAAAAATGTACAAAGCAGCTCCCGGTAACATTAAAACTGTTAAACCATTTTCACAATCTTGTAGATGGGATAAATTAGATAAAGATAGAAAAAATGGTTGTATAAGATCTATTAAATATGCTTATAGTAAAAGTGGTGGATTATCTGTATTATATGGAAATTTAGCAAAAAATGGATGCGTTGTAAAAACTGCTGCAATAAATAAAAAAAATTTTTTTTTAAAAGGTCAAGCAAAAGTTTATGAAAGTCAAGAAGAAGCAGTTGCAAGTATTTTAAAAAAAGAAATAAATTTCGGAGATATTATTGTAATAAGATATGAAGGGCCTAAAGGAGGTCCAGGTATGCAAGAAATGTTATATCCAACTACTTATTTGAAATCTATGAAATTAGATAAACATTGTGCATTAATAACAGATGGGCGATTTTCTGGAGGAACCTCTGGTATTTCTATTGGCCATATTTCACCTGAAGCAGCTAATAAAGGTTTAATTGCTCTCGTTAAATCTGGAGATTGGATTACTATAGATATTAATAATCGTTCAATTGTATTAAATGTTTCAAATAAAGAATTACAGGTAAGAAAATTAGAAGAAGAAAAAAGAGGTTTACAAGCATATACTCCAATGCATCGAAAAAGAATAATATCTAATTCTTTAAAAATATATTCTAAATTTGCTACTAGTGCAGATGAAGGAGCGATTAAAAAAATTTAATGTTTAAAATTATATATTAAACTAGTAATAAATTTTTTAAAAATAACATAATTAATAAATAATTCAAAGAGGGTATATGAAAAATTATTTTAATGATCTTTCTTTTAGAAAAAAAAATAAACGTTTAAAAAAATGTAATTTTTTATTTAAAAGTTCTTTTAAAAATAGTTTAAATATTTTAAGAAATAAAAAAATTGTTATTATTGGTTGTGGAGCACAAGGTATTAATCAAGGTTTAAATATGCGGGATTCGGGTTTAGATATATCCTTTGTTTTAAGAAAAGAAAGTATTCAAAGTAAAAATATTTCTTGGAAAAATGCAGTTAGAAATAATTTTAATGTTGATTCTTATGAAAATTTAATTCCTAATGCAGATTTAGTAATAAATTTAACACCAGATAAACAACATAGTGAAGTAGTTAATAAATTACAAAAATTAATGAAAAAAAATTCTGTTTTAGGATATTCTCATGGATTTAATATTGTAGAAATGAGTCAAAAAATAAGAAAAGACATAACAGTAATTATGGTTGCTCCAAAATGCCCTGGAACTGAAGTACGTGAAGAATATTTACGAGGATTTGGTGTTCCAACATTAATAGCTGTTCATAATGAAAATGATTTATATAATATTGGTTTAAAATATGCTAAAGGTTGGGCGGTTGCTTTAGGTAGTCATAAAGCTGGTGTTTTAGAGTCATCTTTTGTAGCAGAAGTTAAATCAGATTTAATGGGTGAACAAACTATATTGTGCGGTATGTTACAAACTGGTTCAATAATATTTTATGAAGAATTATTAAAAAGAGGTTTTGATCCCGCTTATTCAAGTAAATTAATTCAATACGGTTGGGAAGTTATCACTGAATCTTTAAAACATGGTGGTATTAAATTGATGTTAAATAGAGTTTCTAATACAAAAAAGATACGTATTTGTGAATTATCTAATTTATTAAAATCTCATTTATCACCTTTATTTAAAAAACATATGGATGATATAATGTCTGGAGAATTTTCTTCAAATATGATTAAAGATTGGAATAATGCAGATAAAAATTTATTAAAATGGCGTCTAGAAAGTAAAAATAGTGCATTTGAAAATGCTCCTTCAAATAATAATAAAATTGATGAACAAGAATATTACGATCATGGAATATTAATGATTGCAACTTTAAAAGCTGGAATTGAATTATCATATGAAATTATGTTAGAAACTGGAATTATGCCAGAATCTGCATATTATGAATCTTTACATGAATTACCTTTAATAGCTAACACTATTGCAAGAAAACGTTTATATGAAATGAATTTAGTTATTTCTGATACTGCTGAATATGGTAGTTATTTGTTTTTTAATTCTGCTTATTCTATTTTTAAAAATTTTATGTCTAATATTAAAGATGGTGATTTAGGTAGTGCAATCAAAGAATCTAATATTGATAACATAAAATTACAAAATATAAATTATATGATTGAAAATCATAGTATTGAAATTGTTGGTAATAAATTACGTAAATTCATGACTAAAATGAAAAAAATCACAGTTGCTAATTTATAACTTTTTTGAACTTTTAAATTTTTTACATTTAAATAATTAAAATTTCTGTTTTTTATTTTTTTCTTATTTAAAATTTATAAAAATTTCAATATAAAAATTACTTTTTAATAAAATTTTACATAAAAATATTTTTATATTTAAATTCATAGATAATATTGTTAAAAAATAAAAATTTGTAAAATAAAATATAATAAGTAAAATATTTTTACTTTATTTTTATTATAAAAGAAGAAAGAAATTTCAAAAATTAAATAAAAATTTTAATGTATTAATATAAATATATTTGTATCAATATAAATATATTTGTATCAATAAAAATAATTTTTCATTTTTTTTTAGAATATGCATTATTAAAATTTATATATTTTAAAAAAATTAGGATGTAAATAATATTAATTTAAAATTTATATATAATATTTATTTTATATTTTTAATATATTGAATGATAATTTTTATTATATTTTTATAATATTTTTAAAAAAGAAATTAAAATATTAAAAATAAATCGTTTAATAAAATTAAGTATCTATATTTAAATAAATATTAAAGTTATTTAATATTAAATTATATAATATTGTAAAAATTATTTTTATTTTAAAATTTTTAGTATTACTTTTTAATATAGTATTAAATATATTTTAATATTAAAATATAAATGAATTTATAATTATTATATAATTTTAATTTTTTTGAAACATTACAAACTATAAAAATTAACAAAATAATTACATTTTTTAAAAAAAATAACTATTAAATATTTTAAAATAAAAAAATATATATATTTTAAAATTTATTTAATTTTTAATATTTTAAAATTTTAAAATTAAAAAATAGTTTTAGATTTTCCTTTAAATAAAACTATATAATGTAAGATATTTTACAAATTACATATAAATTTTTAATTATATGTTTAAATTTTTATAGAATTAATAAATTATTAAAATTCTGCATTTTTTTATTTTTTTTTTTTTTTTTTTTTTTTTTTTAAAATAAATTATCAATGAAAGATTTTTAAATTATGAATATATTTAAAATACTAATAAAATAAAAAATAAATTTAATAATTTTATATAATTTAATATATTTAAATTTCTATACAATTATAATAAAAATAATTGAATTACATTTCTTAAAATTCATAATAATATTAAAATAACATTTTTCACTTACATGGATATGTCATAAAAAATAATTTTTTCAATTACTTTTTATAATAAAATATAAAATACAAATATTTATTTAATTTTATTTAAATTATTTTAAATTTTTTAAAATCAAATAAAAGTATTATTTTAAATTATTATAATTGTAATATAATAAAAAATTTTCCAAAAACAAACTAATGATGTAATTATCTATTTAAAATATTTAAATAACTTTGCAATGTATTCAATTTATACATTGTTAGTGTATTATATTTATTAAATTTAAATAAAATATATTAGGAAAAATAATGAATAATTCAAAAATTATTAATTTAACAGATGATAATTTCAATGAAAAAGTTCTACAAGAAAAAAAAATGATTTTAGTAGATTTTTGGGCAGAATGGTGTGCTCCATGTAAATTATTACAACCTATTTTAGAAGAAATTGCAGAAGAATTTTATAAAAAAATTAAAATTGCTAAAATAAATATAGATCTACATCCTTTAACTGCACCAAAATATTCAATTCGTGGTATACCAACATTATTATTATTTAAAAACGGTGAATTATTATCTACAAAAGTTGGCGCTTTATCTAAAAATCAATTAATAGATTTTTTACAAAACAATTTAAAATAAAATTTAAATATAAGTAATTTATTCAATTTTATTTAAAATTATATTTTTTATTTCAGTTTTTAAATTATATATTTTTTATTTAATTATAATAATTTTTTTTAAAAATAAAATTATATTAAATATATATTCCCAATTATTAAGAACCTATTATTATGAATCTTACCAAATTAAAAAATACACCTATTACTGAATTAATTGTACTTGGTGAGAAAATAGGATTAGAAAATCTAGCACGTATGCGTAAACAAGATATCATTTTTTCCATTTTAAAAAGACATTCGAAAAGCGGGGCTAATATATTTGGTGACGGAGTTCTGGAAATTCTCCAGGACGGATTTGGTTTTTTACGTTCAGCTGATAGTTCTTATTTAGCAGGTCCAGATGACATTTATGTGTCTCCTAGTCAAATACGTAGATTTAATTTGAGAACTGGAGATACTATTTCCGGTAGAATTCGTCCTCCAAAAGACGGAGAACGATATTTTGCTTTATTAAAAGTAAATTCTATAAATTACGATGATCCAGAAAATATAAAAAGTAAAATTTTATTTGAAAATTTAACTCCATTACATGCTAATGTTCGTTTAAGAATGGAATGTGAGAGTGGTTTAGTAGAAGATTTAACAGCACGAATATTAGATTTAGCAACGCCTATTGGTAAAGGTCAAAGAGGTTTGATTGTTGCGCCACCGAAAGCAGGAAAAACAGTTTTATTACAAAATATAGCAAAAAGTATTGCTCATAATCATTCTAGCTGCGTATTAATGGTTTTATTAATTGACGAAAGACCAGAAGAAGTTACAGAAATGCAGCGTTTAGTAAAAGGCGAAGTAATAGCATCAACTTTTGATGAACCTGCTTCAAGACATGTACAAGTATCAGAGATGGTTATTGAAAAAGCAAAACGTTTGGTAGAACATAAAAAAGATGTAATAATTTTATTAGATTCAATAACAAGATTAGCTAGAGCATATAATACTATAATACCCTCTTCAGGAAAAGTATTAACTGGAGGGGTTGATGCTAATGCATTACATAGACCCAAACGTTTTTTTGGAGCAGCTCGAAATGTTGAAGAAGGTGGAAGTTTAACTATTATAGCTACAGCATTAATCGATACTGGATCAAAGATGGATGAAGTTATTTATGAAGAATTTAAAGGTACAGGAAACATGGAACTTCCACTTTCTAGAAAAATTGCAGAAAAAAGAGTCTTCCCTGCGATTGACTATAATAAATCTGGTACAAGAAAAGAAGAATTATTAACTACATCTGAAGAATTACATAAAATGTGGATTTTAAGAAAAATAATTCATCCTATGAATGAAATTGATGCAATGGAATTTTTAATAAACAAATTATTAATGACTAAAACTAATAATGAATTTTTTAATATGATGAAATGCCCTTAGTTTTTTTAAAATATTATATTTTATAAACTTTTTAAAATTTCATGATTGCAAAAATAAATATATATTTACATATATTGCAAATATGTTATAATAAATTTTATATTTTAAAAGCGCCCGTAGCTTATTTGGATAGAGCACTATCTTCCGAAGGTAGAGGTATCAGGTTCAATTCCTGTCGGGTGCATATTGATCCAATTAATTAAATAGATTAATTGGTTAAATAATTATTTTTTAAAATTTTGGTGGCTATAGCTCAGTTGGTAGAGTCCTGGATTGTGGTTCCAGTTGTCATGGGTTCGAGACCCATTAGCCACCCATTTATATTTTATAACGGTGAGTAGCGCAGCTTGGTAGCGCAACTGGTTTGGGACCAGTAGGTCGGAGGTTCAAATCCTCCCTTGCCGAAAAATATTATTTATAATTTAGAATAATATTTAATTGCATTAAAATTATTTAAATTTAATAAAATTATTTAGAAATAATTTTATTAATATATTTTTTTAATATTTTTTTACCTCCTTTATCTAATAACTCTGTAGCTAAAGATTTTCCCATATATTCTGCTAAAAATAAAGGACCTTTACGTGTACCTTGAATAATATATCTTCCATCTGGAGAACCTACTAATCCTTTTAATTTTAAATTTTTATTTTTAAAATTTGCATAAATTCCCACTGGTATATTGCAATTTACACCTAATTTTTTACAAAAAGCTCTTTCTGCAATAATTCGTATTTTTGTTAATCTGTGATTTAAATTTGATATTAAAAATAAAATAAAAGTATCGTTAATACGTGTTTGTATTCCTATAGCACCTTGACCACAAGGTGGTAATAATATTTTTTTTTTTATTATTTCTCGAATTCTATTTTGTATACCTAATCTATTTAAACCTGCAACTGCTAAAATGATACCATCATATTTTCCAGAATCTAATTTTTTAATTCGTGTTTCTACATTACCTCTTATAGGAATTATTTTTAAATCAGGTCTATACATTATAAGTTGAAATTTTCTTCTTATACTAGAAGTTCCAATTTTAGCATTTTTAGGTAAATTTTTTATACAATTATATTTATTAGATATTAATGCATCTAATGCGTTTACTCTTTTACAAATATTTATTATAGATAATTCTTTTGAAAAGTTATTTGGTATATCTTTTACAGAATGTATGGCGATATCTGCTTTATTTTCTAATAAAGCAATTTCTAATTCTTTTATAAATAGATCCTTGCCATATTTTATTTTATTTTTAATTAATACATCTCCTTTTGTAATAATAGGAATAATCTCAATTTCTAATTTTGGATACAATTTATTTAATTTTTTTGTTACGTAATGTGTTTGTTTTAATGCTAATGGGCTATTCCTAGTTACTATTCTTATTTTTTTTTTAAACATATTCTTTCCATTTATAAATAAACATGTTTGTACTTTAATATTTAAATATTTTATTTATGATATATATTTAAATAATTGAAATAAAAATATTTATGTTACTTTTTAAAATAATTTGGATATTTTTTTTTTTGGAATTTCTTTTAAAAATAAATTTTTTAAAATTGTATTAATTTTTTTACAACTTTTTATACATAACCATGTATTATTTTCATATTTAAAATGATAGCCTTTACGGTTAGTTGCTAACCATAATTGACGTATTGATTCTTGTCGTGTAAGTAATATTTTATTTTTACTTTTAAAAGTAATAGACATAATATTATTATTTATTTCAAAATCATGAATATCATATCCAAGATTTTGATCTAATACTTTTTCAATTTCTGACATTGTTTTATCTACAATTGCATGAAATAATGATAATTTCATTTTTTTTTTACTGATCATTTTATTCCTGTTTTGTATTATCATTTAAATAAAATTTAAATATAAATTATTTAATATAATATATTAAATATATAATAATTAAAAATAATATTGATATAAAATTTTTATTAAAAATATGAAACAAAAAATTTTTTTTTCTAAAATGCATGGTCTTGGTAATGATTTTATAATAATTAATAATTTATTTGGTAATGTGATATTATCTACACAAATGATTAAAAAAATGTCTAACAGAAATTTAGGTATAGGATGTGATCAATTATTATTATTAGAAAAATCAAAAAACAAAAAAGCAGATTTTTTTTATAGAATATTTAACTCTAATGGAATAGAAGTTTCACAATGTGGAAATGGTGCTCGATGTTTAGCTTATTATATTATTTTAAAAAATATTATTAAAAAAAAAAAAATATATATTCAAACACATTCAACATTAATGTGTATAAAAATATTTAATTCTAATTGTATTCAGGTTAACATGGGTAAACCAAATTTTCAGCCTTATAATATTCCTTTTTTATATAAAAAAAAAAAAAATATATATAATATTAAAATTTTAAATAAAAAAATATTGTGTGGTGTAGTGTCTATGGGCAACCCTCATTGTATTATACCAGTTAAAAATTTTAATTATGTAAATGTAAATAAATTAGGAAAATTAATAAGTTCTAATAATTTATTTCCAGAATCTGTTAATGTTGGATTTATGCAAATAATTAATAAAAAAAAAATTTTTTTACGTGTATATGAACGTCATGTAGGTGAAACTAATGCTTGTGGTAGTGCAGCATGCGCTGCAGTAGCAGTAGGTTGTATTAATGATATGTTATCTAATTCTGTTGAAGTAAATTTATTAGGTGGAAGTTTAAATATTAAATGGAAAGGTTTAAAATATGATTTATATATGAAAGGTCCAGCAGTACATGTATATGACGGTTTGATAAATATATAAATTTTTAAAAATCTATTTTTATTATAAAAATCTTAAATATTATTTAAATATAATATTATAAATATATTAAATATTATATATATTTTAAGAGAGGTTTCTCTGTGAATTTATTAAATTATTTATTTAAAATTTTTGTTTTTTTTTCTTTTATTAAAAAGAAAATAATTAAAAAAAAATATATTACCACTGGAAAAAAATCATATAAGTTTTTTATAATATCACTTTTTTGCGCTGGTTTAGCAAATTTTTCTACTTTATATTGTGTTCAACCAATATTGCCTATTTTTTCCAAAGTCTTTCAATTAAATCCAGCTAGAAGTAGTTTATCTTTATCTATTACTACTATTGTTATGGCTATAGGAATGTTATTTACAGGTAATTTAGCTGATGTATTTGGTAGAAAAAGAATTATTTCTTATTCTTTATTTTTTGCTTCTTTTTTTACTATTTTATGTTCTAGTGTTAGTAATTGGCACTCTATAGTTATATGTAGAGCATTAGTTGGTTTATCTTTAAGTGGTGTAACTTCTGTTATATTGACATATATGACAGAAGAAATTAAACCCAGTGATCTTGCTTTATCTGTTGGTTTGTATATTAGTGGTAATACTTTTGGTGGTTTCTTTGGAAGATTTTTTACAAGTTTTATTGTACATTATTATTCTTGGAATATTGCTATTTTTTGTATTGGTTTAATTTCTTTTATAGCATTTACATTTTTTGTATTATATTTTCCTTCTTCTAAAAATTTTATTACTGAATCATTTTGTTTAAAAACTTTTATAAAAAATTTAATTTTACCATTAAAAAATATTCAGTTGAGAATTTTATTTACTATTGGTTTTATATTAATGGGTAGTTTTATTACATTATTTAATTATGTTGGGTACAGATTAATGATTAAACCATTTTACTTAAATCATGTTATAGTAGGATTTTTATCTGTAATTTATTTAATAGGTGTATATACTTCACCTAAAGCTGGTTTATTAACAAAAATACACGGTTATGGAAAAGTGTTAATAGGATCTTTGATCTTAATGCTTTGTGGTTTATCTTTTACTCAATTTAATCAATTAATTATAATTTTTTTAGGATTAATATTATTCACAGGTGGTTTTTTTGCTGCACATTCTATATCTAGTTCGTGGATTGGGCATTGTTCAAGAAATAGTAAAGGTTATTCTTCTTCTGTGTATTTATTTTTTTATTATTTAGGATCGAGTTTTTTTGGAACTTTTGGAGGTTTATTTTGGTTTTTCGGTGGTTGGTTGTATATTTCATGTTTTATTTATTTTTTATTAGGTTTAGGTATTTTTTTTTCAGCAAAGTTAATAAATGTATCACAGCGTATTTAATTTTATTTTAAGAATGTAATATTATATTTTAAATATAATTATTGTAAATAAATATTTTTATAATTATATATTTATTTACAAATTTAAATATTTAAAGTGAATATAATTTTAAAAAATTTTTATTATATTATTAGAATTATATTTTTGAAATTTTATTAATATATTTTTATAATTTTAATGGTTGTGTAAAATTTATGTTACATTTATTACCTAATTTTTATATTAATACCACAACTGTTTTTATTATTTCTTTGTTGTTGGTTGTTTTGTATGAAATAATTAATGGATTTCATGATTCAGCTAATGCTTTAGTAATAGTAGTACATACAAAAGTTTTATCTCCTAAAGTTGCTATTATATATTCAAGTATATTTAATTTTTTAGGTGTGTTTTTTGGTGGTTTAAGTGTAGCTTATGCAATTATACATTTATTTCCATTGAAAGTTATATTTGATACATCTTCAAATAATGGAATAAAAATGATTACTTCAGTTTTAATTGTTTCTATTTTCTGGAATTTTTTAACTTGGTATTTGTGTTTACCTATTTCTAGTTCTCATACTTTACTTGGTTCTATTTTGGGTGTAAGTTGTATTGATGCTTTAATTAAAAACATTTCTATTATTCAAGTATTAAATATTTTAAATTTTAAATATGTTTTTTTATCATTTATTATTTCACCAATAATAGGTTTATTTTTTTCTGGATTATTGCTATTGTTTTTTAAAAAAATTTTAAATAAATTTTATAATAAATGTTATATTAATTTTAAAATAAATAATAAAAAAAAATCTTACAAAAAAAATAAACCGTCTTTAATAATGAAAATTATGTTGATTCTTTCATCTTTTGGTGTAAGTTATTCGCATGGGGCAAATGATGGTCAAAAAGGCGTAGGTTTAATGATGTTGATTTTAATTATCTTAACTCCATCTCAATATTTTATAAATTTTCAACTTACAAAAAGTGAAATTCATGACGTTCAATTTTTTTTTGAAAATTTTAAAACATCAATTTTTAAAAGTAATGAAGATTTAAAAAAAAAATATTTTTTTTCAAAAAATAACAGTTCTCCTTTAAATAAAAATAAATATGAAATTAATAGTACTATATTTATTACAAATGAACAAAAAAATATTTTATATTTTATAAGCTATTTAGAATATATTTTAAATTTATTAGATAATTTTCAAAATCTTACGTATAATGAAAAAAATCAAATTAGAAAACATTTATTATGTATTAATAATATTATTAAAGAAATAATATGTACAATAAAAATAAAAGAAGAAAAAATATATTTAAATAATATGAACATACAAATTTCTAAATTAACACAAAAAACTCCATTTTGGGTTATTTTTTTAATTGCTTTGTCT
Organism: Buchnera aphidicola (Mollitrichosiphum nigrofasciatum); assembly: GCF_039388045.1. Lineage (GTDB taxonomy): Bacteria > Pseudomonadota > Gammaproteobacteria > Enterobacterales > Enterobacteriaceae > Buchnera_K > Buchnera_K aphidicola_B. The sequence continues at coordinate 400,618 of NZ_CP135015.1, read as the reverse complement.
ATTTCTATAGGTACAACTATGGGTTGGAAAAGAATTTTTAAAACAATTGGTACAAAAATAGGAAAAAAAAAAATTACTTATGAACAAGCAATTTCTGCACAAATAGCGACTGCTTTATCAGTAGGTTTTTCAAGTTATTTTGGTTTTCCAATATCTACGACACATATATTATCTTCATCTATAACTGGAGCAATTTTATTTGATGGTTTTCAATTACAAATGCACACAATTAAAAATATTATTTATGCTTGGTTTTTTACTTTTCCTATTGTTTTTTTTCTATCTGGTTTTATTTATTGGTTATTATTAAAAATATAGTTTATTAAATTTTTATAATTTAACATATAATTTATATAAAAAATTTATTTTAAATTTTTTATATAAATTATATATTTAAAAATATATCGAAATTATTTTATTTTTAAAAATAAATTATTGTAAATATTGTTTGTTTAAATTAGTTAAACATGTTATTAATGATTATATAATTTATAATTTATTATGCAACTTTAATTATAAAATTTTTTAATGTATTATTTAATAATAATATTATAAAATAATATTAACATATTTTAATTATTTTGTTGTATATTAAATAATTATATATCATTAACAGCACATTAAAAAGAGATAAAAATTATGAATAAAAATTTTTGCGAATCTCTATTTTATAAACACAAGAGGATGTAATATCATGTCATCTATTCTAGTGGTAGACAAAGAAAATGATGTTTTAATTAATATTAAAAATCGTATAGAAAATTTATTTTTACAAAAAAAAAATAAATTAAATAATTTTCATGATAAAAATAACATAATTTCTGATTCATGCGTATTACATAAAAAAGATGTGGATTATAATATTTACAAAAATCTTATAGATTATTCAGCAAATCCTAAAGAAGAACAAAAAAAAGAAATTAATAAAAAAATTGTTCATGAAAAATATTTAGATGATACATCACTTATGCCAATGTATATGTTCGATCAAGATAGTAAATTAGGTTATAATGGTACAGTAATAACTAATGGTAAATCTGATACATTAAGGATTTCTTCCTTACCAATTGATAAAAAAGATAATATACATATAAATGAAAATTCTATATATTTCACTGATGCAGAGATTTTAGAAAGAATTAATAACCTTATTACAAGTGAAAATAAAAAAAATGAGAAAAAATCTGAAGAAAAAATATTAAATAATATACAAAATAGTAAATATGATGATCTTGTAAATGAAGATAATTTATTAAATGAATATGAATTATCTCCTACTCTTTATGATATTTTGTCTTTTGGAAATGTAGATTATTCCAAGAACACTCCTTGGAAAATATCTAGAATTTTTGATAAATCTATTAAAAATTTTAGTACTAGCGGAGCTTTAAATTATAGTTTTAAATATTTAAGTAGAACTCAAGCATTAAATCCAAATTTTATTCATGATTTAAAAGATTTTGATTTAACTATTAATGGTGTTCAAATAAAATCTGATAAAGAGAAAGATATTTTAGAAAAATTTAAAGAATTAATACCAGAATTAAAATCACAACAATTAATTTCAACATATGTTAATAGAGCTATATTAGCACAACCTTATTTAAATTTGTTAAGAGAAAATCCAGAATTAACACAATTTCGCCCAACAAATTCAATATTAAAATGTAATATTGAAAAAATAAATGAAGATACATACAAAATTTTAATTACTGATATTACAACACTAGAAGTTGGACAAGATGCTGTTACAAAAATTTATGATTCATGTGGTGCTAGAACAGCAATGATTATTTCAAAAGTGGATGATCCAAAATTACAGCATTTATATTTTATTAAATAGTACTACAACTTCATCTATTTATTTTAAAAAAACAAAATAGAGCATTAAATTTATTTACATAATGCTCTATATATTTATTTAATTTACCAATAATTTTCTAGTGTTATATTACCGGTTTTATTTTTTAAATTAATGCTCATTTTTTTTTTTTCTTTTAATATTATACACATTTCTTTTATCATTTGAGGATTTCCGCATAACATTATATGTGTATTTTTTGCATTTATTTCACTTTGAGTATATTTTTCAATCAAATCGTTTTTAAATAATGTTGTAATTCTTCCATTTAAAAAATTTTTTTTTTTTTCTCTACTTAATATTATTTTTACTGTTATTTTGTTTTTATTTTTACTGTGTAATTTATTTATCAAATTTAAATAACTTAAGTCTTTATAATATCTTACACAATGTATTAAAATTATTTTTTTAAATAAATTTATGTTTTTATTTTCAGATAATATTGATAAATACGGTCCAATACCCGTACCTGTAGATATCATCCATAAATTTTCACATTTCGGAATATTATTAATAGTAAAAAATCCAAAAGATTTTTTACTAATAAATATTTTATCATTAATATTTATTTTGTTTAATGTTTGAGTCATAATCCCATTTTTAATTAATACTATATAAAATTCCAAATTTCTATTGTCAGGTGAATTTACATAAGAATATGCTCTATGTATTCTTTTATTTTTTTTAATAATTGATAATTTTGCAAATTGACCTGCTATAAATGGTTCAATATCAGCTTTTAAAATAATACTAAATAAATTTGAAGACCATTTTTTTACTTTTATTATTTTTCCTTCTATCCAATTGCTCATATATGACCCTATTATAAAAATAATGATAGATAAAATTATTTTTTATAATTTATTTTTAATTATTTCAGTAAAATTTTACTTATTTTAAATATTTAATAAGCAATTTAAACATTTATAAAATAAATCTGTTGTAATCTTCATTAGTTGATGATTCATTTAAATATTTAATTACGTATTTTGAATCAATTATTATTTTTTTACCTCTTTTTTTATCAGCATTAAATGAGATATTTTCCATAAGGTTTTCTAAAACTGTATATAAACGTCTTGCTCCAATATTTTCAGTAGATTCATTTACGTTCCATGCTTTTTCAGCAATTCTTTGGATTCCATCTTTTGTAAAATTTATGTTTACACCTTCAGTTTTAAGTAATGCAGCATATTGTACTGTTATTGATATTTTAGGTTCTGTTAAGATTTGTTCAAAATTTTTTATTGTTAAGGCTTTTAATTCTGCTCGTATAGGTAATCTTCCTTGTAATTCTGGTATTAAATCTGATGGTGTAGTAATTTGAAATGCACCGGAAGCAATAAACAATATATGATCTGTTTTTACCATCCCATGTTTGGTTGATATTGAACATCCTTCAATTAAAGGCAATAGATCTCTTTGCACTCCTTCTCTAGATATATCCGGTCCATTTGTATTTCCTCTTTTACAAATTTTATCTATTTCATCTATAAAAACAATTCCATTTTGTTCTACAGATTCAATAGCTTTTTTCTTTAATTCATCATTATTTATTAATTTAGATGCTTCTTCTTCTTTAAGTAGCTTCATTGCATCTTTTATTTTTAATTTTTTGCTGTTTCTTTTTTGGTTTCCTAAATTTTGAAATAAAGATTGTAGTTGACTGGTTAATTCTTCCATTCCTGGAGGGGCCATTATTTCTACTCCCATAGGTGTAGATATAATATTTATTTCAATTTCTTTATCATCTAATTCCCCTCTACGTAATTTTTTTCTAAAAGTTTTAATTGTAGTTAAAGGTTTATTTTTTTCACTTTCTTTTCCTGATTTATTTTTTATAGTAGGTACTAAAACTTCTAAAATTCTTTCTTCTGCCATTTTAGCAACTTTCATCTCATTGTTTTTAATTATTTGAGCGCGAATCATTTTAATTGCAGCATCAGTTAAATCTCGAATTATTGAATCAACTTCTTTTCCTACATAACCTACTTCGGTAAATTTTGTTGCTTCCACCTTTATAAATGGTGCATTAACCAATTTTGCCAATCTTCTAGCAATTTCTGTTTTTCCAACTCCAGTGGGTCCAATCATAAGTATATTTTTAGGTGTAATTTCATGCTTTAATTCGTTATTTAATTGCATTCTGCGCCATCTATTTCTTAATGCAATTGCTACTGTTTTTTTTGCTTTTTTTTGTCCAACTATGAACTTGTTCAGTTCTTTTACGATTTTTCGAGGGGTCATTTCAGACATAAGGATCCTTACTTTTCTGAATTTATTTCTTTAATAGTGAATATGTTATTAGTGTATATGCAAATGTCTGCAGTAATACTTAAAGCTTTTTTAACAATATTATTTGCACTTAATTGGGTATTTTCAATTAATGCTTTTGCTGCAGCTTGTGCATACACCCCGCCAGAACCAATAGCCATAAGATCATTTTCTGGTTGTATTACATCCCCATTACCAGTTATAATTAGTGATGTATTTTTATCAGCTACCGCTAATAATGCCTCTAGTTTTCTAAGAATACGATCTGTTCTCCAATCTTTTGCTAATTCTATTGCTGATCTTTTTAATTTTCCTTGATATATATCTAATTTTTTTTCAAATAATTCAAATAAAGCAAATGCATCTGCTGTTCCTCCTGCAAATCCTGCAATAATTTTATTATTATATAATGTTCTTACTTTTTGAACATTACTTTTCATTATAGTATTTCCTAATGTCGCCTGTCCATCTCCTCCAATAACAACTTTTTTTTTTATTCGTACACTTAATATTGTTGTCATAAATATTTCCTATTAAATTTCTATATAATATAATATTATATTTTAAAAAATTAAATTAATTTTTTTTTTTTTTTTTTTAAATAAATAATTTTTATAAAATTATTTCATTTTTTCGAATAATATTATATTGTATCTTATTTTATGTATAAATTTAATTTAAAGGAAATTAATTATGAAATCAAATCTTCATCCTAAATATTTTCCTATAACTGCTTTTTGTTCGTGTGGTAATATAATAAAAATTTTTTCAATAAAATTTAAAAATATTTATTTAGATATATGTGGTAGTTGTCATCCTTTTTATACAGGTAAACAAAGAAATATAGATAGTGGCGGTCGTATTGAAAAATTTAATAAAAAATTTAATATCTAAGTTTTTTATGTTTAATATTTTAAAATTTTTAGCGGGAAACGAGGTTCGAACTCGCGACCTCAACCTTGGCAAGGTTGCGCTCTACCAACTGAGCTATTCCCGCATATTATATTAAAATTCAATATTTTAATTACTTTCACTAATTATACAAAAACAAAATTTTTAAATTTTATTTACTTTTATATTTAAACAAATATTTATCTATTTGTCCAATAATTTTATGAATTTATTGTTTATATTTTTTTTATTTTTTTTTTTTTATTTTTTAAAGATAAATTTAAATTAATTTTATTATGTAATCAAGATTATTTTTTAAAAAATAAATATTATGTTATTATTAAAATAAATTTAATATGTATTATAAAATAATTATATAAGAAAATAAATATTATTATGAAAAATTTAAATCCTACATGCACTGCATCTTGGAAAAAATTAAATAAACATTTTGAAACTTTTAAAACTGCTCATTTATATAAATTATTTAATGATGATGTAAATAGATTTAAAAAATTTTCTATTTTATTTGAAAATAAAATTTTAGTAGATTTTTCTAAAAATCTTATTGATAATACAACTTTAAGATTACTTATAAATTTAGCTAAAGAAATGCATGTTCCGGAAGCAATATTAGATTTATTTAATGGTGAAAAAATTAATAAAACTGAAAATAGAGCTGTTTTACATACTGCGTTAAGAAATTTAAATAACGATATATATTATGAAAATAAATTAATATCTAATGAAATTCATTCTATTTTAAAAAAAATGGAGTATTTTTCTAATAAAGTGATTTCAGGAAGTTGGTTAGGTTATACTGGAAAAAGTATTACAGACATTGTTAATATAGGAATTGGTGGTTCTGATTTAGGCCCTTGTATGGTTACTGAAGCTTTACGTCCATACAAAAATCATTTAAATATGCATTTTGTTTCCAATGTGGATGCAACACAATTAATAGAAGTATTTAAAAAAATTTCTCCAGAAACAACAATATTTATTATATGTTCAAAAACTTTTACTACTCAAGAAACTATTATGAATGCTTGCAGTGCTAAAAAATGGTTTTTAAAATATGCTCAAAATATTTTATTTTTAAAAAATCATTTTTTTGCGGTTTCAATGAATATTAAAAAACCTTTACAATTTGGAATTGATATTTCTAATATATTTACTTTTTGGGATTGGGTAGGTGGAAGATATTCTTTATGGTCCGCTGTTGGTTTATCTATTATGTTATCTATTGGTTGTAAGAATTTTAAAAAATTTTTAAAAGGAGCATATGCTATGGATCAGCATTTTATAAACACTCCTTTAGAAAAAAATATTCCTATATTATTAGCATTAATAGGTATTTGGTATAATAATTTTTATAATATGGAAACAGAAGCAATTCTTCCATATGACCAATATATGCATAGATTTCCAGCTTATTTTCAACAAGGAAATATGGAATCTAATGGCAAATGTATAGATAGAACAGGAAAACTAGTAGAATGGCAAACTGGACCTATAATTTGGGGAGAATCAGGTACTAATAGTCAACATGCTTTTTTTCAATTATTACATCAAGGAACAAAAATTATACCATGTGATTTTATTGCTCCAATATTTTCACATAATGTTTTAGATGAACATCATATTATATTATTGTCTAATTTTTTTGCACAAACTCAAGCATTGGCATTTGGATCTAATTTAAATTTTTTTAAAAAGGATTATGTAAATTCTAAATATTCTATTTATAAAAATTTTGAAGGAAATCGACCTACTAATACTATTTTATGTAAAAAAATTACTCCTTATATTTTAGGTTGCTTAATTGCTATGTATGAACATAAAATTTTTACTCAAGGTGTTATATTTAATATTTATAGTTTCGATCAATGGGGAGTGGAATTAGGTAAAAAATTGGCACAAAAATTATATTTATCTTTAAAAAATAAATATAATTTTCGTAAATTTGATTCTTCAACACAAGGTTTAATTGATTTATATCACAATTGGAATTTTTTTAATTAAGTTTCTTTATAATTTTATTTTTTTAAAATAAAATAATAACATTTTAAAAATTTTAAATATTTTTATTGATATAAATTATAAAAATTAATATAATTAATTAAATATATAATTATCAAATTTTATATTAATAATTTATTTAATATTTTTGTATATTTTATTTTATTAAAATTTATAAAATTTTATTTTAAAAACATAAACATTTTATGTATAATTTTCAATATAACAACAAACCTAATATTATATTTTTGATGGGCCCTACTGCTGTTGGAAAAACTGATTTAGCTTTATATTTGTGTAAAAATTTTCCTATAGATCTTATAAGTGTAGATTCTGGTTTAATTTATAAATATATGAATATTGGAACAGGTAAATTAAATTCTTTAAAATTGTTAAAATATCCGCATCGTTTAGTTAATATTTTAGATCCTTTAGAAAAATATTCAGCTTTGCAATTTAAAGATGATGCATTATTAGAAATTGATAAAATTTTAAAATTAGGTCGTATACCATTATTAGTTGGTGGAACTATGTTATATTATAAAGTACTTTTACAAGGTTTGTCTAATTTACCTCCTTCAAATTTAAAAGTACAAAAAAAAATTTTATATGATATTCAAAAAGAAATTAATTTAACATTGCATTTAAAATTACAACAAGTAGATCCTATTTCTGCTAAAATGATTCATCCTAATGATCATAAAAGGTTATTACGTGCATTAGAAGTTTTTTTTATTTCTGGTAAAAGATTTAGTGATATATCATATTTTATAAAAAAAGATTTTCCATTTTCTGTAATACAATTTGCATTAAGACCTAAAAATAAAAAATGGTTATATAATCGTATTGTGAAACGTTTTAAAAATATGCTAGATTTAGGTTTTCAAAGAGAAATGGAATATTTATTTTATAGAGGTGATTTAAATGAGAATTTACCTTCTATGAATTGTATTGGATATAAGCAAATGTGGGATTTTTTTTCTGCTAAAATTAATTTTATAGATATGTGTAAGCATACTATTATTGCAACTATGCAATTAGCTAAAAAACAAATGACTTGGTTACATAATTGGCAAGGTATTCATTGGTTATCGGGTTGTGAAATTAAAAGATCTATTGAAAAAATATTTAAATTGCGTGCTTGTGATTAATATTAAATTTTTAAATTTTTATTAAATTTATTTGTTAAATTAAATTATTATTTTTCTTTATATATTTATATTAAAATGTTATTTTAATTTACATTATATTAATTTTAAATTATTTTAAAATTTTCATTTTTTATTTTAATTTAAATTTTTAAAATATGTAATTATATTTTTATTACAATTTTATTATTTTTCTTTTTATTTATTGCGAATGTTATGAAGAATTTTGCTCTTGCTTGTGTTGTTTTTATGTCTTTTATATTTAATACTTTTGTTTTTACTGTTAAAGAAGGTTTAGTTGGTATACAAGAAACATATGATTCATTTAACAAACATTCTAAAAAATATATATTTTCGTATGGTCCTGGATTATACATGAAAATACCTTTTTTTTCTGATATTAAATTGTATAATACAAAAAGCCAATTAAGTAAAAGTGGAATTTATAATATAAATATTAATAATAATGATCATTTTACTTTAGAAACTTTTATATTATGGAAAATTGATAATAATTCATTGTTTTTTAAAAAAACAGGTAATAAGAACATAGTAAAATTTACAGAATATTTACAATATGATTTTTATATTCGATATCATAAATTAATTAAGGATTTTTATAAACAAATTATACTGAAACAAATAAAAAAATTACATATAGAGAAAAAATTTAATTACGATGCAAATGATATTCAATTAATATATAACCATATTAATATGCAAAAATTACATTTAAATAATTTAGATTTTAATGCATATATTAAAAAAAATTTTATTTTAAATAAAAAAATATCTTCAAATTTTGGAATTCAAATATTAGATTATGGATTAATACATTTTAAATTTTCTGAAAATGATTTGAAAAAAATATTAAACAAATTAAATATGAAATATGAAAAATATTATAAAACACATCATTTGGATAAAATTTCGTGATTTATAGTTTATTAATTTGTTTATTTTGCTTTTTTTCAAATTTTTATAATTTGCATGTATAAAATAATTTCAGGAAAATATATGAATAATAATATTGTGGTATTAGGTCTGCAATGGGGTGATGAAGGAAAAGGGAAGATAATTGATTTTTTATCTAAAAAAGCAAATTATATTGTACGTTACCAAGGTGGTAATAATGCTGGACATACTTTGGTAATTGATAAAAAAAAAATAATTTTACATTTAATACCTTCCGGGGTGTTACATCCAAATGTTATTGGTATTATTGGTAATGGCGTAGTGATTTCTCCAAGCGATTTAATTAAAGAAATAAATCTTTTAAAAAAACAAAATATAAATGTAATAGATCGCTTAATTATTTCTGAATCCAGTCATTTAGTATTAAAATATCATATTAAAATGGATCAATCTAGAGAAAAATTTAAAAACAATACTATTATAGGTACTACTGGTAGAGGAATTGGTCCTGCATATGAAGATAAAGTAGCTCGTCGTGGTTTACGTGTAGGTGATCTTAAAAATATAGATTTTTTTTCTAAACGTTTAAAAGAAGTAGTTAATTATTATAATTATCAGTTTATTAATTATTATAAAGTTCCTCCAGTAAGTTATAAAGATATTTTAAAAGAGTTATTAAAAATTAAAAATATTTTATTTAATATAATGCGTAATACTAGAGAATTATTATATAAAATAATTATTAATAACAATAAAAAAATAATTTTTGAAGGTGCTCAAGGTACATTTTTAGATATTGATCATGGCACTTTTCCTTATGTAACTTCTTCAAATACAACTATTGGAGGAGTTTTTACTGGTACAGGTATTGGTCCTAAATATTTAAATTACACTTTAGGTGTAGTGAAAGTATATGCAACAAGAGTAGGAAATGGTCCTTTTATTACTGAGTTTTTTGGTAATTTAAGTGAATTATTTTATTCTAAGGGTTTAGAATTTGGTTCAACTACTGGTAGAAGAAGACGAATTGGTTGGTTAGATATTGTTTTATTGCGTGAATCTATATTTATGAATTCTATTACAGCTTTGTGTTTAACTAAATTAGATATATTAGATAATTTATCAGAAATAAAAATATGTATTGGATATAAAAATAATACAGGTAAATTAATAAATAATTTTTCTTATGTTGAAAATTTTTCTAATGATATTACACCTATTTATAAAATAGTTAAAGGATGGAATGTTTCTACTTTTGGTATAAGTAATTTTAATAAATTACCTAAAGAAGCTAAAGATTTTGTGTATTTAATCGCAGAATTAACTTCTACGCCTGTTGATATTATTTCTACTGGACCTGATAGAAAACATACTATTGTTTGTCGTGAAATTTTTACTTAATATAAAATTTATTCGTGAATTTTTCTATTTTTTAATAATATTTATTTATAATAAAAAATATTTTAAAATAATAAATAATTAAAAAATTTAATTTTTTGCGAATAAAGTTTTTTTATGGATTTGGTAATATATATATTTATATTAAATTTTTGTATAATTTATTTTTTTATTTATTTGATTTTTTATATTATTTATTATTATATTTTATATACTTATTTAATATTAAAATTTTTATCAAATGTAATTTTTTTGTAAGAATTATAAGGAATTGTATAATATGCGACATTATGAGTTGATTTTAATGATACATCCAGATAGTAGTGAGAAAGTTTCTAGTATTATAAAATTTTATAGCAATATGGTTTTAGAAAAAAAAGGTAAAATACATAGATTAGAAGATTGGGGTAGAAGGCAATTAGCTTATTCTATAAAAAAAATACATAAAGCGCATTACATATTAATGAATATTGAACTTGCACCTGATGTAATTGATAATTTAAGAACACATTTAAAATTTAATATTTCTATCATTAGAAGTATGATTATGTCTGTAAAGAATATTATTAATGAAATATCACCTATGATTAAAATAAAAGAAGAACAGAAAACAATTAAAAAATAACTTTTTGATATAATATTGATATATTTTAAGAGAAATATTTTTAAATAGGAAATAATATGATACGTTATTATCGTCGTCGTAAATTTTGTCGTTTTACTGTTGAAGGTATAAAAGATATAGATTATAAGGATATTGCTTTATTGAAAAATTATATAACAGAAAATGGAAAAATTGTTCCAAGTAGAATTACAGGAACAAAAGCTAAGTATCAAAGAAAATTATCTAGAGCAATAAAAATTGCTCGTTATTTATCTTTATTACCATATACTGATCAACATAAATAATTTTATATTTTTATTATTTCTTCTGAGGTATATATGAATGTAATTCTTTTACGTAATGTTAAAAATTTAGGTGAAACAGGTAGTATTGTATTTGTAAAACCTGGTTTTGGTAGAAATTTTTTAATTCCTAAAGGACAAGCTTGTTTAGCAACTAAAAAAAACATTTTAAATTTTAAAATAAAAAAAAAGGATTTTATTAAAAAGGAAAAAATTTTATATATTGAAGCAAATAAAAGATGCAAACAGTTGAGTACATTAAAAAGTATGCATATATTAGTTAAATCTAGTAGAGAAGGTAAAATATTTGGTTCTATTGGTGTGAAGGATATTAAGAATGTAATACAAAATTTAGGATTTAAAATAAGGAAACATGAAATATTTTTACCTAATGGTGTTTTAAGAAAAATTGGTTTACATGAAATTATTTTTCAACCTCATCCAGATATATTTAATTCTTTTAAAATTAAAGTTTTTTCGAAATAATTTTACATTTATATAAATTATTACAAAAATATTATGTTAAATAAACTCAAGGATCTAATAAAAGAAGCTGGAGAACAATTAATGTATTTTTATAATTATAAATATAAAAATATAACTATACAATATAAAAATAATGGTTCTCCTGTAACAAATATAGATAGCATTGTTAATAAATTTATTATGCAAAAATTATATGATATTAAGCCTAATATTCCTATATTATCTGAAGAATGTTTACCTGAAATTTCTATATGTAAAAAATGGGAACAATATTGGTTAATTGATCCTTTAGATGGAACTAAAGAGTTTTTACAGGGTATACCAGAATTTTCTATAAATATATGTTTAGTAAAACATGCAAATCCTGTTTTGGGTTTAATATATATACCTTTTTATAAAATTTTATATTATTCTTATTTAGGTATTTCTTGGAAAGAAGTGTATGAAAATAAAAAAAAAATTTATATAAATAAGTCTTCAAGTTGTAAAAATACATATACTATTGCAGTAAGTAGATATCATAATATAATTAAAAAATATCAATATATGAAAAATATAAAATCTTATTTTACATTAAAAATGGGTTCATCTTGGAAGTTTGGTTTAATTGCAGAAGGTAAAGTATCTTATTATCCTAGATTAGGAAATACTGGAATATGGGATACTGCTGCTGGTGAAGTTATTATTAAATCTTCTGGAGGGAAAATACTAGATTTATTTAATAAAAAACTAGATTATTCATTAAATAATTCATTTATTAATAATGGTTTTCATGCTTTTATATAATATTATTTAAATAATATATTTAATTTAATTAAACTGTTTCACAAATTTTTGATAATAATCTATAATTATTTCTAACTCTTTTGACATTATTTTATTATTTTTTAAAAATTTAATTATATCTTTTATATCAATTATAGAAATTATTTTATCTTTTTTTTGTTTAATTTTAGAATTATATTCTTTTCTATTAAATGCTGTTATTATTGCAGATATTTTTGTTTCTTTTGGTATTATTTTTTTTATTTTTTGTATTGTTGTACCTGCAGTTATGACATCATCTAAAATTATTATTTTTTTTTTAGATATATCATCGCCTATTAATATTCCTTTTTCTCCGTATTTTTTTTTTTCTTTTCTATTAAAACAATAAGGTATATTTAAATTATATTTTTTAAATAAAGTTAATATAACACTTGTTAAAATTGGTATCCCTTTATATGATAAACCAAATAAAGTATCAAATTTTAATTTGGAATTTATTATAGTTTGTGCATAAAAATTACTTAGTTTGTAAATATCTTTTCCTTTATAAAATACACTAGAATTGAAAAAATAAGGACTAACACGACCAGATTTTAAATTAAATTGGCCAAATTTTAGTGCTTTTTTTTTAATAGCAAATTTTATAAAATTCTTTTTTATATTGTTCAAATTTATACCTTTTTATTTTTTTTGGCCCCTGCTGGATTTGAACCAGCGACCTAGCGATTATGAGTCGCGTGCTCTAACCAACTGAGCTAAGGGGCCTGTTTAATTTTTTTATTATAAAACATATTTACATATTAATCCAGAAATGTTTTTTTTTTTTTTTTTGACATATAAAAATTAATTTGTTATAATTAAAATATATTCCTCTGTAGTTCAGTTGGTAGAACGGCGGACTGTTAATCCGTATGTCACTGGTTCGAGCCCAGTCAGGGGAGGTTTAAATTAAATATATTAATTTTTTTTTTTATGATTATGAAACATTTGGTATTAATGTCGGTTTAGATAAACCTGCGCAATTTGCATATTTAATTACAAATTTTAAATTTAAATTTTTTAAAAAAATTAAAAACATATATTGCTTTCCTCCATTAGATTATTTTCCAAATCCGGAAGCTGTTTTAACTAATAACATCACACCGCAAAAAACAATAAAATATGGTTTTAATGAATATAATTTTGCTAAAAAAATATATAATATTATGAAAACATCAAATACTTGTTTTATTGGATTTAATAACATATCATTTGATGATGAAATTACTAGAAATTTATTTTATAGAAATTTATTTGATCCATATGCTTGGAGTAATGCAAATAATAATACACGTTGGGATTTATTAAATATATCACGTGCATATTATGTTCTGAGTTATGAAAATATTATATGGCCAAAAGATAAATATCAACTCCCAATTTTTAAATTACAAAAACTTACAGAAGTAAATCATATTACTCATGAAGATGCGCATAATGCTATTTCTGATGTATATGCTACTATGTTATTAACTAAATTTTTTTATAAAAAAAATAAAATTTTATTTAAATATTTATTCAAATATAGAAAAAAAAAAAATTTATTTAAATTAATAGATTTTAAAAATATAAAACCATTTTTATATATATCTTCTATTTTTAGTAATTATTATAGTAATATAGGAATTATTTATCCTATTGCTTGGCATCCTGCAAATAAAAATATATTAATTGCAGTTGATTTAATGCAAGATGTACGATATTTATTTTCTATTAAACTTTTTCATTAAGTAAAAATGATGTTCTGAAGAATTTGTTTTATTCTGGATTGCATTTTATTAATATTAATAAATGTCCTATTTTAATTCCTTACGTTGGGAAAGTTTGTTACATAAAGTTATTATTATTAAATCTAAATAATAGTATTTATGAAAAAAATGTATCTTATATAAAAAAAAATACAATTTGGAAAAATAAAATTTTGTGTTTTCTTTCTAAAAAAAATTTTTTTTATTTTTCTAAAGATGTGGATTTACAATTATATAATGGTTTTTTTAATAATTTTGATAAATATTTAATGAATAAATTACATAAAATAGATATTTTTTCTTGGGAATATGTTGTTCATTGTTTTAAGGATTTAAGACTTAAAAAATTATTATTTCGAATGCAAGCTAGAAATTTTTTTAATACTTTAAATATTAAAAAGAAAAAAAAATGGATCAAACATTGTTGTAAATATTTTAATAAGCATGTTGTATATATTTATAAAGATAAGATTCATAATTTATATTCAAAAAATTTTTTTTGTGATAAAAAAAAATTTATTTTAATACAATTGCTAAATTATATAAATAGGAAAATAAATTTACTTTCATATTATAAAAAGAAATTTTTTATTCATTAGTTTTTTTAAAAAAAAAATTTTTCATGTGTTTTTTTATTTTTTTTCTATCTTTTTCGTTTGACATATTTAATTTTTTCTCATTGATTAAAATTGTTTGTTTTTTGATCCATAAATTCCAAGCATGTTGAGATATATTATTAAATATTTTTTTACTTAATTTTCCAGAATAAACCGAATATTCCATACCTGGTAGTTTTTTTTTAAAAAAATTGCAAAAAATTATTCTTTTCATATAAATTTCTTATATATTAATATTTTTTTATTATTATATCATATTTATTATTTTTTTAATAGTTGATGGTATTGCTATTTTTTTTGGTTTTAATATGTTATACCAAATTTTTTTTTTGTTTTTTTTTATTTTAAGTTTAATTTTTATTAAAATAACATGAATATGTAATTTTATATTGCTTAAATTATATTTTGTTTTTTTGATATTTCTTATTGATTTCCATGATATTTTATTTTTACGTATCCAATAAAATAGTTTTATTTTATTTTTAAACATTGGTAATATAAATAAATCTTTCCAAATTTTATATTTAGTGTTTTTTTTCAATAATATTTTTTCTTTTTTTTGCAAAATTAATATTTTTTTTTTTATTTTTTTTTTTTTGTTTTTTTTTTTAAAATATTTTGTGGGAATAAATATAGTTTTTTGTTTTTTTGTAAAAGATAAACAGATTTTTTTTATAGGACATAATATACATTTAGGTTTTTTTAAAATGCATATTGTTGCACCTAAATCCATCATTGCTTGATTAAATTTACCAGTATTATGTATTGGTATTAAATTATCTATTATTAACCATAGTTTTTTGTTAATTTGATAATTTATATTATTTATATTAATTTTATATAATCTAATAAGCACTCTTTTAATATTTGCATCTAATACAGGGAAATGATAATTTAAAGAAAATGATAAAATAGCTCCAGCAGTAGATCTTCCAATGCCGGGCAAGTTTATTATATCTAAATAACTTTCTGGGAATTTTCCATTATGTTTGTTTTTAATTATATTTATTGTAAGATATATACATTTTGCTCTTTTATAATAACCTAATCCACTCCATATATATAAAATTTCATTCAAAGAAGCTTTGGATAGACTTTGAATATTAGGATATTTTTTAATAAATTTTTTAAAATAAGGAATAACAGTTTTTACTTGTGTTTGTTGAAGCATAATTTCTGAGATCCAAATTTTATAAATGTTTTTATTTTTTTGCCATGGTAGATTTTTTCTTCCATAAATGTGATACCAATTTAAAACTGATTGTATAAAGAATGTTTTTAATAACATAATTTTTGAATTATTATGGAAATTTTTTTTTTATTAAATTTATAATAATATAGTTAATATAGAATTTAAAAATAAACGTCCTTTTTTAGTTGTTTTGCAGTAAATTCCATTATTTTTGATGTATTTTTTAGAAATAAGTTTTTTTATTTTTTTTTTTATTTTTTTAAATTTTATATTAGTTTGTTCTGTAAATTTTTTATATTTTATTGGTTTTAAAAGTCTAAATTTGTTCATAAAATATTCAAATATTTTTTTTTTTTTTGATATTTTTTTTTTTTTTATAATAAATTCTCCATTTATATAATTTATTATATTTTTATTTTTTTCAAAACGATATATATCTCCATTATTTTTCGTTATTTTACTATGTGCTCCGGATCCAATTCCTAAGTAATCACCAAAATTCCAATAATTTAAATTGTGTTTACATTCGTAATTTCTTTTTGTATAAGAAGAGATTTCATATTGTTTATAACCGTTTTTTTTTAGTATTTTTTCTCCTTTTTGTGTTATTTTCATTATTATATTCTCATTAGGTAATTGTATTTTTTTTTTATAAAAAAATGTGTTTTTTTCAATATTTAATTGATACCAAGATATATGTTTTGGTTTTAATTTAATGGCTTGTTTGATATCTGATAAAGCTTGTTTTAAAGTTTGTTTTGGTAAACCATATATAATATCAAAATTTATGTTTTTTTTTTTAATATTTTGTATTTTTTTTACAAATTCTATAATGTTATTGGAATTATGATCTCTACCGATTTTTTTTAATAAATTATTATTAAAAGTTTGAATACCTATAGAAATTCTATTTATACCTAATTTTTGGAATTTTTTTATTTGTTTTATTGTAATATTTTTAGGGTTTGTTTCTATTGTTATTTCTGTTTTTTTTTTTATTTTTATTTTTTTTTTTATTTTTTTTAGTAATATACTGAGTGAATTATTAGATAAAATGTTTGGTGTTCCTCCTCCTATAAAAATTGTATTTATTGTACGATTATTTATTAATTTGATATCATTTTTAAAATCTTGTATAAGGCTTTTAATATATTTTTTTTCTAAATTTCTATTATTAGTTATAGAATGAAAATCACAATAAAAACATTTTTTTACACACCATGGTATATGTATATAGAGACTTAAATTTGGTTTTTTATACATACAGTACTCTTAAAATATATGTTTTATAAATAATTTGTTATTAAATTTTAAAATTTTTTATTTCATTTAATATTTAGCCAACTTTCTAAAATTAATACTGCTGATATGGAATGTATTTTTTTATTTAATGCTTTAAATCCACCTTGTTGAAATAATATTGATTTTGCTTCTTTTGTGGTAAATCTCTCATCATGTAACAATACTGTGATATTATATTTTTTATATATTATTTTAGCGAAATTTTCTACTTTTTTAGTTATTTCTTGTTTACTTCCATTAATATTTAATGGTAAACCTACAATTATTTTTTTTGGATTCCATTCTTTTAATAAATTTTCAATTTCTATCCAATTAGGTCGGTTGTTTTTAATTGATATATTTTTTAATGATTGAGCTGTTTTTGTTATTCTTTGTCCAACAGCTACGCCTATATTTTTCGTACCGTAATCAAATCCTAATATAATCATTTTTTTAATTTTTTATTTTTTAGTAATTTGAAATTTATATATTTATTTTTATTAATTTATAATATTTGTAACTTTTTTTCTATCATATCAAGTATAATTTTAGTAATTGATATACAAGTATAATTTTCAATTTCACATATACCAGTAGGACTAGTTATATTTATTTCAGTTAATTTTTCTCCTATAATATCAATTCCTGTAATTAATAAACCCATTTTTTTTAAAACTGGTGATATTTTATTAGCTATTTTAAATTCTGTATTAGTAATTTTTTTAACTACAGCAATTCCTCCTTTAGCTAAATTTCCTCTATTTTCTCCAGTTTTAGGAATTCTGTATAAACACCAAGGTATTATTTTTCCATTGATTATTAAAATTCTTTTATCTCCTTTTTTGATGCTAGGTAAATATTTTTGAATCATACAAAAAGTTTTTTCATTATTTGTAATAGTTTCTAGAATTACTGCATGATTTTTATCTTTTTCTTTAATTCTAAAAATAGATTTTCCACCCATACTATCTAAAGGTTTTACAATGATGTCCTTATGAATATCGAAAAATTTTTTTATTTCACAATATTTTTTAGTAACTAAACTATCAGGTGTAATATCATCAAATTGTAATGCAAATATTTTTTCATTATTGTTTCTTATATTTTTGGGTTTATTAATTATTAAAACACCTTTTTTTTCAGCCATTTCTAAAATATATGTTGCATATATATAATTCATGTTAAATGGAGGATCTTTTCTCATTAAAATTACATTTAAATATGATAAATATACATTTTTTTTTTTATATAAAGTAAACCAATTTTTATTTGCAAGATTTATTTTTAATTTTTCTATTATAGCACAAGCTTGATTATTTTTAATAAATAAGTTGTTAATATTTATATAATAAATTTTATAATTTCTTTTTTGTGCTGCTAATAATATTGCTATACTGGAATCTTTTTTAATATCAATTGATATCATTGAATCCATAATAACACCTAATTTTATTTTCATTTAAATACACTTTTTAAAAATTGAATAATATTAATTTTATTATTATATTGTTATTTTAAAATATTTTTTTTAATTTTTTTTATTTTTTTTAAAATTATATTATAAACTAAGATTTTTAATATTCATAATCTTGCCCTGAGTAATTATCAAATCTAGACCATTGGCCATTAAAAGTCAAACGTATAGCACCTATAGGCCCATTTCTTTGTTTGCCAATAATTATTTCAGCTATGCCTTTTAAATCACTATTTTCATTATATACTTCATCTCTATAAATAAACATAACAAGATCAGCATCTTGCTCTAATGAACCTGATTCTCGTAAATCTGAATTTACTGGTCTTTTATCTGTTCTTTGTTCTAATGATCTATTTAGTTGTGATAAAGCAATTACTGGAACTTCTAATTCTTTAGATAAAGCTTTTAATGTTCTAGAAATTTCTGCAATTTCTAATGTTCTATTTTCTGCTAAAGAAGGAACTTTCATTAATTGCAAATAATCTATCATTATTAAACTTAAACCGTCATTTTCTTTATAAACCTTTCTTGCTCTGGAGCGTAATTCATTTGGAGTTAGCGCGCAAGAATCATCTATATATATATTTTTTTTTTTTAGTAAAATATTTATTGTACCTGAAATTCTTGACCAATCTTCATCACTTAATTGCCCTGTTCGTATATTAGATTGATTTACACGAGATAATGATGCTAACATTCGCATCATAATTTGCTCTCCTGGCATCTCTAAGCTGAATATTAATACTGGTTTTTCATAAATCATAGCAGCATTTTCACATAAATTCATTGCAAATGTTGTTTTACCCATAGATGGTCTTGCTGCTATAATAATTAACTCTGAATCTTGTAAACCTGCTGTTTTTTTATTTAAGTCATGATATCCAGTATTTACTCCTGTTATGCCATTATGTGGTGTGTTAAATAATTTTTCTATAGCTGAGATTGTAGAATCTAATATTTGAGATATATTTTTAGGACCTATATTTTTTTTTAATCTTTTTTCTGTGATTGTAAAAATTTTTGATTCTGCATAATCTAATAATTCTGCGCTTTTTCTACCTTTTGGGTGATAACCTGCATTAGCAATTTTATGCGCTACATGAATCATTTCTCTTATTATTGCACGTTCTTTTACTATATCAGCATATGCTTCTATATTTGCTGTGCTAGATATATTTTTAGATAGTTCTGCTAAATAAGAAAATTTTCCTACTTTATCTAATTCACCTTTTTGTTCTAAAGATTCGGATAATGTTATTAAATCTATTGGAGAACCAGTATTAAACAATTTTTGCATTTCTTTAAATATACGTTGGTGTGCTAAACTAAAAAAATCATTTTGTACTATTTTTTCTGAAATTTTATCCCATTTATTATTATCTAACATTAATCCACCTAAAACTGATTGTTCTGCTTCTAATGAATGTGGAGGAATATTAATTTTATGAAATACATTTTTTTGAAAATTATATTTATTTATTTTTTTATTCATATCAGCCTATTTATTAAATTTTTAAATAATTTTTATTATAAAATATTTAATAAGTATGTTTTATTTATATTTTATTAAATTTTTTTTAAAAATTAATAATATTTTATATTATTTTAAAAATTATTTAAAAATTATTTATATAATTTAAAATATTTTGCAATAATGTTAAAAATATAATTTTAATTTAATTTATTTTAAAAATATAAATATATTTATAATCGTTTTTGTTTTATTGTAAGTGGTATCATGTATTTATATATTTATAAAATTGTATTGAAAATTTAAATATTTGCATATCGTTAGATTTGTATATTTATTATTTTTTAAAATTAGTAAGAGAGCATATAATGGCTAGTAGAGGAATAAATAAAGTTATATTAATTGGTAATCTTGGTCAAGACCCGGAAGTGCGTTATATGCCTAATGGGAATGCTGTGGTAAACATTGCTTTAGCAACTTCAGATACATGGAAAGATAAAAATACTGGTGAAATGAAAGAAAAAACTGAATGGCATCGTATTGTTTTATTTGGAAAAATTGCAGAAATTGCTGGAGAATATTTAAAAAAAGGTTCGCAAATATACATAGAAGGTTCGTTACATACTCGTAAATGGAAAGATCAAAATGATATTGATAGATATACTACTGAAGTAATAGTTAATATTGGTGGAACTATGCAAATGTTAGGAAATAGACATTCTAATATTAATTCTTCTACATTAAGTAAATCTAATTCTAATGAAGATATAGATAAAATTAATAAAATATTTACTAAAAAAAGTAAAAAAGAATCTTTAAAGGAAAATAAAAATAATATTTTAGATGAAGAATTTGATGAAGATATACCTTTTTAATTATATTTGATATCAAGCCCCTAAAGTGGGGCGTAATATTACAAATTATTAAAATATTTTGTATTTAAAGTAATTATAATTTTTTCAGAAAAATTCACTCACATATTAATAAAATTATTATGGTTAAATTATATGATTAATGTTTCTAAATTAGCTCAAAAACATTTTGATAAGTTATTATCTAAACAAAAACCTAACACTAATATACGTGTATTTATAACTAATATTGGTACAACAGAAGCAGAATGTGGTATCGCATATTGTTCTAAAAATGATGTTTCAGATAATGATAATATTATAAAATATAATTCTTTTCATATTTATGTTAATGAAAATGAAATGTTATATTTACAAGAAACAATGATAGATATTAAAAATAATGATTTAGGAGTTCAATTAACTATAAATGCTCCTTTTTTAAAATTGCCTTTAAATAAAAATTACAAGTCTTTAAATGATAGAGTTACTTATTTTTTAGATTCAGAAATAAATCCAAAATTATTATTACATAAAGGAAAAGTGACTTTAGTTGAAATAACTAAAGAAGGTTTTGCTTTAGTTAAATTTAGTGGTGGTTGTAATGGTTGTTCTATGATTGAAGGAACTTTAAAAAAATTAGTTGAAAATAAAATAATTGCATTTTTTACAGAAATAAAAGGTGTACATGATATTACAAAACATCAAATTGGAAAACATTCTTATGATTTTTTTAATTAATAAAATATTTTATTTATTTTTATTTAATATAAAATTAAGTGTATTATAATGAAACGTGTGATTATTTTAGTTTTAGATTCTTTAGGTATAGGATCAAGTTTAGATTCTTATAAATTTAATGATAAAGGTTCCGATACTTTAGGTAATATTGCTAATTTTATGTTTTCTAGAAGTTATATTGATTTAAATTATAAAAATTTAAATATACCAAATTTAATTAAATTAGGAATTTCACATGCTGCAAAATTATCTACAGGTGTTTATCCTTTAGGTTGTTATATAAATACTGAACATTTAATAGCTAGTTATGGTTGCCTTAATCCTATATCTTATGGGAAAGATACATTAACAGGACATTGGGAGATTACTGGTTTACCTGTTTTTTTTAAATGGAATTATTTTAAAAAATGTGTAAATAGTTTTCCTGAAGATTTGTTAAATCAAATTATTTTAAAAACAAATATTTCTGGATGGTTGGGTAATTGTCATGCTTCTGGTACTGAAATTTTAAAAAAATTAGGTCAAGAACATATTTTCACACAAAAACCTATTATTTATACCTCTAGCGATTCAGTTTTACAAATTGCTTGTGATGAAGATACTTTTGGTTTAAAAAATTTATATTTATTAGGTTTAAAAATTCGCAAAATTTTAAATTACAGTAAATATAAAATTGCTAGAGTAATTATTCGTCCTTTTATTAAAAATAATAAAGGGGATTTTTTAAGAACAAAGAATAGATTTGATTTTTCATTACCTCCTTATGGAGTTACTGTTTTAGAAAAATTAATTACTGAAAAAAAAGGTTTAGTTGTTGCTATAGGTAAAATTGCAGAAATATTTTGCAATGTTGGTATTACACATTCATACAAAGTTTCAAATTTAGAAAATTTGTTTAATACTACTTTAAATGTTATGAAAGATAAATTATTTTCAAAATTTGATAGTATTATTTTTACTAATTTTGTTGATTTTGATTCTGTTTGGGGACATAGAAGAGATGTTATAGGTTATGCTAAAGGTTTAGAATATTTCGATAAAAGATTGCCAGAAATTTTAACATTAATGAATAAAAATGATATACTAATTATTACTGCGGATCATGGTTGTGATCCCACTTGGCCAGGCACAGATCATACTCGAGAAAATGTTCCTATATTATTATATCAACATAATAGAATTGCTCGATGTTTAGGTTATAGATATACTTTTTCGGATGTTGCGCAAACTATAGCAAAATATTTTTCTTTATCTTATATGAAGTATGGGAAAAATATGTTGTTATAATTATTATTTTATTAATTATACAATATAACTGGTTTAATTATGACTACCTTGCATATTAATGCGAAATTAAAAGATTTTTCTAAAAGAGTGCTTATTGCAGGTGATCCTTTGAGAGTTAAATATATAGCAGAAAAATATTTTAAAAATTCTGTTCAAATTACTAACGTGCGTTCTATGTTAGGTTATACAGGTATGTATAAAAATAAAAAAATTTCTATAATGAGTCATGGTATAGGTATTCCTTCTTGCATGCTATATGTGCAAGAATTAATTAAATACTTTAATGTTAAAAAGATTATTCGTATTGGTACATGCGGTGTTATTGATAATGATATTAATTTGCATGATATACTAATTAGTATAGGTGCATGCACTAACTCTAAAATTAATAGATTGCGTTTTAAAAATTATGATTTATCAGCTATAGCTAATTTTAATTTATTATATAAAGCAAAAAAAATATCAAAAAAAATGGGTTTAAAAGTCCGTTTTGGTAATTTTTTTACTAGTGATTTTTTTTATGAACCTAATCGTAAAGTTTTTAATTTAATGCAAAAATTTAATATATTAGCTATAGAAATGGAAACTGTTGCTTTATATAGCCTTGCATTAGAATTAAAAATTAAAGCTTTATCAATTTGTACTGTTACAGATCATATTTATAAAAATAAAAAAGTATCTGTTAATGATAGAATTCTATTATGTAATGATATGATTGAATTAGCTTTAGAAACAATTATTTTATAATAATATTTTTTTTTGGTGAGAAAGGGATTCGAACCCTTGATACATTTCTATATACATGCTTTCCAGGCATGCCCCTTAAGCCGCTCGGGCACCTCACCAAATATTTAATATTTGCATATTATTTATTAATTATATATTATAATAAAAACAAATATTAAAATATTTTATCAAACATTTATTAATTTAAATTAATATATTATATTTTTAAATTTTTTTTTTTATAAATTATATTAATATATTAAATTTATATTTATTTTTTTTAAAAAAATATATATATTTAAAATATTTATTTTAAAATTATAAGTTATAATAAAATTTATATAGTGTAAAATTTATTATAAATTTTATTTTTACAAATTATTTTATTCCAGTATTTTTTTTTACTGGGTTTCTATTAATTTAATTATGTTTAAAATATAAAATGGTAGAAAAACGAAATATTTTTTTAGTTGGTCCCATGGGTGCTGGAAAAAGTACTATTGGGAAACAGTTATCGAAGCAATTACATATGGAATTTTTTGACTCAGATTCTGAAATAGAAAAAAGAACTGGTGCAGATATTAGTTGGGTTTTTGATTTAGAAGGGGAAAAAGGTTTTCGAAAACGTGAAAAAAAAATTATAGATGAATTAACGCAAAGAAAAGGTATTATTTTAGCTACAGGAGGTGGTTCAATCCTATCTTGTAAAATTCGTAATTTTTTATCTTCTCGAGGTGTAGTAATATATTTAAAAACAACAATTGATAAACAAATTTTAAGAACGCAAAAAGATAAAAAAAGACCTTTGTTACAAGTTAAAACCTCTTCTGTAAAAACTGTATTAGAAAAATTAAAAAATTTAAGAGGCCCTTTGTATAAACAAATTGCAGATATAACATTAAGTACTGATAAATATAGTATTAAATCTGTTGTATTTAAAATTTTGCGACTATTAGAACAGATATAATTTATTTTTAAAATATTTAATAAAAAGGTAAAATTTGTGAATATAGTAAATATAAATTTAACTAATAAAAATTACCCTATTAATATTGGTTTTGATATTTTTAAGAAAGAAAATATTTTTTATCCTTTAAAGGTTGGAAAAAAATCTGTTTTAATAACAAATGAAAATATTGATCCTTTATGGAAAAATATTGTTTATGATTATTTGACAAAATCAGGAATTAAAGTTAGTACAATAGTTATTAAAGATGGTGAAAAATACAAAAATTTAAATATGGTAAATTCGATAATTACTAGTTTATTGCATGCCAATCATACTAGAGATACAATATTAATTGCTTTAGGTGGAGGTGTTATAGGGGATTTGACTGGATTTATTGCTTCTATATACCAAAGAGGTGTAAATTTCATTCAAATTCCTACTACATTATTATCACAGGTTGATGCTTCTATAGGAGGCAAAACTGGAGTAAATCATGTTTTAGGTAAAAATATGATTGGTTCTTTTTGGCAACCTGTTTCTGTATTAATTGATGTAAATACATTAAATACTTTACCTAAGAAGCAATTAATTGCAGGTTTATCGGAAGTAATAAAATATGCAATTATTTTTGATTATGAATTTTTTTGTTGGTTAGAAAATAACATAGATAATATTTTAAAATTAGATAAAAAGTCTTTATTATATTGTATTACTAAATGTTGTAAATTAAAAAAGAAAATTATTATTGAAGATGAGTATGATTTTGGAAATCGCGCTTTATTAAATTTTGGTCATACTTTTGGTCATGCAATTGAAACACATTTAGGATATAATAATATTTTACATGGCGAAGCAATTTCTATTGGTATGATGATTGCAACGCATATTTCAGAAATTTTAGGATATTTAAAACATGATCAAGTTCTTAGAATACAAAATATACTTCAACACACTGGTTTACCAATTAAAAACTCTAAAAATATGAATATTTCATCATATTATTCCTATATAGAACGTGATAAAAAAAATATTGATGGAAATATTACATTTATTTTACCAATTTCTATAGGAAAAGCAAAAATATTTAAAAATATTAATAAACAAGTTATTTGTTCAGCAATTGAGAAATGTTAGATTATTTTTTAAATAATTAATTATTTAATATTGTGAAATATTTTTTTTAAAATAATATTTAATTATTTTTAATTTATTTAATTAATATAATTAATTGGATTATTTAATTAATGATTTGATATTGTTTATTTTTTATATTTGATTTAAATATTCATAATTATAAAATATATTTTATATTTAAAAAATAAAATTATTTAGAAATATAATATGTATTTTATATATTATAATTTAAATGTTTTAACAATTTTCGGAAAAAAATAATGAAGCAATTTTTAATCGCTCCATCAATTCTATCTGCTAATTTCGCATGTTTAGGTGAGGATATAAAACAAGTTTTATCTGCTGGAGCGGATATAATACATTTTGATGTTATGGATAATCATTATGTTCCAAATTTAACTATAGGGCCAATGGTTTTAAAATCATTACGTAAATATAATATAACAGCTCCTGTTGATGTGCATCTTATGACTAAACCAGTAGAATCTTTAATTCCTAAATTTGCTAAAGCTGGTGCTAATTTTATAACTGTTCATCCTGAATCTACAAATAATTTAAGTATCACATTACAAAATATAAGAGATTGTGGTTGTAAATCTGGTGTTGTATTAAATCCAAATACTTCTATAAATTGTCTTGATTATATTTTAGATAAATTGGATTTAATTGTTTTAATGTCTGTTAATCCTGGTTTTGGAGGACAGTGTTTCATATCTTCTACTTTTGATAAATTAAAATATGTAAAAAAAAAAATACAAAATAGTTCATATAAAATATTATTGGAAGTAGATGGTGGAATTAAATTACATAATATTGCCGATATTGCTTTAGCTGGTGCTGATATTTTAGTTGTTGGTTCTGCTATTTTTAATAGTCTTGATTATATTTCTGTAATTACAAGTATACGAAAAAAATTAGATAAAGTTAGTAAAATAATTAATTATATTTAATTTGTACATATATTTATACATTTTTATATGGAATATAAGTTATGAAAAAAAATGAATTAATTGTATTTAGCGCTATTCAACCCTCAGGGCAATTAACTATTGGTAATTATATTGGTGTAATAAAAAATTGGGTTGAATTACAAAAACATTATAAATGTATATATTGTATTGCGGATTTACATGCTTTAACTAATGGAAAATTTGGTGATTGTAGTTTAATATATAAATCTGTTTTGGATATTTTATCGATATTATTAGCTTCAGGTATCGATCCAGAAGAAAATATTATTTTTTTACAATCTGATGTACATGAACACACTCAATTAAATTGGATTTTAAATTGTTATACTAATTTTACAGAATTAATGCGTATGACTCAGTTTAAAAGTAAAGTAAATATAGGTTTTAAAAAGAATGTTGGTTTATTTACTTATCCGTTATTAATGACTTCGGATATTCTTTTATATAATAGCAATATAGTTCCAGTAGGTTTAGATCAAATTCAACATTTAGAATTAACTAGAACAATAGTGCAACGTTTTAATAAAATTTATGGACCTGTTTTTACTAAACCAGATCCTTTTATATTACAATATGGTTCTAAAGTTATGGCATTATTAGAACCATTAAAAAAAATGTCTAAATCAGATTCAAATCAACAAAATGTTATATTTTTACTTGAAAACATCGTTAGTATTGTAAATAAAATAAAAAAATCTGTTACTGATTCAGAAAATCCTCCTCGTATTATATATGATATTCAAAAAAAACCAGGAATATCGAATTTACTTGTATTATTTTCATCATTAATAAATAAAGATATTGAATATTTGGAACGAAAATTTTTAAATAAAAGTTATAGTTTTTTTAAAAATAAGTTAGCAAATATTATTGTAAATATTATATATGAATTACAAAAAAAATATTGGATATATAGATCGGACAAATTTTATTTGCAAGAAATATTAAGTCAAGGTTCAAAAAAAGCTCAAAATATTGCTAATAAAAATTTGTGTAAATTATATCGTGCTATTGGTTTTAAAAAATAATTCATTTTTTTTTTTTAAAATATATAAACATAATAAATAAATTTAAAACAATAAAATATATTATATTAGCCATATATAATGCATATTTTTCATCATATATTTTAACTATAGGAGAGCTTATTAAAAATGTTAATAATGTACCTATTGTTCCAGAAATTAATGTAAAATTTATTATTTTTTGCGAAGGTGGGTTCATTTCTAGTGATGCTAGTGTTACAATACTACTGTAAATTGCACTTGAAAAAAATCCTAATGTTATAATTATATATTGTAGTAATTGATAATGATAAGTATGATTAAAAAGATATATTAATATAGTAGAAATTAACATCAAATTTGCGATTAATTTTTTAAAATTAAAAAATTTTATTATTATACTAAAAAACCACATTCCAATCATATATGAAGTCCAAAATTCACTAATTATATTTCCAGATTGTATAATATTTAAATTTATATATTTATTAACATAAATTGGAATCCAAGATATAAAAGTTAATTGACCTAATATATATAGAAATGCTATAAAATATAATATAATTGTGGTTTTTTTATATTTTTTTTTTTTAATTTCATTTTTTTTATGTACAACATATAATGGGAATGTAGTATTTAATGTAATTAAAAATATTATCATATAAATAACACTAATTATCATATATATATAATGCCATGAAAATTCTTTTTTTAATATGTATGCACTTATTAAAGGAAATATGGTCCCTGAGATACTAAAAAATGAATCAGTAAGTAATAACATTGGTGTTCTTTCTTTTTCAATATATTTTACGGTTATTAAAAATGTACCTATTGACATAGTTAAACCACTTACTAAACCATAAATAAATATTATTGCTGAAAATATTATTATGTTTTTACATATAAATAATAATATAGTAGAATTTATTAGTAATAAAAAACTTAATATTATTTGTTTTTTTATACTTACTTTTTTTATTATCCAGGAATTTATAATAATTCCTATTAAAATTCCTAAATTTAAAAAAGTAAATATCATACTTATTTTTGTTATTGGATAATTAAAAGATTTTGCTATTTGATTCATAACAATACCAGTTATTACAACTAATGACCCAATAAAAGAATAAGAAAGAAAACTTATTAAAGTTAATTTAATATCATTTTTTTTTTTCATTTTTAACCTTATGTTATATAATTTACTAATTTTTTATTTTATTATTTAATTTATTTTTTTAAAAATATATAATATATATTTATTTAAATATTTAAATAATAACTTTTTTTAAAATATTTGTATTATAATTGGATTGTTTTGTTGTATTTTTTTTATTTATTATTTTATATATTAACAATATGTTAAAATATTTATAATAATTTTATTATTTAATTTATAGTTTATGAGATATTTAATTTTAATTAATGGACCACCATACGGAACTCAAAATGCTTATACGGGTTTTTTATTTGCTAAATCTGTTTTAAAATTACATCATAAATTAGATAGTATATTTTTTTATTGTGATGGTGTTTTAAATGCAAATTTTATGATTAATCCTGCAAATGATGAATTTAATATAGTTAATGGATGGATTAATTTAAATAATATATATAATATTTCTTTAAATGTTTGTTTTAGTGCAGCAATGCGTAGAGGTGTAGTGAAAAATATTACAAATAATGTTCAATATAAAAAATTTATTGGTAATTTGCATCATTGTTTTAAATTAACAAGTTTAATTAAATTAGGTGAATCTTTACAAAAATGTGATAGGTGTATACAATTTTAGTATGAATAAATCTATAGCATTTGTTTTTTCATATGCGCCACATGGTTCTAGTATTGGAAGAGAAGGATTAGATGCTATTTTATCTATTTCTAATTGTACCAGAGAAATAAGTTTATTTTTTATTGATGATGGTGTATTTCAATTAATTGATAATCAAAAATCTAAATATATTTTATTGAAAAATTATGTAGCAGCATTTAAAATTTTATCTTTATATGATATAAATAATATTTATTATTGTTTAGATTCTATGCAAAAGCGTGGTTTAAATTCTAATGTTAATTTTGTAATACCTGTTATAATATTAAATACAGTTTTTTTAAAAGAAAAATTAACATCTTATGATTATATTTTAAATTTTTAAGGTTAAAATTGTTACATATATTAACTAATTCTCCTTATAAAAGAGATATTAAAATTTTAATAAGTATGATAAATCATACAGATAGTTTTATTGCTATTCAAGATGGTATCTTTATTGCCTTGCGAAATAGCATTTTTTTAAATGAAATATTAATTAGAACAAAAAAACTGTATGTTTTAAAAGAAGATGTATTATCTCGCGGTGTTTTAAAATATATATCTTCTATGTTTAAAGTTGTGAATTATTCTAAATTTGTTAACTTAACAGTAAAAAATAAATTACAAATGAATTGGTGATTTTTTTTTCTTTTTATTATATCATTAATTTTTAATATATGAGAAAATCATATGTCTACGGTAAATCAATTAGTAAGAAAAAAGAGATTAAGAAAGTTGTCTAAAACAAATGTCCCTGCTTTAAATAATTGTCCTCAAAAAAGAGGAGTATGCATACGTGTTTATACTACTACTCCTAAAAAACCAAATTCTGCATTAAGAAAAGTTTGCAGAGTACGTTTAACTAATGGGTTTGAAGTTACTTCTTATATTGGTGGTGAAGGACATAATTTGCAAGAACATTCAGTTATTTTAATACGTGGTGGTCGTGTAAAAGATCTACCTGGTGTTAGATATCATGTTATACGTGGTGCATTAGATTGCGCTGGTGTGAAAAAACGCACTAAAAGTCGCTCTAAATATGGTGTCAAAAGAATTAAAAAATAATTATTTTGTTTAAGTATATTATTTTATAAATATTTTAAATATTTAAAATATTTTAAATATTTTGAATATTTAAATATTTTAAGGAGTTTTGTATGTCTAGGCGAAGAATAGTAAATGTACGTAAAATTCTACCGGATCCTAAATTTTCTTCTGATATTTTAGCGAAATTTATTAATGTATTAATGGTTAATGGAAAAAAAACTGTAGCAGAAAACATTATTTATTCAGCTTTATCAATTGTATCTAAAAAATTTAATAAAACGGAAATTGAAATTTTTAATTTAGCATTAGAAAATGTCCGTCCTACAGTGGAAGTGAAATCTCGTAGAGTAGGTGGTTCTACATATCAAGTACCTATTGAAGTTCGCCCTGTAAGAAGAAATACTTTAGCTATGAGATGGATTATTTCTTCTGCACGTAAAAGATTAGATAATTCTATGGTTTTACGTTTAAGTAATGAGTTGTCTGATGCTATAGAAAATAAAGGTAACGCAGTTCGTAAAAGAGAAGAAGTACATAAAATGGCTGAAGCAAATAAAGCTTTTGCACATTATCGTTGGTAAAATGTTTTTAATTAAGCATTTTAAACAATTTAATTAATATGTGATTATGAGAATTATTATGACAAGAATAACACCTATACAAGATTATAGAAATATTGGTATTAGTGCACATATTGATGCAGGTAAAACAACTACTACAGAACGTATTTTATTTTATACTGGAATTAATCATAAAATTGGTGAAGTACATGATGGTGCAGCTACTATGGATTGGATGGAGCAAGAACAGGAAAGAGGTATTACAATTACTTCTGCAGCTACTACAGCTTTTTGGTCTGGAATGGCTGGTCAATTTAATCCTCACAGAATTAATATAATTGATACTCCTGGTCATGTTGATTTCACTATAGAAGTTGAACGTTCAATGCGTGTTTTAGATGGAGTAGTGATGGTTTATTGTGCAGTAGGTGGTGTACAACCGCAATCAGAAACAGTTTGGAGGCAAGCTAATAAATATAAAATTCCCAGAATTGCATTTATAAATAAAATGGATCGTACTGGAGCAAATTTTTTTAAAGTTATTCAACAAATGAAAGATCGTTTAGGTGCAAATCCTGTACCTATTCAATTACCTATAGGTTTAGAAGATAATTTTGTAGGTATCATTGACTTAATTAAAATGAAAGCTATTCATTGGAATGAAAGTGATCAAGGTTTAACTTTTAAATATAAAAGTATTCCTGTTGAATATCTCGAATTATCTAAAAAATGGAATCAAAATTTACTTGAAATAGCTGCAGAAAATGATGAATGTTTAATGGAGAAATATTTTAATGGCGAACAATTATCTAATTTAGAAGTGAAATCAGCTTTAAGAAAAAGAGCTTTAAATAATGAAATAATTTTAATAACTTGTGGCTCTGCTTTTAAAAATAAAGGTGTTCAAGCAGTATTAGATGCTGTAATTGAATATTTACCATCTCCACTAGATGTAAAATCTATATCTGGTGTTGAAAATTTAAATAGTTCAAAATTAATAACACGTAATGCAAGTGATGAAGATTATTTTTCTGCTTTAGCTTTTAAAATTTCTTCAGATCCATTTGTAGGTAATTTAACATTTTTTAGAGTTTATTCTGGTGTTGTAAAATCTGGCGATACTGTATTAAATTCTACAAAATTACAAAAAGAACGTTTTGGTCGTATAGTTCAAATGCATGCTAATAAACGTGAAGAAATAAAAGAAGTTCGTGCGGGAGATATTGCTGCTGCAATTGGATTAAAAAATGTTACTACTGGAGATACTTTGTGTAATTTAGTTAATCCTATTATTTTAGAACGCATGGATTTTCCAGAACCTGTTATTTCTATTTCTGTAGAACCGAAAACTAAAATTGATCAAGAAAAGATGGGTTTTGCTCTAGGCAAATTAGCACGTGAAGATCCTTCGTTTCGTGTTTGGACTGATAAAGAATCTAATCAAACTATAATTGCTGGAATGGGTGAATTGCACTTAGAAATTATTATTGATCGTATGAAACGTGAATTTTATGTTGATGCAAATGTTGGTAAACCTCAAGTAGCATATCGCGAAACTATTAAAAATGTAGTAAATAATGTTGAAGGAAAATATATTAAACAATCTGGAGGTCGAGGACAATATGGTCATGTTGTTATTGATTTATATCCTTTAAACAAAAATGATAAAAATTATATTTTTACTAATGATATTAAAGGTGGAGTTATACCTTCGGAATATATAACAGCTATTGATAAAGGAATACAAGAACAATTAAAATCTGGTCCTTTAGCTGGTTATCCTGTGGTTAATGTTGGTGTACGTTTATATGATGGTTCATATCATGATGTAGATTCATCTGAATTAGCTTTTAAAATGGCTGCTTCCATTGCTTTTAAAAATGCTTTTAAAAAAGCTAATCCAGTTTTATTAGAACCTATAATGAAAGTTGAAATTGAAACACCAGAGCAATATATGGGAGATGTTATTGGAGATATAAATCGTCGTAGAGGGATTATTGAAGGTATGAATACTGATGAAAATTTATTTAGCAAAATAGTTTATGCTAATATTCCATTATCGGAAATGTTTGGTTATGCTACTGATTTGAGATCTAAAACACAAGGAAGAGCCTCCTATTCTATGGAATTTATAAAGTATTCTATTATACCTGAAATAATTGCAAAAAATATTTTAAAATAAAATATTTTTGTAATAAAATTTTAAAATATGAGTTATTCTTTTTATTTAAATATGTTTTTAATATTTAAGGATTAAAATTATGTCTAAAGAAAAATTTCAACGTTCTAAATTACATATAAATGTTGGAACTATTGGTCACGTGGATCATGGAAAAACTACTTTAACTGCAGCTATAACTAATGTATTATCAGAAAAATATGGAGGGGTAGCTCGTGCTTTTGAACAAATAGATAATGCTCCTGAAGAAAAAGCGCGTGGTATTACAATCAATACATCTCATGTTGAATATGATACAGCAGTTAGACATTATGCACATGTTGATTGCCCTGGTCATGCAGATTATATTAAAAATATGATTACTGGTGCTGCTCAAATGGACGGTGCAGTTTTAGTAGTAGCTGCAACTGATGGTCCTATGCCTCAAACTCGTGAACATATCTTATTAGCGCGTCAAGTTGGTGTTCCGCATATTGTTGTTTTTTTAAATAAATGTGATATGGTAGATGATGAAGAATTATTAGAATTAGTAGAAATGGAAGTTAGAGATTTATTAACGCAATATGACTTTCCTGGAGATGATACTCCTATTATAAGAGGATCTGCTTTAAAAGCTTTAGATGGCGTGCAAGAATGGAAAAATAAAATTTTAGATTTAGCAAATGCTTTAGATACATATATACCTGAACCTAAAAGAGCTATTTCAGAACCTTTCTTATTACCTATTGAAGATGTTTTTTCTATTTCTGGACGAGGGACTGTTGTTACTGGACGTGTAGAACGAGGAATTATTAAAGTCGGAGAAGAAGTAGAAATTGTTGGTATTAAAAAAACTATCAAAACTACTTGTACTGGTGTTGAAATGTTTCGTAAATTATTAGATGAAGGAAGAGCAGGGGAAAATGTTGGTGTTTTATTGAGAGGAATTAAACGTGAAGATATAGAAAGAGGGCAAGTTTTATCAAAACCTGGAACTATTTTACCTCATGTACAATTTGAAGCAGAAGTATACGTATTATCTAAAGAAGAAGGTGGTCGTCATACACCGTTTTTTAAAGGTTATCGTCCGCAATTTTATTTTAGAACTACGGATGTTACAGGATCTATCGAAATACCAAAAGGTGTGGAAATGGTTATGCCTGGAGATAATGTAAAAATGTCAGTTACTTTAATTAACCCTATTGCTATGGATAATGGTGTGCGTTTTGCAATTAGAGAAGGGGGTAAAACTGTGGGAGCTGGAATTGTTACTAAAGTAATAAACTAATTTTTTAGAAAGAGTTTGTTCTTTTCTTTTTTATTATTAGAGAATTTTAATTTTTAAAATTTTATTTTTAATAAATTGTTTTTTAAATATTTATAATTTATTGATTTTTTAAAAATAATTAATATAATAAATTAAATTATTATGTTATATAAATGTAAATTTTATTTTAATAATACTTTACTATCTTTTAAATATATTAAAAGATATTAAAGTTTTTTTTTATATAATTGGAGTTCTGATATAATGCAGAACCAAAGAATTCGTATTCGTTTAAAAGCATTTGATCATCGTTTAATTGATCAATCTACAACAGAAATAGTGGCAACAGCTAAAAGAACTGGAGCTAAAGTCAATGGACCGATTCCTTTACCAACTCGTAAAGAACGATTTACTATTTTAGTATCCCCTCATGTAAATAAAGATGCTAGAGATCAATATGAAATTCGCACTCATAAAAGATTAATTGATATTGTACAACCTACTGAAAAAACTGTTGATGCTTTAATGCGTTTGGATTTAGCTGCAGGTGTTGATGTACAAATTAGTCTAGATTGAGAAAACATTTTATTTATTATTTATAAAGGGGGTGATTAAAATGATAGGTTTAGTTGGTAAAAAATTAGGAATGACGCGTATTTTTGCAGAAAATGGAATATCGAATCCAGTTACAGTTATTTTTATTGAAGATCATTATGTTACGCAAATTAAAACAATTGATAAAGAAGGTTATAATTCTATTCAATTAACCACAGGATTTAAAAAATTAAATAAGTTAAAAAAACCTGAAATTGGTCATTTTAAAAAATCAGGAATAAGACCTGGTATAGGTTTGTGGGAATTTAGATGCAAAGATATTAATTTATATTCATTAGGCTTAAAAATTACTATAAATATTTTTGATAAAATTAAAAAAGTAGATATTACAGGAATATCGAAAGGTAAAGGTTTTTCTGGTACAGTTAAAAGATGGAATTTTAGTATGCAAGATGCAACACATGGTAATTCATTATCACATCGTGCACCAGGTTCTATTGGTCAAAATCAAACTCCAGGAAGAGTTTTTAAAGGAAAAAAAATGGCTGGTCATTTAGGAAATAAACGTGTAACTATTCAAAATTTAAATATAATACAAATAGATTTTTCTAAAAATTTACTTTTAGTAAAAGGGTCTGTTCCAGGTTTTAAAGGTTCTAGAATTATTGTAAAACCAGCTGTTAAAATTTCTAGAGGTAAATAAATGCAATTAACTGTAAAAGATAAAAAAGAACATATTTCTGTTTCAGATTCAGTTTTTGATTTTAAGTTTAATCAAGCTTTATTACATCAAGTACTTGTTGCATATATGATGAATATTAGAAAAGGCACTAAAGCGCAAAAAAATCGTGCTGAAGTGTCTGGTTCAGGTAAGAAACCTTGGCGTCAAAAAGGTACAGGTAGAGCTAGAGCTGGTTCTATAAGAAGCCCTATATGGCGTTCTGGTGGTGTAACATTTGCGACAAAACCAAAAAAATATAATAAAAAAATAAATAAGAAAATGTATCGCGGAGCTTTAAAAGTTGTTTTTTCTGAGTTAATTAGACAAGATCGTTTAAGTATTTTTCATGATTTTTCTATTAATTTACCGAAAACTAAATTTTTAGTTGAGAAATTAAGATTTTTATATGTTAAAAGTGCAGTAATTTTAACATTAAATTTGAATAAAAATTTATTATTAGCTTCTAAAAATTTATATAAAGTACATGTTTGTTCTGTTAATTATATAAACATTATCAACTTAATTAATTGTGAAAAAGTTATTATAACACTTGAAGCAATTAGAAAAATAGAGGATATGTTAATATGATTAATGTTAGTCATCGTTCTTTAGAAATTTTATTATCACCACATATTTCAGAAAAGTCTACTGTTTTAATTGAAAAATTAAATACTTTAGTTTTAAAAGTTGTAATGAATGCTAAAAAAATAGAAATAAAAAAAGCAGTTCAACAAATATTTAATGTAAAAGTTAAAAATATAAATATTGTTCTAGTCAAAGGAAAGAAAAAAAAAAGTGGAAAAGATGTTACATTTCGTAAAAATTGGAAAAAAGCTTATATTTCTTTATATCCTGGACATAATTTAAATATAATAAATAATCAGGAGTAAATGTTAAGTTAGAGGATAAAGATAAGAATGACTATTATAAATTGCAAACCAACTTCTCCAGGAAGGAGACATGTTGTAAAAGTTAAACACGCTTTTTTATATACTGGAAAACCTTTCAAAAAGTTATTGTTTAAAAAAAATAAAAGTGGTGGTAGAAATAATATTGGAAGAATTACAACTAGACATATTGGTGGTGGACATAAAAAAGTTTTTAGAAAAATAGATTTTAAACGTATTAAAGACAATATCCCTGCAACTATTGAGAGAATAGAATATGATCCAAATAGATCTGCTCATATAGCATTAATTTTATATAAAGATGGTTTAAGAAATTATATCCTTGCTCCCAAAGGAATTAAAATAGGTGATATAGTTGTTTCTGGTAAAAAATCAAGTATTAATATTGGTAACACTTTACCTATGTTTTATATACCAATTGGTACAATATTACATAATATTGAATTAAAACCTGGTAAAGGCGGTCAATTAGTTCGTTCAGCAGGTAGTTATGCTCAAATGATTGCAAAAGATAATCGTTATGTTTCTTTACGTTTGCGTTCTGGGGAAATGCGTAAAATTTTATCTATTTGTCGAGCTACTATTGGTGAAGTTGGAAATTCAGAACATATGTTGAAAGTTTTAGGTAAAGCAGGGGCTTCTCGTTGGAGAGGTATTAGACCTACAGTACGTGGTACAGCTATGAACCCTGTTGATCACCCTCATGGAGGTGGAGAAGGTAGAAATTTTGGAAAACATCCAGTTAGTCCTTGGGGAGTACAAACTAAGGGTAAAAAAACGAGAAATAATAAAAGAACTGAAAAATTTATTATACGTCATCGTACTAAATAAATTATAAGGATTATTATATATGCCAAGATCTTTAAAAAAAGGGCCATTTATTGATATTAGTTTATTTAAAAAAGTTGAAAAAGCTATAAAAAATAATGATAAAAAAGTTTTACGCACTTGGTCACGAAGATCAACTATCTTTCCGAATATGATTGGTTTAACTATTGCTGTTCATAATGGTAGGAAACATATACCTATTTTTATTACAGAAGAAATGGTTGGGCATAAGTTAGGTGAATTTTCAATTACACGAACTTTTAAAAATCATTCAGCAGATAGAAAGATTAAAAAAACTACAGAAAAAAAATAAGGTTATTTTATGACAGAAACTATAGCTAAATATATAAAAGCTCCATCTTCACCGCAAAAATTACGTTTAGTTGTAAATTTAATTCGTGGAAAAAAAGTTTCTTATGCATTAAATATGTTATGTTTTAGTAAAAAAAAAGCTGCATGCTTGATTAAAAAATTATTACATTCAGCTATAGCTAATGCTGAGCATAATCATGGATCTGATTTTAATAAGTTAATAATTAGTAAAATTTTTGTTAATGAAGGTCCAACTATAAAAAGGATGATGCCTCGTGCTAAAGGAAGAGCGGATAGAATTTTAAAACGTACTAGTCATGTAACTATTATAGTTGCTCATAAATAATAATTGGAGTACGCGCGATGGGTCAAAAAGTTCATCCGAACGGTATACGTTTAGGTGTGATAAAATCTTGGGATTCAATTTGGTTTTCTAATGGAAAAGATTTTGCAAATAATTTATATGGAGATTATAAAGTTAGGAAGTTTTTAATAAAAAAATTATTTAAAGCAGCAGTTTCTAAAATTGTTATTGAAAGGCCATCAAAAACGATTCGGGTGACAATACATACCGCTAGACCGGGTATTGTAATAGGTAAAAAAGGAGAAGATGTCGAAAAATTACGTTCTTTAATATCTGTTATTTCTGGTGTACCTGCACAAGTTAATATTTCTGAAATAAGAAAACCAGAATTAGATGCTAAATTAGTTGCTGATAATATTAAAATGCAATTAGAGCGTCGTATTATGTTTCGTAGAGTTATGAAAAGAGCAGTACAAAATGCTATGAGACAAGGTGCGAAAGGTATTAAAATTGCAGTTAGTGGGCGTTTAGGTGGTGTTGAAATCGCTCGTACTGAATGGTATAGAGAAGGAAGAGTTCCTTTACATACTTTTAGAGCTAATATTGAATATAATACTGCAGAGGCGCATACTACATTTGGTTTAATAGGAATTAAAGTTTGGATTTTTAAAGGTGAAATTCTTGGTGGAATGGGTGTTATTGAAAGAAAAGATTATAAATTTAATCAAAATAGAAAATATAATAAATATATTAGAAAATAAATAGGGGTTTTTATGTTACAACCTAAACGTACCAAATTTCGTAAAATGCATAAAGGACGTAATCGTGGTTTGGTTGTTGATGATAATATAAATTTCGGTTCTTTTGGTTTAAGAGCGGTTACTCGAGGTCGTTTAACAGCTAGGCAAATTGAATCAGCTAGAAGAGTTATTACCCGTTCTATTAAAAGAATAGGTAAAATTTGGATTCGTGTTTTTCCTGATAAACCTATTACTCAAAAACCTTTAGAAGTACGCATGGGTAAAGGAAAAGGAAATGTTGAATATTGGGTTGCTTTAGTGCAACCAGGAAAAATATTATATGAAATGGATGGTGTGTCTGAAGAATTATCCAGAATTGCTTTTAAATTAGCTTCTGATAAATTACCTATTAAAACGACATTTGTTAATAAAATGGTGTTATTATGAGTATTAAAAAATTACGTAAAAAAAATATAGTTGATTTAAATTTATATTTATTATCTATATTACGTGAAAAATTTAATTTACGTATGCAACTAGGTTCTGGTAAATTAAAACAAACGCATTTACTTAAAAAAGTGCGCCGTAATATTGCAAGAATTAAAACTATTATTTCGGAAAAAAAAATATAATATGAATAAAAAAAAAAAAATTTTACAAGGTTTAATTGTAAATAATAAAATGAATAAGTCTGCTACTATATCTATCAAACGTTTTGTAAAACATCCAATATATGGAAAATATATTAAACGTACTACTAAATTACATATACATGATGAAAAAAATAGTTGTTCTATAGGTGATTTAGTTGAGATTTATTCTTGTCGTCCAATATCTAAAACTAAATCTTGGTGTTTTTCGCATATTATTAAAAAAGTTATTACTTAAATTTTTTTAATAAATATTTTATGAATTGATATATTTAATTTTTTTGTTATTTTACATAAATTTAATAAATATATTTCAAATTTTAATAATAAAAATGAACTGTTGAGTGCTAATTATGATACAAGAACATACTATATTAAATGTTGCCGATAATTCTGGTGCTAAAATTGTTATGTGTATAAAAGTTCTTGGTGGATCAAAAAGACGTTATGCTGGAATTGGAGATGTTATAAAGGTTGCTGTAAAGGAAGCCATTCCTAGAGGAAAAGTTAAAAAAGGTGAAGTTTTAAAAGCGATAATTGTTCGTACTAAAAAAGGTATACGTCGTTTTGATGGCTCTATTATACGTTTTGATAATAACGCTTGTGTAATATTAAATAATACTGATCAACCTATTGGAACAAGGATTTTTGGTCCAGTTACAAGGGAATTAAGAACAGAAAAATTTATGAAAATTATTTCATTAGCGCCTGAAGTACTGTAAAAGGAGAGTTATAAAAAGATGGCAATGAAATTTAAATATAATGATAAAATTATTATTACAACGGGAAAAAATAAAGGTCAAATAGGTACAATTAATAAAATATTATCTAATAATAAAGTTATTATAAAAGGTTTAAATTTAGTTTTTAAACATCAAAAACCTATTCCATCGCAAAATATTCCTGGTTCAATATTTAAAAAAGAAGCTCCTATTGATATTTCTAATATTGCTATTTTAAATATTTTGAAGAAAAAATCTGATCGTATTGGTTTTCGATTTGAAAAAAAACATAAAATTCGTTTTTGTAAATCTAATGGAAAAAAAGTAGGTGTGAAGTAATGAGTATATTGTATATTTATTATAAAAATAAAGTTGTTTCTAAATTAATGCGTAAATTTAATTATGGTTCTGTTATGCAAGTTCCTAAAATTGAAAAAATTACGTTAAATATGGGCGTTGGTTTGGCGATTACTAATAAAAAATTATTAAAACATGCAATTTCTGATTTAACTTTGATTTCAGGTCAAAAACCTGTTATTACTAAAGCCAAATCTTCTATATCAGGTTTTAAAATTAGAAAAGGAAATGAAATAGGTTGTAAAGTTACGTTAAGGGGTTTTAAAAAATGGAATTTTTTATATAAATTAATTACTATTGCGATTCCTCGTATACGTGATTTTCGTGGTTTTTTTTCTAAATCTTTTGATGGAAGGGGAAATTATAGTTTAGGGATACGTGAGCAAATTATTTTTCCAGAAATTGATTATGACAAAATTGATCAATTACGTGGAATGGATATAACAATTACTACTAGTACAAATTCTGATAAAGAAGCATATGCATTATTATCTTTATTGAATTTTCCATTTCGTAATAAAATTTAATATGAGAATTAATATATGGCTAAACAATCTGTAAAAGCTAGAGAAATTCGTCGTTGTAATTTAACTTTAAAATTTTTTACGCAACGTAAAAAATTAAAAAAAATTATATCTAATATTTCATATTCTAAATTAGACCGTTTTAATGCTATGTTAAAATTACAAACATTTCCAAGAGATTCTAGCCCAGTTCGTAAAAGAAATCGATGTATGCAAACTGGACGTCCGCATGGTTTTTTAAGAAAATTTGGTTTAAGTCGTATGAAACTTCGTGAAACTGCTATGCGTGGAGAAGTTCCAGGTTTAACAAAAGCTAGTTGGTAATTTTTTTTTTATTGGAGTTTATATAATGAGCATGCAAGATTCTATTTCTGATATGTTAACAAGAATACGTAATGCACAACGTGCAAATAAATTTTCAGTTGATTTACCTTCTTCAAAAGTAAAAGTAGCTATTAGTAAAGTTTTAAAGAATGAAGGTTATATACAAGATTATAAAATATTAAATTCATTAAAACCTATTTTGAATATTACTTTAAAATATTTTAAAGGTTTACCGGTAATTGAGGATATTAAACGTGTTAGTCGACCTAGTTTAAGAGTGTATAAAAATGTTAAAAATATTCCGAAAGTTATTTCAGGTTTAGGGATATCGATTTTATCTACTTCTAAAGGTATTATGACAGATGCAACAGCACGTAAATTAAATATCGGTGGAGAAATAATTTGTAATATATCTTAATTGGAGAAAATATGTCACGTATCGCTAAATTTCCTGTTTTAGTTCCTTCTGATGTAGAAGTAATATTATCTGTGAAGAAAATAGTTATTAAACATAATAATAGAACATTAAAGCATTATATTAACAAAAATGTTAATATAAAATATATAGATAAATATTTAACATTTAATGTTAAAAAAAATAATTCAAATTCATGGGCTCAGGCTGGTACGTGTCGATCTTTAGTTGCTTCTATGATTTTAGGTTTAACTGTTGGTTTTGAAAGGAAATTGCAATTAGTTGGTGTTGGTTATCGTGTTATAAATATAATAAATAATGTTATTAGTTTATCTTTAGGTTATTCACATATTATTACATATAAATTTCCAAATGATATTTTTATAGAAAACACAAAACCTACAGAAATTTTAATTAAAGGAGTAGATAAACAAAAGGTAGGTCAAGTAGCAGCAGATTTAAGATCATATCGTATTCCTGAAGTCTATAAAGGTAAAGGTATTAGATATCAAGATGAATTCATTCGTATTAAAGAGGCGAAGAAGAAATAATATGAATCAAGCTGTTATAAATAAAAAAAAAAAACGTTTACGCAGGGCTGTTAAAATTCGTCAAAATTTTAAAAAATTAAATAAAACACGTTTAGTGGTACATCGAACTTCACGTCATATTTATGCGCAAATTATATCAGAAAAATTTAATGTTATAGTATGTGCTTCTACTTTAGAAAAAAAAATAATCGGTAATTTAAAATATACTGGTAATAAGACTGCTGCTGCTTTAATTGGTAATATTATAGCACAAAGAGCTTTAAATAAAGGTGTTAAAAAAGTATCTTTTGATCGTTCTGGTTTTAAATATCATGGTAGGATAGAAGTGTTAGCAAATGCTGCGCGTGATGCTGGTTTAATTTTTTAAAAGGAAAATAATATGATTAATATGAACAAGAAATATAAAAATGATCTTAATGAAAAACTTATTTCTGTAAATAGAGTATCAAAAACTGTTAAAGGTGGTAGAATATTTTCTTTTACTGCGTTAACGGTAGTTGGAAATGGAAAAGGGAAAGTAGGTTTTGGTTATGGTAAAGCGCGTGAAGTACCATCTGCTATTCAAAAAGCTATGGAAAAAGCGCGTCGTAATATGATAGATATTTCTTTAAATAAAAGAACTATACAATATGCGATATATAGTTCTCACACTGGTTCTAATATTTTTATGAAGCCTGCTTCAGAAGGCACAGGGATTATTGCTGGAGGAGCAATGCGAGCGGTTTTGGAAGTTGCTGGTATACATGATATTTTAGCTAAAACTTATGGTTCAACTAATCCTATTAATGTAGTTCGTGCTACTATTAAAGGTTTAAAAAAAATTCATTCTCCAAAAATGATTGCTAAAAAAAGAAATAAATCTGTTAAATATATTTTAGGTATTAAATAATATGGATAATATAATTTCTATAACACAAATTAAAAGTAAAATAGGAATATTACATAAACATAAATTAACTTTATTAGGTTTAGGATTGCGTAAAATTGGTCATACTGTATATAGAAAAGATACAGATTCCTTACGTGGCATGATTAATAAAATTTCTTATATGTTGAAAGTTTGTAAAAATAAATAAATATTTGGAGTAATATATAATATGTATTTAAATAATATAACTTATCAAAAAGGATCAAAAAAAAAATCTAAAAGGTTAGGCAGAGGGATAGGTTCTGGTTTTGGAAAAACTTCAGGTAGAGGTCATAAAGGACAAAAATCTAGATCTGGTGGAGGAGTTCGCATTGGTTTTGAAGGAGGTCAAATGCCTTTATATCGTCGTATTCCTAAATTTGGTTTTCGTTCAAAAAAAAAAAAAAATATTGCTGAAGTACGTTTATCAGAAATTGAAACATTATTAAGAAATGGAAAAATAATTGATAATATAATTAATTTAGATATTTTAAAAAAATTTAATGTTGTTAAAAAAAATGTCAAAAATGCAAAAATAATTTCTTCTGGTAGAATTTTTTCCCCTATTATTATTGAAGGTTTAAAGGTTACCAAAGGTGTGTATTCAGAAATTAAAGTTTTAGGTGGGGCTATTAAAGGATATTAATTAGCATGGTGCAAAAATTAGGTTTGAATTTTAATAAAAGTAATTTTAATGAATTAAAAATAAGAATTTTATTTTTATTATTTGCAGTTATAATTTTTAGATTAGGTTCATTTATTCCAATTCCTGGTATTAATGCAATTTTATTATCAAAAATTTTATTTCAAAATCATGGAACAATTCTTGATGCGTTAAATATTTTTTCTGGTGGAGCATTAAATAGAGTATCTATCTTTGCTTTAGGTGTTGTTCCGTATATTTCTGCTTCTATAATAATACAATTATTAAGTTTAGTTGTCCCTTTTTTCAAAGAAATTAAAAAAGATGGAGATAGTGGACGTGTTAAAATTAATGAATATATAAGATAT
Source organism: Buchnera aphidicola (Mollitrichosiphum nigrofasciatum) (assembly GCF_039388045.1). Lineage (GTDB taxonomy): Bacteria > Pseudomonadota > Gammaproteobacteria > Enterobacterales > Enterobacteriaceae > Buchnera_K > Buchnera_K aphidicola_B. Next base: position 355,786 of record NZ_CP135015.1, on the reverse strand, counting down.
ACAACTGTTTTTTTTGCTTTTTTTCAAGCTTTATTACTTTCTTTTAGTTTACCGCATTTTTTAAGTTCATATCATTTAGTTTTACATCCAATTCATTATTATTGTTTTATATCTACAATAAGTTTAGTTACTGGAACTGTTTTTTTAATGTGGTTAGCTGAATTAATTACAGAAAAAGGTATAGGAAATGGTATTTCGATATTTATTTTTATAGGTGTTGTTAGTACTTTACCTGCAATTATAATTAACACTTGTATGCAAGTTATTTTAGGTCAAATATCTTTATATGTTTTTTTTTTAATTCTGTTTTTTTTTTTATTTTTAATTTATTTAGTTGTGTATGTTGAATGTAGTTATAGGCAAGTTCCAATTTTTTATGCTCGTCGTCAATATACTAACCGTATTTATTCTAATCAAAGTTCGTATTTACCTATAAAATTAAATATTTCTGGTGTAATACCAGCTATTTTTACTTCTAGTATTTTAGTATTTCCTGCTACATTATGTTCTTGGTTTGATATTTATGCAATATTAAATAAGTATTATTTTTTAAATAATATTTTTATATATATACGTTCTAGTAATATTATTTATTTTTCAGTTTATATTTTTTTGATAATTTTTTTTTGTTATTTTTATAATTTTTTAATCTTTAATATAAAAGATACAGCAGATAATTTAAAAAAATCTAGTGCTTTTATTCCTGGTATTCGACCTGGATTAAATACAGAACATTATATTGAAAAAATATTATTACGTGTAACATTAATAGGGGCGTTATATATTTCTTTTATTTGCCTTACTCCGGATTTTTTAAAATTTTTTTTAAAAATTCCTTTTTCTTTTTCTGGAACTTCTTTATTAATTATAGTTGTGGTCATAATAGATTTTATATCACAAGTACAAACATTATTATTAACAAGTAAATATAAAAATGTGTTAAAGAAGTCTAATTTATATTTTAATAAAAAAAATTACTAAAAATAGTTATTAATAGGAAAAATATGAAAGTACGCGCTTCAGTTAAAAAATTATGTCGAAATTGTAAAATTATACGTCGTAAAAATATTATAAGAGTTACTTGCGCATATGAACCTAAACATAAACAAAGACAAGGTTAATATTTAATTTTACTTTAATCTTTTAATAATTATATGTATTATAATATTATAAATTTTAATTATAGTATTTTAAATCATTAGAGGTTAAATATTATGCGTATTGCAGGTATAAATGTTCCTGAAAAAAAACATGCTATTATTGCGTTGACAGCAATTTATGGTATTGGAAAAACTCGTGCTCGAATGATATGTTCAAGTATAGGTTTAAATATTAATATTAAAATATCAGAATTATCTGAAAAACAAATTGAACAGTTAAGAGAAAAAGTTACAAAATTTATAATTGAAGGGGATTTAAGAAGAGAAGTTACATTAAATATTAAACGATTAATGGATTTGGGGTGTTATAGAGGTTTACGACATCGCAAAAGTTTACCAGTACATGGGCAAAGAACTAAAACTAATGCTCGTACTCGTAAAGGTTCTAGAAGAAAAATAAAAAATGTTAGGTAAATTAAATGATAATAAAAAAAAATAATAAAAAAATTAAAAAACGTATTAAAAAATTAATTTTAGATGGTGTGGCACATATTCATGCATCTTTTAATAATACTATTGTTACAATTACAGATCGTCAAGGGAATACTTTAGGTTGGGCTACTGCTGGAGGTTCTGGATTTAGAGGTTCAAGAAAATCTACTCCTTTTGCAGCACAAGTAGCAGCTGAGCGTTGTGTGGATTTAGTTAAAGATTATGGTATAAAGAACTTAGAAGTAATGGTCAAAGGCCCTGGTCCAGGTCGGGAATCTACAATAAGAGCATTAAATGCATTAGGTTTTCGTATTACCAATATTACAGATGTAACTCCTATTCCTCATAACGGTTGTAGACCAGCTAAAAAACGTCGTGTATAAATTGGAGGTTGTAAATGGCAAAGTATTTAGGACCTAAATTAAAATTAAGTCGCCGCGAAGGAACTGATTTATTTTTAAAATCTGGTTTGCGTTCATTAGATTCTAAATGTAAATTAGATCATCCACCCGGTCAACATGGTACAAAAAGAATTAGATTATCAGAATATGGTATACAATTAAGAGAGAAACAGAAAGTTCGTCGTTTATATGGAATTTTAGAAAGACAATTTCGTAATTATTATAGAAAAGCTGTAAAATTAAAAGGCAATACTGGAGAAAATTTATTAATATTATTAGAAAAGCGCTTAGATAATGTTGTATATCGTATGGGTTTTGGAGCTACGAGATCTGAAGCAAGGCAATTAGTTAATCATAAATCTATTATGTAAATAATAAAATTGTAAATATACCTTCATATAATATTTTAATTAATGATGTAATTACTATTAAAGAAAAATCTAAAAGTCAATTACGTATAAAAGCAGCGTTAGCTTTATCAGCATCAAGAGAACCTTCTATATGGTTAGAAGTAGATACCATCAATATGATAGGAAAATTTAAATGCAATCCTGAGCGCATTAATTTACCTGCAGAAATTAATGAGCATTTAATTGTGGAATTGTATTCTAAATAGATTTAATACATTTAAAGAGGTAAATATGCAGAGTTTTATTAATAGTTTTTTAAAACCTCAAATAGTTGATATACAACATATTAGTAATACATACGCTAAGGTTATTTTAGAACCTTTAGAGAGAGGTTTTGGACATACTTTAGGTAATGCTTTAAGAAGAGTTTTATTATCTTCTATTTCTGGTTGTGCAGTTACTGAAGTGCAAATAGAAGGTATTTTGCATGAATATAGTACTAAAGAAGGTGTTAAAGAAGATGTAGTAGAAATATTACTAAATTTAAAAGGGTTGGCGGTAAAATTACATGGTAAAGATGAAAGTGTTATGACGTTACATAAAGTTGGTATTGGTATTGTATTAGCTTCAGATATTATACATGATAATAGTGTTGAAATTGTAAATTTAGAACATTTAATATGTAATTTAACATATGAGTATGCTTCAATAAAGATGAAAATCAAAGTTCAAAGAGGTATAGGTTATGCTTCTGCTTCTATGCGTAGATTGAATTATGTAGATCCTATTTCTAAAAAACTTTCAATTGGACGTTTATTTCTAGATGCGTGTTATAGCCCAATTGATCGTATTGCATATTATGTAGAATCCACTAGAGTGGAAAAAAGAACAGATTTAGATAAATTAATTATTGAAATGGAAACTAATGGAACAATTGATCCTGAGGAAGCTATAAGAACTTCTGCTACTATATTATCAGATCAATTAGAAGCTTTTGTATACTTAAAAGATAATAATCAACCTGAAAATAAAGAATTAAAACCAGAATTTGAACCTGTTTTATTACGTCCAGTGGATGATTTAGAATTAACTGTACGTTCTGCTAATTGTTTAAAAGCAGAATCTGTACATTATATAGGAGATTTGGTGCAAAAAACAGAAGTTGAATTACTAAAAACACCAAATTTGGGAAAAAAATCTTTAACTGAAATAAAAGATGTTTTATCATCCAGAAATTTATCATTAGGTATGAAATTAGAAAATTGGCCACCAGTAGATTTAGCTGATGGTGTATAATTTTTTTAAAATTAATTAAGGTTTAAATATGCGACATAGAAAAAGTGGTCGTAAGTTAAATAGAAAACGTTCTCATTTTAAACTTATGTTTAGAAATATGATATGTGCATTATTACAACATGAAGTAATAAAAACAACTTTAGTTAAAGCTAAAGAATTAAAAAAAATTATTGAACCATTAATTACTTTTTCAAGAAAGGATTCTGTTTCTAAACGAAGAATTATTTATTCTCGTATTCGAAATAATAAAATTGTTTCAAAATTATTTAATGATATAGGACCGTACTTTATAAATAGAAATGGTGGATATACAAAAATTTTAAAATGTGGTTATAGAACAGGCGACAAAGCTCCTGTTGCATATATTACGTTTGTTGGTAGAGAACATAATAAACAAGATATTATATTAAAAAAATAGTTTTTTTATTGTTTTTTGAGGTTTTATTAATTTCTATTTGAAAATATTTTATTTTTTTTTTATTTTATAATTAATTTGAAAATATTTTTCAAATAATCTTTTATTTTCTTTTTGTATTTTTTTAATAGCAGTAATTTTATATCCTGGAAATTGTAATTCTGTTATTATTATTACATCTTTTTTAGTTTGTACATGTATTTCGTTTTTATTTATTAAAATTATTTTTCCAGGTTCAATTTTTTTATCAGAATTATATTTTGAAGCCTTTGCTTTCCAAATTTTGATAATTTTATTTTTTATTTTAAAATATGAACCTGGCCATGGTTGCAATGCTTTAATTTGGCGTTCAATTTTTTCAGCTTCATCATTCCAATTAATTTTTCCATCCGTTTTTTTAAATTTTTTTGCGTATTTTTGTTTTTTAATATTTTGTTTTTCATTTGTCATTTTTTTTAAAAATAGTAATTTATTTAAAATATATATTAAAGCTTTTTTTCCAATAATGCTTAATTTTTTATATAAAGTTCCATTTGTATCTTTTTTTTTTATTTTACATTTAAAAACACAAATTATTTTTCCTTTATCAATAAATTCATTCATTTGAATAATTGTTATTCCTGTTTTTTTATCTCCTTTTAAAATAGCCCATTGAATTGGAGCTGGGCCTCTCCATTTTGGTAATAATGAAGGATGTATATTTATTCCTCCTAATGGAAATATATTGAGAATTTTTTTTGGTATAATAATGCCATAAGCTATAACTATGATTATATCTGCTTTTAGTTTCTTTATTATTTTTACTATATTTTTATTTGTAAGATTTGAAGGTTGTAAAATTGGGATTTTATTTTTTTCAGCGAGGATTTTAACAGGTGATTTTTGTATATTTAATCCTCTACCGGCAGGTTGATCAGGTTTGGTTATTACTGTTATTATTTTATATTGTTCTTTAATTAATTTTTTTAAATGAATATATGCAAAATTAGGTGTTCCAGCAAAAACAATTTTTAATTTTTTTTTGTTATATAAATATAACTGCTTAATATATTTTTTCATATTTTTTTTAAATATAATCTATAAATAATTTACCAATTAAATGATCTAATTCATGTTGAATACATACTGATAAAATAGATTTAGCATGTATAATTTGTTTTTTTCCGTAATAATTTATTGCAGATACGATAATGTATTTGGCTCTTTTAATTGTGGCTTTTTTATTGGGCAAAGATAAACACCGTTCTTTAAAGTATATTTCTCCTTTTTTTTGTATAATTTTAGGATTTATTAATATAATTGGTGTTTGTATATTACATATTCGACCGATTACTGCAATTTGTAAATTGATATTAACTTGCGTCGCTGCCAAACCAATACCTTCATTAAATTGCATAGTTTCTAACATGTTATTTATTTTTTTTTGTATTTTAAAATTAATTTTTTTAACTGGTTTGGCGACAATACGTAGTTTTTTATTTGGATATTTTAATATTTTTAATATAGTCATATTTTTAAAATAATTATATAAATATTATATTTTATAATGTAAATTATATTTTATTATATATTATTATATTTATTTTTGTTTAAAAATTTAATTTTAGTATTTTATTTCATTATATTAAAAATTTTTAAATAATAACATTTTATATTTTTGTGAAAATTTTTAAAATTTTTACAGATATATTTATAATTTTATAGTGGTATGTATAATGAATAAATTTTCATGTGTTGAAGGTATTTTTGGTGTGTTTGGAAATCCTATTTTTCATTCTAAATCCCCTTATATTCATGATTTTTTTTCTAAAAAAACTAATATTAAACATATATATCGATCTTATTGTATTCCATTGAATAATTTTGATGAAAGTATGAACGATTTTTTTAAAAATAAAGGTAAAGGTGCAAATATTACTACACCTTTTAAAAATAAGGCTTTTTTTTTTGCTGATATTGTTAGTGAAGAAGCACAAATTTCTCGTTCTGTGAATACATTATTAAAATTACGAAATGGTTTAATTTATGGTGATAATACTGATGGTAAAGGGTTATTATATGATTTAAAAAGATTAAATTTTATTCATAAAGATAATAATATACTTATTATAGGTGCTGGAGGGGCAGTTTATGGTATTATTTTATCTTTATTTCGTTTTAATTGTACAGTATATATTTATAATCGAACAAAATCTAAAGCTTTAAAAATAATTAAGTTATTTAAAAAATTTGGAAATATTTTTTTTTTAAATATAAATAATTTTGAATTAATACATTTTAATTTAATTATTCATGCAACTTCATTAGGTATATTAGGTAAGTATCCAAAATTACCTGTAAAAATAGTTAGAAAAAAAACACCTTGTTATGATTTATTTTATAGTAGTAAACAGACAACTCCTTTTTTATCGTGGTATAGTAACAATGGAGGTTCTTCAATATCTGATGGAATAGGTATGTTAATTGCTCAAGCTGCATATTCATTTAAATTATGGCATGGAATTAAACCAAATATTAATTATACTATTAATAAATTAAAGATATAAATTATATAAATATTTATATATATATTATTTTTATTTTATTTTAAATTACTTGACTCTTGTATTACCTTCTGTGAAAATAAAAATGTTATGTATTTTATTTTTGATTATAAAATTAATATTTCGTCCCCTTCGTCTAGAGGTTAGGACATTGCCCTTTCACGGCAACAACAGGGGTTCAAATCCCCTAGGGGACAAAATTTAAAATTTTACTATACTAAATTAAAATAATGTGTTAATATTATTTTTAATTTTTGATTTGTGTTCTTTAAAAATTTATATTCAGGTATTTAAACACCTGTGGGTTGCAAGGTTAAGTGAATAAGCGTATATGGTGGATGCCTTGGCAGTCAGAGGCGAAGAAGGACGTGCTAATCTGCGAAAAGCATCGGCGAGCTGATATGAAGCATTTAAACCGTTGATTTCCGAATGGGGAAACCCAATATACAATTGTATATTATTATTAATTAAATTCATAGATTAATAAAGCAAACCAAGAGAACTGAAACATCTAAGTACCTTGAGGAAAATAAATCAATTGAGATTCCCTTAGTAGTGGCGAGCGAAGAGGGAACAGCCTAGAGTATAATTTTAAATTATTTTTAGTAGAATGATTTGGAAAGATCAGCGAAACAGAGTGATAGCCTCGTACACGAAAAAAATAATTTTAATTACTCAAAGTATAAAGTAAAGCGAGACACGAGAAATCTTGTTTGAATATAGGGGGACCATCCTCTAAGGCTAAATACTCCTGACTGACCGATAGTGAACTAGTACCGTAAGGGAAAGGTGAAAAGAACCCCGGTGAGGGGAGTGAAATAGATCCTGAAACCATATACGTACAAGCAGTAGGAGCTTTTACATTTTTAAAGTGACTGCGTACCTTTTGTATAATGGGTCAGCGACTTGTATTTTGTAGCAAGGTTAACTTTTTTATAAGGAAGCCGTAGGGAAACCGAGTCTGAAACAGGCGTTAAGTTTCAAGATACAGACCCGAAACCCGGTGATCTAGCTATGAGCAGGTTGAAGGTTGGGTAATGCTAACTGGAGGACCGAACCGACTAATGTTGAAAAATTAGCGGATGACTTGTGGCTAGGGGTGAAAGGCCAATCAAACCGGGATATAGCTGGTTCTCCCCGAAAGCTATTTAGGTAGCGCCTCATGAATTCATCTACGGGGGTAGAGCACTGTTTCGACTAGGGGGCCATCCCGGCCTACCAATCCGATGCAAACTCCGAATACCGTAGAATGTTATCATGGGAGACACACAGCGGGTGCTAACGTTCGTTGTGGAAAGGGAAACAACCCAGACCGCCAGCTAAGGTCCCAAAATTATAATTAAGTGGGAAACGATGTGAAAAGGCATAAACAGCCAGGATGTTGGCTTAGAAGCAGCCATCATTTAAAGAAAGCGTAATAGCTCACTGGTCGAGTTTTTTTGCGCGGAAGATTTAACGGGGCTAAATTATATACCGAAGCTGCGGCAATAAATTTTCAACTTTATTGGGTAGGGGAGCGTTCTGTAAGCCGTAGAAGATATACTGTAAAGTATATTGGAGGTATCAGAAGTGCGAATGCTGACATGAGTAACGATAAAACAGGTTAAAAACCTGTTCGCCGAAAAACTAAGGTTTCCTGTCCAACGTTAATCGGGGCAGGGTTAGTCGACACCTAAGGCGAGGTCGAAAGGCGTAGTCGATGGATAACAAGTTAATATTCTTGTACTTAATATTATTACGATGGGAGGACGGAGAAGGTTAGATTATCCAGGCGACGGTTGTCCTGGTTTAAGCATGTAGATATGATAAGAAGGTAAATCCACTTATCTTAGTTGAGATGCGAATACGAGCTATTTATTTAGTGAAGTAATTAATACCACGCTTCCAAGAAAAGTCTCTAAGTATATATAATATTAAATCGTACCAAAAACCGACACAGGTAGTTAAGTAGAGAATACTAAGGCGTTTGAGAGAACCCAGGTGAAGGAACTAGGCAAAATGGTGCCGTAACTTCGGGAGAAGGCACACTGATATATTAGTGAAGGATTTACTCTTTAAGCTAAAATCAGTCGAAGATACCAGCTGGCTGCAACTGTTTATTAAAAACATAGCACTGTGCAAACATGAAAATGGAAGTATACGGTGTGACGCCTGCCCGGTGCCGGAAGGTTAATGAAAGAGGTTAAAGGAAACTTGAAGCTTTTGACTGAAGCCCCGGTAAACGGCGGCCGTAACTATAACGGTCCTAAGGTAGCGAAATTCCTTGTCGGGTAAGTTCCGACCTGCACGAATGGCGTAATGATGGCTAGGCTGTCTCCACCTGGGACTCAGTGAAATTGAAATCGCTGTGAAGATGCAGTGTACCCGCGGCAAGACGGAAAGACCCCGTGAACCTTTACTATATCTTGACACTGAATTTTGAAATATAATGTGTAGGATAGGTGGGAGATTAAGAAACCATAGCGCTAGTTATGGTGGAGTCAATGTTGAAATACCACCCTTTGTTTTTTGATATTCTAACCTCATACCGTGATCCGGTATAGGGACAGTGTCTGGTGGGTAGTTTGACTGGGGCGGTCTCCTCCCAAAGAGTAACGGAGGAGTACAAAGATTGGCTAATTACGGTTGGAAATCGTAAGGTTAGTGCAAAGGTAAAAGCCAGTTTAACTGCGAGCTTGATGAAGCGAGCAGATGCGAAAGCAGGTCTTAGTGATCCGGTGGTTCTGAATGGAAGGGCCATCGCTCAACAGATAAAAGGTACTCCGGGGATAACAGGCTGATACCGCCCAAGAGTTCATATCGACGGCGGTGTTTGGCACCTCGATGTCGGCTCATCACATCCTGGGGCTGAAGCAGGTCCCAAGGGTATGGCTGTTCGCCATTTAAAGTGGTACGCGAGCTGGGTTTAGAACGTCGTGAGACAGTTCGGTCCCTATCTGTCGTGGGCGTAGGAAGATTGAGGGGGGCTATTTCTAGTACGAGAGGACCGAAGTGGACGCATCACTGGTGTTCGGGTTATCATGCCAATGGTATTGCCCGGTAGCTAAATGCGGAAAAGATAAGTGCTGAAAGCATATAAGCACGAAACTTGCCCTAAGATTATTCTTCCCTGAAATTCTATTATAGAATTTACTGAAGGGACGTTGGAGACTACAACGTTGATAGGCTGGGTGTGTAAGCATAGTGATGTGTTAAGCTAACCAGTACTAATGACCCAAGAGACTTAACTTTGCAACACCACAGTTGTTTTATTTAAATTTTTTATAAAATTAAATTTTTTTTAATAACCTGGTGAAAATAGCGTATTGGTACCACCTGATCCCATCTCGAACTCAGAAGTGAAACATTACAACGCCGATGGTAGTACAAGGCCTCCTTGTGTGAGAGTAGGAAATTACCAGGTTTGAATTTTAATTAAATGAAATTAAGAATAAATTATCACTTATTATACATGTCATTATAGATTTAATGATATTTTTTATTTTGAATATTTGCAGATAGGTTTTAAATATTTTTAATTGATATTTTATATAAAAATTTTTTTATATTTTTTATCAAAGGTATTATAGATGTCCAAGATTAAAGGGAATGTGAAATGGTTTAATGAATCTAAAGGTTTTGGATTTATTACTCCAGAAGATGGAAGTAAAGATGTGTTTGTACATTTTTCTGCTATACAAAGCAATGGATTTAAAACTTTGGCTGAAGGGCAAAGTGTGGAGTTTGAAATTACAGAAGGAGCAAAAGGCCCTTCTGCCGCTAATGTAATTAGCTTGTAATAAAATTCTTAGATATTTTACATTATAATAAATGTGTACGAGTACGTTTTATATCTCCGTGCTCGTATTTTTCGTCAGAATTGTATTAATTGATTTATTAAAATTTTTTATATAACATTTTAAAAATATTATATGTTAAAGTTATTTAATACCAAGAACAAAAAAAAAGAATATTTTTCACCTATTCAAACTAATAAAATTAATATTTATGTGTGTGGTGTTACTGTTTATGATGCATGTCATATTGGACATGGTAGGACTTTTGTAGTTTTTGATATGATTATTCGGTATTTTCGTTATTTAGGTTATAATGTTAATTATATAAGAAATATTACTGATATAGATGATAAAATAATTTTAAAAGCATTTGAAAAAGATCTCAAAATACAAGATTTTACTAAAAAAATAATTAAACAAATGCATTTAGATTTTAATTTTTTAAATATCTTACCACCCAATTCAGAACCTAGAGTAACTAATTATATTGATAAAATTATAGAAATTATAGAAGTTTTATTAAAAAAAAAATATGCTTATATATCCTATTCTAATTTTGATATTTTATTTTCTATAAAAAAAGATGTAAATTATGGGATTTTATCAAATCAATATTTAGATACTTTTAAAAAGTCATTTATATTTAATACAAATAAAAATAATTTTTTTGATTTTGTATTATGGAAACAATCTAAATTAAATGAACCTGGTTGGTTATCTCCATGGGGATTTGGAAGACCTGGTTGGCATATAGAATGTACAGCTTTAAATAATTTTTTTTTTAAAAATCATATTGATATTCATGGAGGAGGAGTAGATTTAATTTTTCCTCATCATGAAAATGAATTATCACAATCTATGGCATATAATAAAAAATATATTATTAAATACTGGATGCATTCTGGTATGTTAATATTAAAAAATAAAAAGATGTCCAAATCTCTTAAAAATACTATTTATTTAAAAAAAGTATTTAAAAAATATCATGGAGAAACATTAAGATATTTTTTTCTGTTGACGCATTATAGAAAACCAATTTTTTATAATAAAGAAAATATTAAAAAATCTTTTTTTTTATTAAAAAAATTGTATAAAGTTTTAAATATAAAAAGAAATATAAATATTAAAAAAAAATGTATTTCATCTGTTTATTTAGAAAAATTTATAAACTGTATGAATGACGATTTTAATACTCCAAAAGTTTTAAAAATTTTAACTAATTTATCAAAAAAAATTAATATTTTAAAAAAAAAATATACAGAACAAAAATATGTTTTAATTACTACTTTAAAATATTTAGGTAATTTGTTAGGTTTATTTTTTGAACATCCTCATGATTTCTTAAATTATAATATAAAAAAATCTGATTTATATTATAAAAAAATTAACTATTTAATTAATAAAAGAAATATTGCTCGTAAAAAAAAAAATTGGTTAGAATCTGATTTTTTAAGGGATAAATTAATAAAAATGGGTGTAAATATTCAAGATAGTTTTGATTCATCTAAATGGTATGTTGATAATACCTAAATATGAAATAATGTAAATTGTGAATATTTTAATAATCATTATATTTTTCGCATGTTTCTAAGGTATTTTGTAATAATGTAGCTACAGTCATAGGTCCTACCCCTCCAGGAACAGGAGTTATATATGAAGCTTTTTTATACACAGATTCAAATTTAACATCTCCTACTATTTTTCCATTTTTTAATTTGTTTATTCCTACATCTATTATTATAGCACCAGGTTTTATAAATTTATCATCAATAAAATTAGGTACACCAATAGCTACTATTATTAAATCAGCTGATTGAATGTGTTGTTTTATGTTTTTTGTGAATCTGTGTGTTACCGTTGTTGTACATCCTTCTAATAATAATTCCAAGCTCATAGGTCTGCCGACTATATTTGAAGCTCCAATTATAACTGCGTGCATACCTTTCATTTTGATATTATAGTTTTTTAATAAAGTTATAATTCCTTTAGGGGTGCATGATCTTAATTTTGGTTTTTTTTGACATAAACTTCCTATATTATAGGGATGAAATCCATCTACGTCTTTATTTGGAGATATACTATGCATGATTTTTATAATGTTTAAATTTTTTGGTAAAGGTAATTGTACTAATATTCCATCTATTGAGCGATCATAGTTTAATTTATGTATTAATTTTAAGATTTTATGTTCGTGGGTTGTTTTTTTAAATTTCCATAATTTTGAAATAAATCCCAATTTTTTACAGGATTTTCTTTTTTTGTTTACATATATTTTTGATGAAATATTTTCACCAATCATTATTACAGCTAATCCAGGTATTCTTTGTTTTTTTTTTTTTCTTATTTTTATTTTTTTTTTTATGGTTTTTTTTATTTTTGATGCAATTTTTTTTCCATTAAGTATGATTGTTTGCATTTTTTCCACTCATTGTTAAATATTGTTATTTTTTAAAAAGGAACTTGTTTTTTGTGTTATTTTTGGTATATAATAAATATAATATTTTAGAAATTATGCGCTCTTAGCTCAGTTGGATAGAGCAACGGCCTTCTAAGCCGTAGGTCATAGGTTCAAATCCTATAGAGCGCAAATTTAAAAATTAAATTTTTAAAATAAAATTATTCAATTTAATTATATTTTAAAATATTATAATATTTTTCATAATTTTATTCAATTTACTTTTTTTAATTTTTTTATTGTTCAATATAATTATTTATTAGTATATTGTTCATGTTTTTAATAAATTTATTTGGGTCGTCTAAATTACCTCTTTCTGATAATAAAGCTTGGTCAAATAATAATTCTATCCAATCAGTTATTTGTTTTTTGTTTTTTATTTTTTGTATGTATTTTATAATGTTATGTTTAATATTTATTTCAAATATGTACTTTAATGGTAAAATTTTTTGCCCAGCAGCGATAAATAACTTAGACATTTGTGTACTCATATCTTGTTTATCAGATATTACTACTGCAGGAGTTTGTTTTAATCTATTTGTAATTCTAACGTCTTTAACACGATTTCCTAGTATTTGTTTAATTGTATTTATTAAGTTTTTGTCTTCTTCTGTTATTTTTTCTATTTCATCTGTTTTATTTTCAAATAATTCTGTTATAGAATCGTCTATTTTACTTACTGATTGAAACATATATCCTTTAAATTCTATTAAGTAATTCATCATCCATTCATCAATTCTATCATATAGTATTAAAACGTCTATATTATTTTCTTTAAATATTTCTAATTTTGGATTATTTTTTCCAGCATTGTAATTATCAGTTGTTATAAAAAATATTTTTTTTTGTTTTTTTTGCATGTTTCGAATATATTCTTTTAAAGATAATGTTTGTTGTTCTGATTTATTATTTATAGATGTAAAACGTAATAATTTATAAATTATATTTTTATTTGTTATATCTTCTGCTGGCCCTTCTTTAAATATTAAACCAAATTCTTTCCAAAATTTATTATATTTTTTTGGTTTTGATTTTGCTATTTTTTGTAACATATTTAATATTTTTTTTGTTATTGCAATTTTTATTTTTTTAGTTATAGTATTATTTTGTAATATTTCTCTAGAAACGTTTAATGGTAAATCTTGTGAGTCTATGAGTCCTTTTACAAATCTTAAATAATTTGGAAGAAATTGTTTATTATCATCCATTATATAAATACGTTTAATATATAATTTTAATCCACTTTTATTATTTTTATTCCAAATATTGTTTTTATTTTTTTTTGGAATATATAATAAACTTATATATTCAGGTATACCTTCGACTTTATTATGAAACCAAATTAACGGATTGGATGTATCCTGACTAATATATTTATAAAATTCCTGATAGTTTTCTTTAGTAATTGTGTTTTTATTTAATGTCCATAATGCTTGTGCTTTATTAACTTTTTCCCATGAAAATGTTTTTTTTTTTTCATCATAATTATAAATTTCTATTGGTACTGTTATATGATCAGAATATTTATTTATTATATTTCGTACTGTCCATATATCTAGAAATTTTTCTTCTTCTGGTTTTATAGTTAATGTTATTTTTGTTCCTAATATTTTTTTTTTAATTTTTGAAATATGATATGTTCCTTTACCATCAGATTCCCATTGTGTTGCTTTATTTTTTTTTTTGTTTGCTTTTTTTGTAATTACTTTTACTTTTTTAGAAACTATAAATGAAGAATAAAAACCAACTCCAAATTGTCCTATTAAATTATTATTTTTTTTTTCTGTTTCTTTAATAGATGATAAAAATTTTTTTGTACCTGATTGTGCAATTGTCCCTAAATTTTTTTTTGTGTCTTTATAAGACATTCCAATCCCTGTATCATATATACTTAAAGTTTTTTTTTCTTTGTTTATTTTAATACGTATATGTATTTCTTTTGGTTCAGAATATTTTTTTGGTTGAGTAAGTGATTTAAATTTTAATTTATCTATTGCATCAGAAGCGTTAGAAATTAATTCTCTAATAAAAATTTCTTTATTAGAATATAATGAATGAATCATTAAATTTAATAATTGTTTTATTTCTGACTGAAACGTGTGTTCTTTTTTTATATTTTTTTCTATTATTTTATTCATTAGAAATATGCACCTAAAATGTTTTAAATAAAAATTAATTTTTTTATTTTAAAAATCTTATTTTTATATTATATATTTAAAAATAATTATTATATAATATATTTAAAAATAATTATTATATAATATATTTAAAAATAATTATTATATAATATATTTAAAAATAATTATTATATAATATATTTAAAAATAATTATTATATAATATATTTTAAAAAGGTAAGTTAAATCCTGCTGGCAAAGGAGATTTTGAAGATATTTCAGACATTTTTTTTTTTTGCTCTTCTGCAATTCTTCTTGCAGCATCATTAAAAGCAGCAGCAGCTAAATCTTCTAACATTTCTTTATCTTCATTAAATAAGCTTTTATCTATTTTAACTTTTGTACAGTTATGTGAACCATTAATGGTAATTTTAACTAAACCCGCTCCCGATTCACCTGTAACTTCCATTATAGATATGTCTTTTTGTATTTTTTCCATTTTTTCTTGCATGTTTTGAGCTTGTTTCATCAAGTTCCCGAAATTGCTTTTGTTAAACATATAAACCCTTTTAAATTATGAAATTTTATTGGTTCTTTTAGTTTTTCTTTTACTTAATATTTTTTTTTTTATATTAATTAAATTTTTTCTGGAAATTATTAAAATTATAGTTTTAATTTTTGTTTTACTAATTGCGTTTTTTGTGAAATTTTTACATTTTTTTTTTTTAAGTATTGTTTTGTTTTTTTTGAATCATACAAAGAAAAATTTTTTTTTTTATGTAAATAATATAAAATTTTCAATAAGGTTATTTCTACTCCTATTCTTTGAGAGGGAGCAAAATTTAATTCTTTAAATCCTAAAGTTAAAATTTTATAACATTTATAAATTATCTTACTTGGTATTTTGTGAGCTATTTTTTTAATTTTGTTATTGTTTTTTTTTTTGTATTCAGTATTCCATAAATTTTTAAATGACTTAATCATAGCTATGTGATGTAATAATCTTAATGTTTCAATGAATATATTTTTCCATTCTGTGTTTGAAATTGATATATTGTTTAATATTATTATTATTTTTTTTTTATTATTTTTTAATAATGCTATTAATAATTTTAAAGATTCTTCTTCATGTAATTTCCCTAAAATATTTATAACGTGTTTTTTTTTTATTTTTTTGTTATTAATAGTTATAGCAAGTTCTAATAAATTTAATGCGTCACGCATACTTCCTTGTGAAGTTTCAGCAATTATATTTAATGCATCTTTATCTATTAGTATTTTTTCAAAATTTAATATTTCTATTATTTTTTTTTTAATATGCGATTCTTTTATTTTTTTAAGATGAAATATCATACATCTGGAAATTATAGTTTCAGGTATTTTTTCTATTTCTGTAGTTGCTAAGATAAATTTAACATGTTTTGGTGGTTCTTCCAGAGTTTTTAATAAAGCATTAAAACTATAACGTGATAACATATGTATTTCATCAATTAAATATATTCTAAATCTAGATTTAATGGGTTTATATTGTATGTTGTCTAGTAGTTCTTTTATTTCTTCAACTTTAGTGCGTGAAGCTGCATCTACTTCAATTAAATCAATAAAATTACCTTTATCTATTTCTACACATGTCGAACAAATATCACATGATTTAGCATTAACTCCTTTTTCACAACATAGATTTTTAGCTAAAATGCGAGCTATAGTTGTTTTTCCAGTTCCCCTCATACCTGTAAATAACCATGTTTGATGAATTCTACCTAAAGATATGGAGTT
The DNA here is from genome assembly GCF_039388045.1 of Buchnera aphidicola (Mollitrichosiphum nigrofasciatum). Classification (GTDB taxonomy): domain Bacteria; phylum Pseudomonadota; class Gammaproteobacteria; order Enterobacterales; family Enterobacteriaceae; genus Buchnera_K; species Buchnera_K aphidicola_B. The sequence continues at coordinate 339,066 of NZ_CP135015.1, read as the reverse complement.
GGATAATGCTTTTAAAACATATTTTTGACCTATGACATCTCGAAATTGTTTAGGTCTCCATTTTCTTGCTAATATTTCATATGTCATTTTTTTCTTAAATATCAGGATTTATTTAAAAATTTTATCATATTTCTTACAAATATAAATATTTATTTTTCAATATTTTAAAAATAGTTTGCTTTTTAAAATTTTAAATATTATAATTAAATTGCTCTGTTGGCTTTAATATATTATTTTTTTGAACAAACGAGCAGGTCCGGGAGGAAGCATTCGAATCAAAATTAATAGTTATATTAATCATGCTAGCAGAGTCATTTAATTGAATTGTTAAATTTTTATTTGTTTTTTTTGCATTTTCCAGTATTTTTTTTTTATATTTATTAATTTTTTATGTGTTCCTGATTCTACTATTTTACCTTTATCTAAAACAACTATTAAATCTGCTTGAGTAATTGCAGATAAACGATGTGTTATAACAATAAGAGTGGTATGTTTTTTTATTAGTAATAAAGATTTTTGTATTATTTTTTCTGTTTCATGGTCTATATTTGCTGTTGCTTCGTCTAAAATTAAAATTTTTGGTTTTGTAACTAATATTCTAGCAATAGCGAGTAGTTGTTTTTGACCTGATGATAAATTATTTCCTTTTTCTACTAATTTTGAATGTAAGCCTTTTGGTTGTGATTGAACAAATTTTTTTAAATTCACTATTTTTAGTATTTTCCAAATTTTTTTTTCTGAAATTTTTCTTCCTAATGTAATATTTTTTAAAAAACTTTCTGCTAGTATTGTAGGTTCTTGATTTACTATAGCAATTCCCTTTCTTAAAACATTATTACTTAAAGAAGATAACGGTCTTTTATCAATAAAAATATTACCTTTTTTTATTTCATAATATCCTATTAATAAATTTGCTAAAGTACTTTTTCCACTACCGGTGGGTCCGATAAAAGCAGTAAATTGCTTAGATGGTATTGTGATATTTATTTTGTCGATTATTTTATTTTTATTATTTGTATAACTAAATGTTAAATTTTTAATGGTTATTTTACCAGTTTGTAATAATTTATTATCATTTCCGTATTTTTGTTTTGGAGAATCAATTAATTCAAAAATCCTTTCGCTAGCAACTAAAGCTTGTTGTAGTAAAGCTTGTTGAGTGGTTAAAGCAATTAATGGTTCATGTAATCTATTTAAATAACTAATAAAAGCATATAAAATACCAACTTCTATTGTTTTATCTGAAAAAAATATAAAAATTATTATAATTCCGCATAATAATATTGTAGATAATAAACTTAATAAAGGTCTTAATAAAATTCCATCTAATTTTAAAATTTTCATTCTTTCCAAATAATGTTGTTTACAAGTTTTTTTTATATAATCTCCAAATTTTTTTTCTTGATTAAATTGCTGAATTATATGTATTCCAGTTATCATTTCATTTAATTTATTGTTTATATTGGCTATGTAAGAACGAATATTTCTTAAAATAGGTGTACTGTAATGTTGATATATTATCATTATTAATAATACTAAAGGAAAAATTATACTTGCTATTATTGCCATTTTCCATTCTAAAGAAAACATTGCAATTAATACTATAATTATTAACGCTGTACTTTTACAGAAAGTTGCTATTACTGTATCGTATAAATCTTTAATTATTTCTGTATCATTAGTTATTCTTGATATAATTTGTCCAATAGGTTGTGTATCAAAATTCTTTATTGGTTGTTTTAGTGTTGCTTTCATAACATCTACGCGTAGGGTTTTTATTATGGATATAGCTGTTTTATTAAAAAAAATAGTTTGAAAGTAATGCAAGGTTGCAGAAAATATTTGTAATAAAATAAACGTAATGACTATTGAAATTATAAAAATTACATTAAATTCTTTTTTAATAATAAAATTTGTAATAAAAAGACTAATTAATATTGGAGCTATGACTTCTGCAATAGAAGCACTTAATAGCATTATAAATGCAATAGTAATTGTTTTTTTCCATTTCATGCCATATATTAATAATCTTTTTAATATAGGCCAAAATTTTTTTAAATTATCCATATTGTATATCCTATTATACTTAAAAATATTTTTTTTTATTTAAGTATTTGATAATTATACATATTTTTATACCATGTGTTATTTTTTAATAATTGTATATGTCCACCGCGAGAATCTATAGTACCTTTATTAATGACTAATATTTCATCTGATTTTGCTAATATTGGTAAATGATTGGAAATTATTATTTTCGTTTGTTTTTTATATTGTAATGTATTTAAATTTTTTAAAATTTTATATTCTGTCTCAATATCTACTGCAGATAATGCATCATCTAAAATTAAAATTTCTGTATTTAATAATAATGCCCTTGCTATTGCGATTCTTTGTTTTTGCCCACCAGATAAACTAATTCCTTTTTCTCCTATTTTTGTATTATAACCTTGTGGGAATTTTATTATTTCATGATGTATATGTACTAAAGAGGCTACATTTTCAATTTCTTTTAAAGAAGTGTTTTTTTTTCCTAAGCATATATTATTTAATATACTGTCTGAAAATAAAAAAGTTTTTTGGTTTACTACAGTCAAACGTTTTCTCCATATATATGGATTAATTTGAGATATAGGTATGTTATTAAATGTAATTTGACCAGAATAAGATGAAAAATTATTTTGAATTAAATCTAATATTGTACTTTTTCCTGAACCTGTAGGTCCGCATATTCCTATTATTTGCCCGGGTTTTATTTTTATATTTATATTTTTTAAAATTGTTCTGTTTTTATATGTGAAATTATTTATTTTTATATTTAATATTCCTTTTTTTTGTATTGGGTTTTTTGTTTTTTTGGGTATTTTATGTTTTATATTAAATATACATTGTATTCTTTCCCAAGCTGCATCACCTCTTTCCATTATATTAAACATCCAAGCTAAAGCTAAGATTGGCCAAACTGTTAAACCTAAATACATTATAAAACTAGTTAGTTGTCCTATGGTTATTTCTTCTGTCCAAATTAAATTTCCACCTGCTATTATAGCTATTAAGTTAGAAAAAGAAATCGCAAAATGTATTGTTGGGTCAAATTTTGCATCTATTTTAGCAACATCTATGTTTTTTTTTTCAGTTTTTTTAGCAATTTTAGTAAATTTTTTAAATAAGTGTTTTTCTAAACCAAATGCTCTAATCATGCGTATACTAGTTAAACTTTCTTGTGTTTGGTTATTTAATTTTGAAAATGCTTCTTGTGATTTGTGAAAATAATAATGTAGTTCTTTTCCGTATTTAATAATTATTACAGCCATAATAGGTAAAGGTAAGAGAGATAATAAAGTTAATTTTAAACTTATTTGGGTACTCATCATAATTAAAACTGACCCACCCATAACTATAGAGTCAACTAGAGTTAATACACCTTCACCAGCTGCAAAAACAATTTTATCTACATCATTCGTTGCTTTTGCCATGATATCACCGGTTCTATTTTTTAAATAGAATTCTTTATTTTGTTGATTTAAGTAAAAATATATCTTAGATCGTAATTTTATAGCTAAATTATATGCTGCGCCAAATAATAAAATACGCCATATATATCTTAATATATATATTATTATTGCTGTAACAGAAATTATACCAATCCAATACAACGCTGTTTTTGTGCAAATTTCATCTTTTACAATTAAATCTACTAACATACCTAATAATTTTGGAGGTATTAATTGCAATATGGAAATTATTATTAATATAATAATTGCTCCTAAATATCGTTTCCATTCAATTTTAAAATACCAACTTAATTTTTTAAATAATTGCACAAATATTTCCTAAAATTTATATAATTTCGAATATTTATATGAAATTAATTTAACATTAATTTTATTTTTATATATATTAAACATTAATTTATGAATTAATTAAATTGAATTTATTTAAAATTTTAATATATATTTTATTTTCAAATATTGTTCTTAAATAATTTTTTCATCTGGTTGTTTTATATTTTATTTTTTAAAATTTGGCGCAAATAACCAAATATTTATTTTTTACTTATAAATAATTTGCATTATTAATAAATATATTTTCAAAAATAAATATTTTAATTATCTGCGTTTTTTCATCTGGTTGTTTTATATTTTATTTTTTAAAATTTGGCGCAAATAACCAAATATTTATTTTTTACTTATAAATAATTTGCATTATTAATAAATATATTTTCAAAAATAAATATTTTAATTATCTGCGTTTTTTCATCTGGTTGTTTTATATTTTATTTTTTAAAATTTGGCGCAAATAACCAAATATTTATTTTTTACTTATAAATAATTTGCATTATTAATAAATATATTTTCAAAAATAAATATTTTAATTATCTGCGTTTAATTTTTTATGGCCTAAGTTTAAATATTAGGTTATTTTTTGATTTATTTACTTTTAAATTTAAATTTTTAATTATACTACATTTTTTTTTTTTAATTGTAATATAATCTTTATTTTTTTTAAAACTGTTTTATTTATTAAAATAAATATTTAAATTGAATATATTAATTTTAATCATTGTTCGAATAAATAATCTTCAGGATTATTAGTGTTATATAATATAATTGGTTTAGCTTTATTATTAATAACTAATTTATTTATAATCACTTTTTTAACATTCTTCATTGAAGGTAAATCATACATTATATTTAATAACGTTTTTTCTAAAATAGATCTTAATCCTCTCGCTCCTGTTTTTCGTATTACTGCTTTGCGCGCAATTGCATAAATTGCTTTTTTTTTGAATTTTAGTCTTACACCTTCTAAGTTAAATAATTCTAAATACTGTTTTATTAAAGCGTTTTTAGGTTTACATAATATTTCAATTAATGCATCTTCATTTAATTCGTGTAAAGTAGTTATTACCGGTAATCTTCCAATAAATTCAGGTATTAATCCAAATTTTATTAAATCTTTTGGTTTGATTTTTTGTAATAATTTATCAGAATTAATTTTATTACTTTCAAAATTTACTGTTGCTTTAAATCCTATACTTGAACCTTTTTTAGATCTTTGCGAGATTATTTTATCTAATCCAGAAAATGCACCACCACATATAAATAATATTTTTGAAGTATTAATTTGAAGAAATTCTTGTTGTGGGTGTTTCCTTCCCCCTTGAGGTGGAACTGATGCGATAGTTCCTTCAATTAATTTTAATAATGCTTGTTGTACACCTTCTCCTGATACATCTCTAGTGATTGAAGGATTATCTGATTTTTTAGATATTTTATCAATTTCATCTATGTATACTATACCTTGTTGCGCTCTTTTAATATCATAGTTACATTTTTGTAATAACTTTTGTAGTATATTTTCAACATCTTCTCCAACATAACCTGCTTCGGTTAATGTTGTTGCATCAGCTATAGTAAATGGAACGTTAAGTATTTTAGCCAATGTTTCTGCTAATAATGTTTTTCCACTTCCAGTTGGTCCGATTAGTAAGATATTGCTTTTTCCTAATTCTATATTGTTTGGAGCATTTGCATAACGTAAACGCTTATAATGATTATACACTGCTACAGATAACACTTTTTTGGATTTATCTTGTCCTATTATATAATCATCAAGATGTTTTTTAATTTCATGTGGAGTAGGTAAAGGAATATTGTTATCCGGTGCTGAAATATCTTTTATTTCATCATGCATTATATTTGCGCATAATTCAACGCATTCATCGCAAATATAAACCGTTGGTCCGGCAATAAGCTTACGTACTTCTTTTTGATTTTTTCCACAAAATGAGCAGTATAATAAAACTCCAGAATCATCTGTTCGATTCTCTACCATTATTTAAACCTTTCAGATTATATGAAAATATAATTTTATTAGTTAGTGGATTATTTTCATTAAATTTATTTATAATCTTTGAATTAAAATTTCATCAATTAAACCATATATAATTGATTCTTGAGCTGAAAGAAAATAATCTCTTTCAGTATCTTTTATAATCTGATTAATTGGTTGACCAGTGTTTAATGATAAAATTTCGTTTATTTTTTTCTTCATTTTTATTATTTCATTGGTATGAATTTCGATATCTGACGCTTGTCCTTGAAATCCACCAATAGGTTGATGTAGCATAATTCTTGAATTTGGCAAAGAGAATCTTTTTCCTTTTGTACCTGAAGATAATAAAAATGCACCCATGGAACATGCTTGTCCTATACAAATTGTACTAACATTTGGTTTTATAAATTGTATAGTATCGTAAATAGACATTCCTGCACTAATTATTCCACCTGGTGAATTTATGTATAAAAAAATATCTTTTTCTGTATTTTCTGATTCTAAAAATAACAATTGTGCTACAATGATATTAGCTGTATCATCATTAATAGCCCCTGTTAAGAAAATAATTCTTTCTTTTAATAATCTAGAATATATATCATAAGCCCTTTCCCCTCTTGCGTTAGTTTCTACTACCATAGGTATTAAAGTTTGATTAAAATTGTTTTTTGTTTCGCTTGAGTTGTTTTTAAATGACATTTATTTAGCCTTATTAAAGTGTTTATTTTAATTTAATATTATTATATATTATATTGTAATTTAAAAAATTAATATTAAAAGTTATATTTTTTGATTTTTAAATAATAACAGTTTTATTATCTATTAATCAAATAATTACTAAATATTTTTATAATATTTTTTAAAAAATAAATTTTTAGTAATATTTAATTTATAATATTTTAATAAATTTTAAATTTTTTATATTTATTTAAATTATATTCTATTTTATATATTATGAATAGCAAGAAATATTTTAAATATGTTTAATATTATTTAAAATAATTATATTATTTATTTTAAAATATTTTACTTTTTTAAATTATATTAAATTTAAAATAATTATAAATTTTAATATAATATTTTAAGGTATAATAATATTTATGAAAAGTAAAATTAATTTTTTTTTTATTTTTGTTTTAATTTCATTTATTTTTATCAAATGTGGTCATGCATCATTATTTTATCCTAAAGGTGAAATTGCTGTTCAACAACAGAAAATTATATTTTTATCTTTTTATACAATGTTAATTATTGTATTGCCAGTGATATTGATGACTATTTTCTTTGCATATAAATATAATGTAAAGAATAATAATAAAATTTATCAACCTGACTGGAATCATTCATTTAAAATAGAATTTATTGTTTGGTTTGTTCCAATTATTATAATTTTATTTTTATCGAATATTGCTTGGAAATCTACGCATAAATTAGATCCTAGTAATGCAATTATTTCCAAAATTTCACCTATTAAAATTGATGTCATTTCTTTAAATAAAAAATGGTTATTTATTTACCCAGATCAACATATTGCTACTATTAATCAATTAATATTTCCTAATAATACTCCAATAATTTTTAGAGTTACTTCTAATTCTTTAATGAATTCATTTTTTATTCCTTCTTTAGGAAGTCAAATATATGCTATGGCTGGTATGATTAATAAATTAAATTTAATAGCTAACGAACCTGGTTTATATAAAGGTTTTTCTGCAAATTATAGTGGTGTTGGTTTTTCTAATATGAAGTTTAATGTACTTGTTACTCCTGATAATATGTCTTTTCAAAATTGGCTTCATAACATTAAAAATAAAACTATAAATATAAATATTTTGAGTAAATTTGATAAAATTTCTAGTTCTCCTGAGGATTATAAAATGCGCTATTTTAATCATGTTAATTCTCATTTATTAGATATAATTGTGAATCGTTTTCATAATTAAGAATTATTTATATTAATATTTTTATTAAATTATTTTATATGTATTTAATTAAGGATATATAAATGTTTGGCAATTTAAAATTAAGTGTTATTCCATTTCATGATCCTATTATAATGACTACTTGCATTTTTATTATAATAGGTGTTTTTACAATTGCTTTATTATTAACATATTTTAAAAAGTGGGGATATATATGGAACAAATGGATTACATCTGTAGATCATAAAAAAATTGCTATTATGTATTTTATTTTAGCTTTTGTTATGTTATTTCGTGGATTTGCTGATGCAATTATGATGCGATTACAGCAATTTCTTGCTTCTACTGAATATAATAGTGCAGGTTTTTTACCAGAACATCATTATAATCAAATATTTACAGCGCATGGTGTAATAATGATTTTTTTTGTAGCTATGCCTTTAGTTATTGGTTTTATGAATTTTATTGTGCCTTTACAAATTGGTGCTAGAGATATGGCTTTTCCATATTTAAATAGTATTAGTTTTTGGTTAACATGCAGTGGAGCGATTTTAATTAATTTATCTTTAGGTATTGGGGAATTTGCGCAAACTGGTTGGTTAGCTTACCCTCCTTTATCTAGTATTCAATATAGTCCTGGAGTGGGTGTTGATTATTGGATTTGGAGTTTGCAAATTTCTGGTTTAGGTACTATTTTAACTTCTGTAAATTTTTTAGTAACAATATTATGTATGAGAGCAAAAGGCATGTATATGTTTCGCATGCCTGTTTTTACTTGGACTACATTATGTTCAAATATTTTAATATTAGTTTCTTTTCCAGTATTGGCTGTGACTTTATTTTTATTAACTTTAGATCGTTATTTGAATTTTCATTTCTTCACAAATGATTTTGGTGGTAATATTATGATGTATGTAAATTTAATTTGGATTTGGGGTCATCCAGAAGTTTACATTTTAATTTTACCTGCTTTTGGAATATTTTCTGAAATTGTTGCTACTTTTTCAAAAAAATCTTTATTTGGGTATTTTTCATTAGTTTGGGCAACTGTTGCAATTACAATATTATCGTTTATTGTATGGTTACATCATTTTTTTACAATGGGTGCTGGATCTAATGTAAATACTTTTTTTGGGATTATGACAATGATTATTGCTATTCCTACAGGTGTAAAAATTTTTAATTGGTTATTTACAATGTATATGGGGCGTATTTATATGCATTCTTCTATGTTATGGACTATAGGTTTTCTTATTACTTTTACTTTTGGTGGAATGACTGGTGTACTAATGTCTATACCAAGTATAGATTTTGTTTTACATAATAGTTTATTTTTAGTTGCGCATTTTCATAATGTTATTATTGGCGGCGTAGTTTTTGGTTGCTTTGCGGGTTTTAATTATTGGTTTCCTAAATTTTTTGGTTTTATTTTAAATGAAAAGTGGGGAAAAATATCATTTTGGTTTTGGTTTATTGGTTTTTTTATAGCTTTTTTACCTTTATATATTTTAGGTTTTATGGGTATGACTCGTCGTTTAAGTCAAAATATTGATACAGAATTTCATTTTTTATTATCTGTAACGATATTCGGTACATTGTTGATATTTTTTGGAATTTTATCACAAATTATACAAATTATTATTTCTATTTATGAACGTAAACAAAATATTGATATTACTGGCGATCCATGGAATGGACGAACATTAGAATGGTCTATTCCTTCTCCACCTCCTTTTTATAACTTCTCAAAAAGTTTAAATATATCTTGTAGAGATCAATTTTGGGAAGATAAAAAAAAATTAAATTTAAATAAAAAATTTTTTTATGAAAAAATTATTATGCCTAAAAATACAAGTATTGGTATAATTATAGCTTTTATTGCTTCCTTATTTGGCTTTTCAGCAATATGGCATATATGGTGGTTATTTACAATTTCTATAATATTTATAATACTTTATTTAGTTAAATTTAGTTCTTATGATGTAAAACATTATATTGTTTCTAAAAAAATAATTAAAAAAATAGAAAAAAATCACATAAAAATTAATAAACAGGTTAAATATTACAATGAAAAATAACTTTATTGTTAAAAACACTATTCAGTTAAATCAAAAAAAAGAATATTCTATTGATTATAAAAAAATACTTGGATTTTGGTTTTATTTAATGAGTGATTGTATTATTTTTGCTACATTATTTGCTGTTTATGCAGTTATGGTTAATAATGTAGCATTAGGACCTTCAGGGGTAGAAATATTTAAATTACCTTTAGTTGTCTTAGAAACAATTATATTGTTAATTAGTTCTTTTACTTATGGAATTTTTTTAGTTTTTATAATTAAAAAAAAAAAAAATATTCTATTATTTTTATTTTTGACTTTTTTTTTAGGTATTGTATTTTGTGGTTTAGAATTATATGAATTTTACACATTAATTCAAGAAAATTATGGACCTTATACAAGTGGTTTTTTATCTGCTTTTTTTGCTTTAATAGGTATGCATGGTATACATGTTATAGTAGGTTTAGTATGGATTTTAGTGATGGTTTATCAAATTTTATTTTTTGGAATTAATAAATTAATTTTTGGTAGGTTGATGTGTCTTGGGTTATTTTGGCATTTTTTAGATATATTATGGATTTTTATATTTACTTTTGTGTATTTATTTGGGGTTTTATGATGAAAAATAATATAAAAAAAAATAATTCTATTCTTGATTTTGATAAATGTATTTTTTTTGATAATTTTTTTTATGGTTATTGTATTGGTTTTTGTATTTCTTTGTTTTTGACTATAATATCTTTTTTAATAGTTTTTTTAAATTTATTTTCGAATGTTTTGACAATTATTGTTTTGTCATGTTTATTAATTATACAAGTTTTTGCGCAGATAAAATATTTTCTTCATTTAAATATAATGAATAAAAATTATTGGCATATGTTTGCACTAGTATTTGTTTTAATTATAATTTCTATATTGTTTGTTGGTACAATCTGGATTATGTATCATTTAAAGCATAATATGTTTGTGGTTTATATATATGAGTAAAATAAAAAAAATTTTTTGTTATTTAGAATTAATAAAACCTCGTTTAATAATAGGTAATATTATTACAATGATTGGTGGTTTTTTTTTAGCTTTTAAATCTGAATATTATATAAATTTTTATGTTTTATTGTATTCTGTTGTAGGTTTATTTTTTGTTATAGCTTCTAGTTGTTTATTAAATAATGTAATTGATTATAAAATTGATGCTAAAATGTATAGAACTAAAAATAGAATTTTAGTTCAAAATAATTTTTTACGTAAACAAGCTATAGTTTATGCTATAGCTTTTTTTTTTTTAGGTGAGTTTTTTTTTATTAATTATGTAAATATTTTAACTGCTTTTTTGTCTTTTTTAGGTTTATTTATTTATGTTGTTTTGTATAGTTTATGTAAACGTTATTCAATTTATTCCACTATAATAGGATCTTTTTCAGGTTCTATGCCTATTATTATTGGTTATTGTGCTGTTAAAAATAAATTTGATTTATGTGTTGTTTTATTATTTTTAATTTTAACATGCTGGCAAATATCTCATTTTTATGCTATTTCTATTTTATATGAAAATGATTATAATAATATAAAATTTCCTATTTTTTTAATAGAAAAAGGTTTTTTAAAAACACAATTAAATATTTGTTTACATATATTTTTATTTTTTATTTCTATTATTATGTTGTATCTTAATGGTTTTTTAAATACAACATGTAATTTTATTATGAATGTATTAATATTTATTTGGTTTGTAATTTCTTATATAATTTGTAAAAAAAAAAGTTCTATTTTTTTAAAAAAAATGAATGTTTATTATTCTATTATAATTATTGTTTCTTTTAGTTTTTTAATTACTGTTAATTATTAATTTATTTTTTTAAAAACATTTATTAGGTTTTGGTAAACCAGCAATTTTACTAGCTTGTTTTACCGGACCTTTTGGAAATAAAGACAATAAATATAAACTATTGTTTTTTTTTTTAAATTTTTTTTTTGTTTTTTTTAATAACATTCTATTAGATGGAACTAAATTATATTTTTTATAAAATTTTTTTATTAAATATATGATTTCCCAATGATCTTGACTTAAATTTATTTTTTCTATAGTAGCTATTTCTTGTGCGATGTTTATATTCCAGTCTGTTTTATTTTTTAAATATCCTTTTTCGTCTTTTGGTATTTGTGAATATTTTTTTTTCATTTTATGTATTTATATTATTTTTAAATTTTTTTGTTATTCTTTTTTTTTTAATTATTGCTGCATCTAAAACGCCATTTATAAATTTATGACTATTTTTGGAACCAAATTTTTTTACTAATTCTATGCTTTCATTTATTATTACTTTATTTGGTATATCATTTCTATATAATAATTCATAAAAAGAAATACGTAAAACTATTTTTTCAATTTGATCAAGATTATTAAATTCTCTATTTATAAATTTTTTTATATAATTATCTATTATTATATAGTGTGTTGTTATACCTATAATTATTTCATTAAAATATTGTATATCAAATTTTTTTTTTATTTGTTTTAAAAAATTTTTTTTAATATTTAAAATATTTTCATTGGATATTTGCCAAGAATATAAAGCTTGTAAAATATATTTTCTAGCTCTTTTTCTTTTTTTTTGTTTTATATTTTTATATAATGTATTTTTTTTCATATTAATTTAAATAATAGATTTGTTATTTTTTTATATTGAAATAATTAGTGTCTAATTTTATACGTATATCTTCACCTATTTTTTTAATGCTGTCAAATTTTAATTTTATTGCTTTAGATAAATTTATTGTTTTTATTATAGCTAATGGTTTTGAATTATTACCTAAAATTTTTGGTGAAATGTATAAAATTAATTTGTCTATTATTTTTTCTTTTAACAATGTGCTAAATAATTTTGGTCCAGATTCTATTAACAAGTTATTTATATTTTTATTCCCTAATAATTTAAATAAATGTATTAAATTTATTTTATTATTTATTTTAGGAATAATTAATTGTTTTACATGCTCAGGCCATATTTTTTTATCTTTTTTAAATCTTATTAAAAATATTTTACTTTTAAATTTTATTATTTTTTGGTTTGGTTGAATTTTATTTTTACTGTCTATAATAATTCTTATGGGTTGAGTATTTATTTTTTTTAGTATGTTTTTCTTTCTTATATTCAATAATGCATTATCTTTTATTACTGTATTACTTGTACTTAATATTGCATCGTTTTTTGCTCTTAATTTTTGAACATTGGATCTAGATTTTTCAGAAGTAATCCATTTACTATCTCCGTTTTTTAAGGATACTCTACCGTCAATAGATGTTCCCATTTTAAATGTTATAAAAGGTAATCCAGTTTGCATTCGTTTTATAAAACCTTGGTTTATTTTTTTAGATATTTTATTTAATAAACCTAATTTTACTTCTATACCAGCTTTTTTTAATTTTTTTAATCCTTTTCCAGAAACTAAAGGATTAGGATCAATCATAGAACATACTACTTTATTAATTTTAGCGGAAATTATTTTTTTATAACATGGAGAAGTTTGTCCATAGTGTGAACATGGTTCTAATGTAATATACATTGTGGAGTTAATTGTTTTTTTTTTAGCCATCTTTATTGCTATTTTTTCTGCATGTGGTGAACCTTTTTTTTCATGCCAACCTGATCCTACTATTTTTCCTTTTTTATTTACTATAATGCAACCAACATTTGGATTAGGTTTGGTTGTAAATTTTCCCTTTTTTGCTAATTTTATTGCTTTGTACATATATATTTTATCATTCATATTGTATTTAAATTATAGTATTTAATAATTAATAAAATATTGATATTATAATACATATGTTTAAAAATAAAATTTTTTATTTTTTAATTTTTTTGGTTTATTTTTTTTATTATTTTTATCATTTCTAATGCACATAATGCTGCTTCTGATCCTTTATTTCCCATCTTTCCTCCTGAACGGTCAATAGCTTCTGCAATGTTATTTGTAGTTAAAATTCCATAACTTATTGGTATATTATAATCAAGGCTTATTTGAGCAATTCCTGAGCTAGTTTGTTGGGAAATATATTCAGAATGTTTTGTATCACCTTTTATAATTGCACCTAAAGTAATTATTGCATTGTATTTTTTTTTGCATGCTAAGTTTTTAATTATTAATGGTATTTCAAAAGCTCCTGGAACTGTTATTATTTTTATGTTTTTTTTTTTTATTTTACCAATTCTTTTTAAGATGTCTAAAGCACCAGATAATAAGTTTTTATTAATAAAATGATTGAATCTCGATACAACTATTGCTATTTTTTTTTTAATATTTATTATTTTCATTTTTTTTTTTATCTTTTGAAAATTAATTTTATTTAATATTATTAATAATATTAAATTTACAATATTTTATTTATAGAATGTGTTATGAATACATGTAATTTTATTAATTTGCAATATTTTATTATTTAAATTTTAATATTTATTATATAATAAATATTAAATAAAAGAGTTGTTTTTTAAAAATATTTAATATATAATGTAACTATTATATAGCGGGATGGAGCAGCATGGTAGCTCGTCGGGCTCATAACCCGAAGGTCGTTGGTTCAAATCCAACTCCCGCAATTATTTTCATTTCATTTTTTTAAAATATATTTTATTTAAGTTAATTATTTAATTTTAAAATAATTTATTTTTGATTTTTTATTTTTAAAAATAATTTATTAAACCACAATATCTTTTTAATTTATTTTTGCAAATTTTAATAAATATTTTTTTGTTGCCGCAAATGGTTATTTTTTTTTTTGCTCTAGTTATTGCTGTGTATATTAATTTTTTAGTTATTTTTTTTTTAAATAAATTTGGTAAAATTATATAAATATTTTCAAATTCTGATCCTTGAGATTTATGTATTGTGGTACACCAAGTTGTTTCATAATTATTTATGTTGTATAAAGGTATTTTTTTGTTTTTAAAAAAAACTATAATATTATTATTAATTATTTTAATAATGCCTATTTCTCCATTAAATAAATTTAATATAGGATTATTTTTTGTAATCATAATTGGTTTTCCATCATATATAATGAAATTGTTTATTTTTTTATAAGGTTTTTTTTTAATTATATAATATTCAATATATTTATTAATTTTTTTTGTTCCAAATGGCCCTTTTTTAATTGTGCATAAAATTCTGTATTTTTTAAATTCTTGTTCATTTTTAATATTATGGTAATATTTAATTATTTGTTTTATTATTTTTTTATAGTCTGAAATTTTTTTTATTTTTATAAATTTTATATTTTTGTTTTTTTTTTTGATAAATTTTTTTATTTTTTTATTGGATTTTTTTTTTTCAAGTATTATTTGGGATAATTTATTAATTTCTGATGTTTTATTAAATCGAAAGTTAGTTGTTAATTTACATATTTTAGTTTTTGAATAGTTTATTTTATTTATATTATAATTTTTGTTTGTAATTAAAGTACTTGTTTTTTCTTTTGTATTTTCTTTATACATGTATTTACATATATTGTTAAAAAAACTGCTAGAATTAATTGGCTCAATTTGATTTGGATCACCTAATAATATTATTTTTGTTTTTTTAGATATTGCATGAATTAAATAATTCATTATAAAAAAATCTATCATAGATGTTTCATCGATTATTAAGATGTTTGCATTTATTTTTCTTTTTTTATTAAATAAAGGTTTTTGTGAATTTTTTTTAATTCCTAGAATATAATGTAAGGTACGTGCTTTATATTTTATTTTGTTTGTTTCTCTTTTTTTTAAATTACTATTTTTAATTATTTTATTGAATTTTTTTTTTAATACTAACGTTGCTTTTGCAGTAGGAGCAGATAATATTATTTTTTGTTTTTTTTTTTGTATTTTTATTAAAATTATTATTATTTTACCTACTATAGTTGTTTTTCCAGTACCAGGACCTCCTATGATTATTGTTTTATTGTAGGTTAATGTTTTTATTATTGTTTTTTTTTGTTTTTTATTAAAATGGTTTTTTATTAAATAATTAATTAAAATTTCTTTTTGTTTATATTTTAATGATATTTTTTTTTCGTTTTTTAAAAAAAAATTTGATATATTTTTTTCATAACTCCACATTCTATATAAATAAATATTATTTTTGAATATGATTAAAGGTTTTATTTTTTCACCTTTACTACATATATCACTATTTAATAACATTTTTTTTATTTTTTTTTTTTTTTTAAGTTTCTTATAATTATTATAAAGTTTGTTTTTTTTTATTATTTTTTTTATTGGTAAACAAATATTTCCTTTTTGTGTAAGTTTTATTAATAAATATAAAATAAAATTTATTTCTGGTTTTTTTTTTTTTTTTAGAAACAAAATAAAATAATAACTAGTTAAATTTATTTTTTTTTTTTTAAGTGCTGTTTTAAATATTTTTTCTTTCATTTTGTTATTCTTATTTATTTAAATATTTAAAATAAATTGTTTAGTTTTTGTATTAATTTTTTTTTTGGAAGAGTGTAGAATATCGCGTTTTTTTTTTTTTTTTTATTTACTGCTCTAATAAATAAAAAATATATTCCACCGAAATGTTTTTCAAATGAATATTTTTGTATTTTATTTTTAAGATATCTATGCAAAGCTATGCTATATATTTGATACTGTATATCATATCTGTATTGTATTATTTTTTTATATATGTTTTTTTTTTTATAATGACAATCCTCAGATCCTAGCCAATTAGATTTATAATCTAAGATATAATATTTATTTTTAAATTTAAAGATTAAATCAATATATCCAATTAATAAACCTTTTGTTTTTTTAAAATTCATTGTTTCTGATTTTTTAGAGAATTTATCAAATTTTTGTATTATTTTATTTATTATTTCGCATTTTAATTTATTTTTAATTGGTATGTAAAATTCCATTTCTTTAATATAGTCATTTTTTTTTAATTGTGTTAAAGAAAAATTTTCTTCATTTAAAGGATAATTTACAATGTATTTTATCCATTTTTTTAAATTTTTAAACCAATGTTTATCTATATTGTATTTTTTCATTTCTTTTTTAATTATTATTGTATCTATTTTTTTATTAAATGTTATTTTTTTTAAAATTTTATGTAACATCAATCCTGAATTTTTACCTTTCGGAAAAGTATGATTGTTTTTTTTTATTATTATTTCGTTTTTATATTTTTTTTTTATTACTTTGTTTTTTACGCATAATTTTGAATAACTAAGTACATTTATGTAGTTTTTTTTTTTTTTTTCTTTAATATAAGAGTATTTTTTAATTTTATAATATGTTTGTAATATTTTTTTAGGTTCGATTTTATTTTTATGAACATGAATATATGGGTCATTACTTAATTTTTTAATATTTTTTTTAAATTCCGCAATTGTGTCATCTTTTTTTTTTTGTATTAAATAACCTAAAGCACTTTTATGTGATTCTAATATTCTATTTTTTTTATATTTATGTTTTGATTGTATAATAGGTGCAATAGATATGCTACAATGTAATATAGACCTGGTTAAAGCTACATATAATAATCTTAAATTTTCAGCAATTTGTTTTTTTTTGGTTTTTTTTTCGATATTCTTGTTATTTGTAATTAATTTATTATTTTTTGTCCATGTTTTGTTGTAATTCATGGCAAATGGAATCCAGGTAATTAAATATTCTGAACCTTTGGACATGTGTATAGTACTAATATTTATATAATTATCATTTATTATATATTTTTTTTTATTTTTTATATTATTTTTTTCAAAAATTTTGTTTTTAAACCAAGCTATTAATTCATATTTATCAAAAATGTATTTTGATTTTTTTTCTATTAATTGACCTATATATAGTAAATTATTTATTTTATTAATATCACTAGAATATTTTTTTTTATTATAAGTATTAAAATCTTTTATTATATTCCATAATACAGCAAATATTCCTATTTTTTGCCATAAAATTTTATATTTATTAAATTTTTTAAGTATTTTTTCAGTTTGATTGAAATTATATAATTTTTCAAAATTTTTTGTTATAATATTTGTCGCAATAGCTGCATGAAATTTTTTTTTATTTTCTAAGTTTAAAATTGCGCGAAATATATATAATATCTCTTTTGCTTCTTCAGTTTTATAAATGTTTTTTTTTTTAGAATAGAATATAGATTGAATATTTAATTTACGTAATTTTTTTTTTATAATTTCTGCTTCGTATTTGTTATTGACCAGAATGGTTATGTCATTTGCTTTTATTGGACGTAATATATTTTTCATAATAATTAAATTATTTTTATTATCATATAGCCATCTACTAATAGAATTTACACATTGTTCAGCAGACCATTTTTTATATTCATGTAATTTTTGTTTTTTTGTGTTCGTAAATATATATAATGGTTTTATTTCTTGAGATTGAATTAATATTTTATTATTCGTGTGACAATTTGAAGACATAGTTGGTGTGAAATTTATTTTTTTTAAACAAAATGGATTTTTTTTTCTTTTAAAAAGAGTATTTATAGCGTTATTCATATTTGGAGAAGATCTCCAATTGGTATGGAGTGTGTAAATTTTTTGTGTTTTTTTTCTTGCTTAAAATATGTTTTAATATTTGCTCCTCTAAAATTATAAATTGCTTGTTTAGGATCTCCAATTAATAATAGTAAATATGTTTTTTGATTTTTATATATTTTGTTAAATATTTTATATTGTTTTCTGTCAGTATCTTGAAATTCATCAATGAATCCAATTGGGTATTTTTTTTGTATATGTTGTACAAATTTTTGTTTTTTATAAACTTTTTTGTATATCTCGTTAATTAAATCTTCATATTCTATATATTTTTTTTTTTTTTTTTTAACAATTTTTGGTATAATATTTAAAGCATGTTTTATTAAATATTGTTCTGTTTTTATTTTTTCTATATATACTTTATTTATAAAAATTATTATTTTTTTATTAAATTTCTTAAAAATTTTTTTTTTATTATTTTTTATTTTTTTTTTTAAAATACTTAATTCTTTAGGTATATCATAATTTTTAGTAATACAATATGCCCAATTATTTATTTTTTTAATACTTTTAAATATTATTATATTTTTTTTTTTTTTTTTTTTAATTTTGCTATATATTTTTATCCATTTTTTTTTGAAATTTTTTATTTTTTCAATTATTTTTAGGTGTTGGGTTATTATATTTCTTTTTTTTTTTGTTTTTTTTTTTATGGTTTTTTTTATTTGTATTATTGGGTATATAATTTTAAATAATTCATATGGGTTTTTCCAATATTTTAATATTATGGTGAGTAAATTTATTGGTAATGTACTGTAATATTTTTCCCAAAATTGGTTTGTTGCTTTTAGATATATTTTTTTTGAATCTTTTATTATTAATTTATTATTTTTTGATGGATATTTATATGAATAATTTTCTAATATTTTTTTACAAAAACCATGTATAGTATATATTTCAATGTTATCAATTTTTTCTTCTGCTTTTTGTAATAAATATATTGATTGTTTAATATTAGTAATATGTTTTAAAAAAAAAGTGAATTTTGTTTTTTTTTTATTAATTATTGTTTTTTTTAATTCTGAGATATTTTCTCTTATTCTTTTTTTTAATTCAAGGCATGCTGTTTTTGTAAATGTTACTATAAGAATTTGTTTAATTGAAAATGGTTTATTATATTTTTTTTTTAAATTAATACCAAGTAAAAATCTTAAATATAACATAATTATAGTAAATGTTTTTCCAGTTCCAGCAGAAGCTTCAATAAAAACATTTCCATATATTTTTTTTGCAAAAATATTAATATTTTTTTTGTATTTCATAATTTTTTTTATTATTTTCTATATTTAATTATAGGACTGTACCAAAATTTAGCTATTTTACATAATTTATTTACTATTATATTATTTTTTTCTGGTATTAATTTCGCAATATATGGATTTTTTTTTTCTCCTTTTTTAAAACTATTACCTTCCCATGTTTCGTGGAATTTTTTATTTTTTTTTTTAATATTTTTACAATATTTATTATATAAGTTATTTATACCGGAATTGGTTATTAATAATGGTTTGTTTTGACCTTGTAAGTATCCTTTTATATATAATTTTAAATATTTTATGGCTTTTTTTTTTTTTAAGTTTTTGAAACCCCATTTACTATTATTTCTCCCTAATATAATACTTTCTCCATTAATATTATATATACAATATATTAAATGTTGAATCCATAATTTAATTGTGTTTTTTATGTTTATTGTTTTCATTGTCCATAAAAATATTTTGTTTTTGTGTATATTTTTTAATTTACCATATAATTTTATATTATCTAAAAATATTTTAATTTTTATAATTTTATTTTCGTGATAATTATTATAAATATTTTTAATAAGTGGTAATATTTCTTTAATATTTTTATTCCAAATTATTTTTCCTATATTTCCGTATGGTATAATACCTGATAATTCATATTTTTTAAATAATTTTTGCATTTTATTTCTTTTAATTATATTTTTTAATATTTTTTTTTTTAAAATATATTCATTTTTAATTGTATCATTATATTTTAAGTTTTTATTATTAATTTTAAAATTAATATTTAAGGAATGTTGGAAAAAGTAATTTATGGGATTTTTCCAAAATTTTAATAAATTATCTAGATTTATTTTTTTTTTTTTTTTTTTTATTTTTTTTTTTTTAATTTTATATAATTTTATTTTTTTTTTAATTTTAATAGGTGTGTGTATATAATTATTAAATATAATATTTGAACATTTATTTTTAATTATTTTTTTTTTATTTTCATGTATAATATTAAAATTGTTTAATATAAAATTTTTTAATTCAGTGACGACTATGGAGGGAGGTATTTTCTTGTAATTTTCATAATTATAACCAATATAACTTATATAAAAATATTTTTTTGCAGATAAAATTAATTCTAGAAATAAATAACAATCTTGGTTAAATTTATTTATATCATTTTTTTTTGTATAAAATTGTGTTAAATCTTTATAGTGAAATTTTTGCTTTTTTGGAAATATAGTATTATTTAATCCAATAATGTAAATCATTTTAAATTCTATATTTGGCATATATTCTATATTACAAAATATTACAGAGCCTTTAATAAAATATGGTATATTATTTATATATACAAAAGAACTAATACTTTTTAAGAATGTTTTTTTTAATACTTCTATTTTAATTTTTTTTATTTTTTTATTAATTTTATTTTTTTCGGTTATTTTTTGCCATTTTTTTTTTATTTTTTTTATTATTTTTGTAAAATACATTTTTTTAGGTAAAAAATCTTTTATTAATTTTTTTAATATTTCACGTATTTTTTTAAATTTATGTTTTTTTTTTATTATTTTTTGCCATTTTTTTATTTTTTTAAGAAAAAAAATCAATTTACCTAATAAATCATTGGTTTTATTTATATATGTGTCACAAGGTAAAATATTATTCCATATTCCATATTTTTTATTAATAGAAATGCCTAATAAAATACGATTTATTCCAAATAACCATGTATTTTGAAATATTTTTGGTAATGATTGTTTATTTAAGTTTTTATTATCTAAACTAGATATTATTCCTGAATCTTCAATCCATATATTTATTTTTTTTATATCTTTTTTATTTATACCAAATTTTTTTGATATATATTTTAATTTTAAAAAATTTATTATATTTTTATTATTTATTACTTTTTTGTCTATATCAAATATAAAATTTATTATGTGTAATAAATTTTTTGTTTTTTTGTTTTTTTTTTTTAAAATAATATAAGGTATTTTATTTACATTATTAGAATAATTAAATATGGTGTGAATGTAAGGTATATATTTATCTATTTTAGTAGATAAAATTAAAATATTTTTTGGTGATAATTTATTTGTATTTATTAATTTTAACAAGTTAATATGTAAAATTTCTATTTCTTGGTGTTTTTCATTACAAGAAAAAATTTTAATTGAATTGTCTTTTTTTATATTTTTTTTTGTATTTTGTAATGCAAAATATGGATTTTTACTAATTAATTTATTTTGTATAATATTTAATATTTTTTTTCTTTTACATTTTTTATATAAATTTATTATTTTTATTTTTTTTTTAGTGAAATTATGTATATATTCATAACCTAATTTACCACATGATCGTAATAATTTGTTTTTAATATCGTAATATTTATATAAATTATTAATTTTATTTTTATAAATAAAATTAGGGCCAGGTAGAAATAAATATATTTTTAAAATTTTACTAATTTGATATAAAATAGATAAATATAATGGATTTATACTTAATAAATTAAATATAAAAATACGTTTTGGTATTTTTATTTTATTTATTTTAATGTTTTTTTTAAAAAAATATAATATTTTAGAAAAATGATATTTTTTTTTTTTAATATCGGATTGTATTAGTTTATTCCAAATTTTTTGATATAATTTTTGTTTAGTTTTTTTTTTTTTTTCCCAATTATGAATCCAATTTTTTCTATATATTATATATTTATTAAAAATATTTAATATTTCTTCAGCAATATAAAAGTATTTTGTATAGTTTTTTTCTTTATTGTCATTTATAATTTCAAATATTTTCCAAATTGTTTTTTCTTTTTTAAAAAATGATATTTTTTTTTTATTTATTTTACATGCCATTTTATATATAAATTTTTTTATATTTATATATTTTATATTAGCATGTATACTATATTTTTTTGCAATTAATATTTTAATCCATTGTGTAATATATTTGTTATTTGTTATAAATATTTCTTTTACCATTGGATTAGGTAATTTTTTTTTTTTAAAAATTTCAGATATTTTTGAAATCAATAAATTCAATGTATTCGCTTGATATAAAAAAAACATTAATATTTACCTATATAATTTTTAAAAAATTTATATAATAAAGCGTAGATTACTATCTACGCTAATACTTTAAGGTTGAGGTACAGTTGATATTTTTTTCTTAATGTTGATATTTATTTTATGAGGAGCAATTTGAATATTATTTTTATCTAAAGATTTTTTAAATTCATACATTAAATCCCAGTAAACGGAATTTAATTCATCATTTTTACTCCAACATCTGATAATAAAAATTAATGAAGTTGGTCCTATTTCACTTAACCCTATTGTTACACCTTGATCTTGTAATACTCTTTTTTCATTTTTTAAAACGTTATCAAAAATTTGAATTATAAAATCTATATCTACTTGATGTGAAACAGGTATTGAAAATTCATTTCTTCTTAAAGATTCTCTTGAATAATTAACAATATTCCCTGCGATTATTTTTCCATTAGGTATTACAGCTATCTTACCATCTAAAGTTTTTAACATAGTATAAAATATATGTACATTTAACACTGTTCCAGATATTGCACCTAATTCTACGTATTCTCCAGTTCTTAATGGTCTTAAAGTAACTAATAATACTCCTGCAGCAAAATTAGATAATGAACTTTGCAAAGCCAAGCATATTGCCATACCAGCGGCTCCTAATATTGTAATTACGGATGTTGTTTGTACTCCAATTTTACCTAAACTAGCGATAAATGTTAATGTTATAGTTATATATTTTGCTAATGCAGCAATGAACCCAGCTACAGTATTATCAATATGGCGTTTTATAAGCAGTTTTTTTACACCTTTAGAAATAATTTTTGCTAAAAATAAACCTAATATTAAAATTATTATTACTGATATACAATTTATTATATAACTTAAAAGTAGTTTTTGATTCAGTATTAACCAATTCCCTGCGTGATTAATATCATCAACTACATTTAAATCTTCCATGTAATATTTTCCAATTTATTAAATTAATAGTGATTTAAAATTTAGTATTAATTAAAATAAATAATTTATTTAATTAATATTCTTAGTAAAGAATAAATAAATATTTTTATTATGTATCTTTACATGATACTTATAGTATGTTATATGAATTTAGTTTTTTAAAATATTTTTTTAAATTTTTGTGTGCTGTATTTTGAGCACTTTGTATCCATATTCTAGGATCATAGAATTTTTTATTTGGCTCATTTTTACCACTCGGATTTCCTAATTGGCTTTGTAAAAATAATTTATTTGATTTATAAAATTTTAATATTCCTTTCCATGTGGACCATTGTAGATCTGTATCGATATTAAATTTCACTACACCATATTTAATAGAATTTTGAATATCTTTTTTAGATGAACCTGAGCCTCCATGAAAAACAAAGTTTAATGGGTTGTTTTTTAATTTATATTTTTTTTGTATATATTTTTGTGATTTTTTAAGTATTTCAGGTTTTAAAATTATATTTCCGATTTTATACACTCCATGAACATTACCAAAAGCAGCGGCAATAGTAAAGTTTTTGCTTATTTTATTTAATTTTTTATAAGCATATTTTACATCTTTCGGTGTAGTATATAATTTTTCTTGTTTTATATTAGTATTATCTATACCATCTTCTTCTCCACCAGTACACCCTAATTCAATTTCTAATAACATGTTTATTCTTGAGCATTTTTTTAGGTATTTTACACAAGTTGTGATATTTTCTTTCAGTGGTTCTTTAGATAAATCAATCATATGTGAGGAAAACAGTGGGAATTTATTCTTTTTGAAAAACTTTGTTCCTATATGAATTAATTCTTTTACCCAAGGTAATAATTTTTTATCACAATGATCTGTATGTAATATTACTGGTATTTTATAGTATTTTGATATGTAGTGTACATATTTTGCTGCAGCTACAGCTCCTATAATTGCATTGTTTTTTTTTTCTATTTTATATAGACTAGATCCTGAAAAGAATTTAGCCCCTCCATACGATAGTTGTATTATTACCGGTGAATTGCATTTATAAGCTGTTTTTAATACGGTGTTTATAGAATCTGTATTAATACAATTTATAGCAGGTATGGCAAAATTATTTTTCTTAGCAAAATTAAAAATTTTTCGTGCTTCGCTTCCTGAAATGACTCCTGGTTTAATAAAATTTAGTTCTTTAAGCATTTTATTTCCTATAGTTATTTTATTAATATTATATATTTTTAAATCGTTCTTTTAATATTTTAATACCAGGCATTTTATTTCCTTCTATAAATTTTAAAAATGCCCCACCGCCTGTAGATATATAAGAAATATTTTTTTTAATTTTATATTTATCAATAACAGCAATTGTATCACCCCCGCCAGCAATACTTAATGAATCACTATTTGCTATTTTTTGTGCTATAAATTTTGTTCCTATAGAAAAATTTGGAAATTCAAAAACACCAACTGGTCCGTTCCATAAAATAGTTTGTGCTTTTTTAATTATTGGTTCAATTATTTTTAATGTTTTATCACCAAAATCCATAATTTCTTCATTATCTTGAATATCATTAATATTTTTAATTATAGCTTGTTCTGTTTTTTTAAATTTCACTCCTACTCTAGAATCAATAGGTGTAATTATGTTATATTTTTCTTGTAGTTTTTTGGCTTTTATTATGAATTTGGGTTCATGTAATGATTTACCGACATTGTTATCTATTGCTAAAAAAGTATTTGCAATTCCCCCACCAACAATGACTGTATCTGCAATTTTGCAAATTGCATTTAATACATTAAATTTTGTAGATATTTTAGAACCACCTAATATTGCAATCATAGGTTTTTTAGGTTTTATAAGTACTTTTTCTAAATATTTAATTTCAGACTGTAATAAAAAACCAGCACATGCAATATATGAAAAACAACTTACTCCATAAGTTGAAGCTTGTTTTCTATGCGCAGTTCCGAAAGCATCCATAACAAATATATCACATAATTCTGCGTATTTCTTAGATAACACTGTATCGTTTTCTAATTCACCTTTATTAAATCTAACATTTTCTAATATTGCTAGTTCACCAGATTTAATATTTAAAATTTCAGAATATTGTTTTATAAAATACACTTTGTGTTTTGTTATTTTTTTTTGTATGTATTTAAATATAGGAAATAAAGAATATTTTTCTTTATTATCATTTATTTTTGGTCTACCTAAATGTGACATAACATATACTTTTGCTCTTTTTTGCAAAGCATACTTTATTGTTTTAAACGCAGCTTTAATTCTAGCTTTGGAAGTTATTTTTGTTCCATTCATTGGAACGTTTAAATCTGCACGTATTAAAATTTTTTTATTTGTAATGTTTAGGTTTTGTATTTTAATTACAGTCAAAATATATTTTCCTATTTAATTTATATTATATATATTATTTATATTAATAAAAATTCTATTAAATTAAATAATATTTATAATGATTTTATGATAAATTATTATATTTTATAAATAATATTAATAAAATATAATGATGTAATAGAATTTTTCATTTAAATACAAATATTTATAATTGCAACCAATCATGCAAACCGTTCATAAACATTTGAATAGAAATCATTATTAAAATAAAACCCATTAATTGCTCTACCGCTTTGATACCTTTTGTACTTAATATTTTTAAAAAAAATTCTGATAATGATAAAATAAAAAAATTTACACTCCATGCTATTAATAATGATATAGTTAATATTAAATATTTATTTGGGTTATTATGTATTAGTAATATTAAATTAGCTAACAGTGATGGTCCTGCAACTAAAGGAATTGCTAAAGGTACTAAGAACGGTTCATCATTTTTTTTTTTTTTTTCTTTTTTTTTTTTAAATATCATATTTAAGGACATTAAAAATAAAATAATTCCCCCAGATATAGATACTGTTTCTATATTTAAGTGTAATATTTGTAAAATTTTTTGCCCGGCAAATAAAAATATTAACATTGTTATCAGTGCGATTAACATTTCTCTAATAAATATACATTTTCTTTTTTTTTTGTCTATTGTATTTAAAATAGATACGAATATTGGTAAATTTCCTATTGGATCCATAATAATAATTAATAGAAAAGAAATATTAAACAATTCTAACATTATATAACCTTAATTTGAAATAAATTTTAATTATAATTTAATAATATTTTTATTAAATTATTATAATTTGTATATCAAAATATAATTTTTTAATGATAATAAATAAAATATTTAAATAAACAGTTTTTGAAAATATTTTTATGTTGTATAATATTATATAAATTTATTTATTTAAATATTAAGGAAATGAGTTATATTAAAGTATTATAATTTATTTTAATTTTATCTCATTATATAATTATGAAAAAACGTGTTGGTTTTGTAGGTTGGAGAGGTATGGTAGGTTCTGTTTTATTAGAAAGAATGAAAGTTGAAGAAGATTTTTTAAACATAGAAGTGTTTTTTTTATCTACTTCTCAATATGGAAATGTTATTAATATTTTAAATAAAAAACATTTTATTGAAAGTTCATATGATATTGAGATTTTAAATAGCTTAGATATTATACTTACATGTCAAGGTAGTGAATATACTAAATTTATATATCCTAAGTTATTAGCTTGTGGTTGGAAAGGTTATTGGATTGATGCTTCATCTGCATTAAGATCGAAAGCTAATAGTATTATAGTTTTAGATCCTATTAATAGTGATTTGATTAATTATGGTTTAGATAAAGGAATAAAAAATTTTATAGGTGGAAATTGTACTGTAAGTTTAATGTTGATGGCATTAGGTGGTTTATTTACTAATAATTTAGTTGAATGGATATCAGTTTCTACATATCAAGCTGTTTCTGGTAGTGGGGTAAAATGTGTTTTAGAACTTTTATCACAAATGGGTTTTGTTTCAAATTACATTTTTAATGATATGAAAGAATCAGTTTCAGTTACAAATATTATGCATAAAGCTTTAAAATGCATTGGAAAAGATAATTTACCTGATTTAAATTTAAAAGCTCCACTTATTTCGAATGTTATTCCTTGGATCGATGATGCTATGGTGAATGGTCAAAGTCGTGAGGAATGGAAAATGCAATTTGAAACTAATAAAATATTAAATAGTTCTAAGAATATTTCAATAGATGGTACATGTGTTCGTGTTGGAGCACTTCGTTCACATAGTCAATCATTTATTATAAAATTAAAACAAGATATATCTTTAAAAACTATAGAAGAAATCATTCAATCTCATAATTTATGGGTGGATGTTATACCTAATAATTTTGAAGATAGTATTAAGAAATTAACTCCTGTAGCTGTTAGTGAAACATTAAATATACCAATTGGTAGAATAAAAAAATTAAGTATGGGAAAAAAATTTATTTCTGCTTTTAGTGTAGGCGACCAATTATTATGGGGCGCAGCGGAACCGTTAAGAAGAATGTTAAATTTATTGATAAATTATATATAAAAAAATATTTAAATATAATTCTTAATGAATTATATTTAGATCTATTTTTTTTATTCAATTATTTTCTTTTGTATTAAAAATTTATATATATTACTTTTATAAATTGTTAATAACAAAATGTGATTCATAAATGTGCAAAATCTTGGTATTTCATATTTAGTTGTTTGATCATCTGAAATGACAAATATTAAATCTCCATTTTTAATTTTATTAATCTTAATTCTGATTTTAATAATTGAATCTGGGCAACGTGATCCCATTATGTTTAATATGTCTTTTTTTCTAATCATGTTTTTAAAAATTCTGATTTTGTAAAAATGATTAATTATATTATAAAAGATCGTTTTTACAAAATATAGTGTTTTTTATTTTTTCAACATATTCATAATAATAAATATTTAAAATATTTTTTTAGTAAAACATAAAAATAAGTATTTTTAATGGAAACCATATCTTTTTATTATATTTTTTTTTTATATTAATTTCTATTTTGGTTAGTAAATTTATTATTTTATATAATTTTTTAATGCTGTGTGTTTTTAAAACGTACAAAAACATTTTTTTTTTCTTTTTACTAGATATTTTATTTATTTTATTAACGTATTTTGCATTTTTTTGTAAAATTAATGTTTTAATTTTTATTATTTTGATAATGTTTTTTTGTATTTTTCGGGTTATTATAATAGGATTTTCTATTTTTTTTTTTAAATTGTTTAGAATTTTTATACTTTTTTTTATTTTACCTAAAAATATATTATATATTAAATATTTTATATCAAATTTTGGTGATTCTAATATTATTTTTGATATATTTTTTTTTCTAATTAATTTATTAGGCCAAATTAATGCTATAAAATCTAATATTTTAAAAATTTCTAATAAATTATTTTTATATGCATTACTTAATATTTTTATTCCAGATTTTGAAATATTTAATTTTAGTTCTTTTATTTTTTTATATAACCATTTTTTTTCTGTGTTTAATTTATTTTTAAAACAATCAATAATTAAGTATCTTCTTTTGTGGTATATCTTATTAATATTATATTTTAAATTTTGCGTTGAGATTGTTTTTTTAATATTTATTATTAATAATACATTTTTTTTTTCAAAATTTAGTATTTTTTTAATATTTTCAAATATTATCACATTGTCTTTTTTCTCATTCAATGTATTAATTTCTAAAATGGTTTTTTTAAAAAAAATATTTTTTTGTAAAAAAAATAAAAAAACTTTATTCCAATCTTTTTTATGTTCAATGTATATTGTTTCTTTGATATTGAATTTTTTTTTTTTACTGTATTTTAGTATTTTTTTTTTGCTATAATGTCTTAATGATATTTCATTGCCTGTTATCAAATATGTTAATATTTTTTTTTTTTGAATTGATTTTTTTATATCTTCAGGTGAAATAATATTCATATTTTTATATCTTTGTATTAGTTTTAAATTTTATATAACAAAATTTAATATTTTGTTTGGAATATAAATTATTTTTTTTATTTTTTTATTTATTAAATTGTTTTTTATATTTTGTTTTTTTATGACTTTGTGAATTATTTCTCCTTTGGTTTTTTTATTATATATATTTAATATTTTTTTTTTTTTACCATTAATTTGTATAATTATTGTTATTTTATTTTTTTTTTTGTTTGGTTTTAAAATTGGCCAGTTTTCATTATCTATATTTTTTTTATTTGTTAATTTTTTCCATACAAAGAAACTAAAATGTGGAATAAAAGGATGAAAAATTTTAATTATAATTAAAATTACATCTCTTATAAAATTGTGGTTTTTTTTGTGGCAAAATTTACTTTTTATAAGATTATTAACTAAAGATATTATTTGTGCTACTGCATTATTTAGTTTATTTATTTTTTCTATGTAATATGTTACTTTTGTAATTGTTTGTTGTAGTTTTACGTAAAATTTTAATTCTTTTTGGTTCATTTTTTGTTTTGTTTTTTGTGGTTTTATTAAATAATGTTTATTAATAAATTTCCAAAATCTATTTAAAAATTTATATATTCCTAATACCCCTTTTGGGTTCCATGTTAATGATGATTTTGGTGGTGCAGCGAATATTATAAATAATCTTATTGTATCAGCTCCGTATTTTTTAATTATTTTTTTAGGTGATATACCGTTTTTTTTAGATTTTGACATTTTTATTATACCTGCGTAAGTTACAGGTTTTTTTTTTTTTTTTGTATAGGCTTGAATTATTTTTCCTTTTTTATTATGTATGATATTTAATGATTTTTTATTAATCCATATTTTTTTTTTATTTTTTATGTAATAAAATGCATCAGATAATACCATACCTTGACAGAGAAGTTTTATTACTGGTTCTGGGTTTTTAATAAAATTTAATTTATATAATAATCTATTATAAAATCTAAAATATATTAAATGCATTGTTGCATGTTCTATTCCGCCAATATATTGATCTATAGGTAACCAGTAATTTGCAGATTTTTTTTCAACCATGCCATATTTATAATTAGGGCAAGTGTAACGAATATGGTACCATGATGATTCCATAAAAGTATCAAAAGTTTCATTTTCTAAAGTTATTTTTTTATTATCGATAGTTATTTTATTTTTTTTTTTAATATCTTGGTTTTTTGGTAATAATATTGGTAAAATTTTTTCTGGTAATTGTATTATTTTATTGTTTACAGTACCCATAGGTATAGGTGTGCCCCAATGACGTTGTCTGGAAACACTCCAATCTCTAAGTTTAAATGTTGTTTTTTTTTTTATTTTTTTAAATAATTTTAGTATTTTATATATTTTTGATAATTTAATTTTTTTATTTTTGTAGTATATATTATTTTTTTTCTTTTTTACATTTTTATTTGTTATTGTATTTATTTGATAATTGTTTGATTTAAAATCTGAATTTTTTTTTATATATTTATTATTTATATTATATTTTATAATTTTAATTTTTGTTTGATAGGAGTGTTGAATATTTATAGTTTTATCGATCCATATTGGTATTTTTTTTTTAGTTATTGGATTTATAGCATATTTATTAGTGAAAATTTTTTTTTTTGTTTTGTATTTATATTTATTGTATATATTTAATTGTATATTCTTATTATTGATGAATTTTTTAATGTTTATATTTGTGTTTGAAAATTTTTTAGTTATATGATGTAGTGGTGATAATATAATTGCATTTGTATTTATTACATTTTCTAAATTTTTTGTAAAAATTTTAATTTTATTTGCAGAATTATATATATCAAAAATTATTTGCATGCCTTTAGAACGCCCTATCCAATTTTTTTGCATCAATTTTACTTCTTTTGGCCAAAATTCTAAATTTTCAATATTTTTAAGCAGTTCTTTTGCAAATTTTGTAATTTTTATAAACCATTGAGGAATAATTTTAATATTAATTTTTGTATTACATCTCCAACATTTACCTTTAATTACTTGTTCATTAGCAAGTATAGTTTGATCATTTTCACACCAATTAACTGGTGCAGTTTTTTTATATACTAATTTTTTTTTGTATAATTGTATAAAAAACCATTGTTCCCAATAAAAATATCTTGGATCACAAGTTTTTATTTCTCTATCCCAATCATAACTAAAACCTAACGATTTTAGTTGTTTTTTCATTTTTTGAATATTTTCTTTTGTCCAAATTTCTGGTTTGGTGTTATTTTCTATTGCTGCAATTTCTGCAGGAAGTCCAAATGCATCCCATCCTATTGGTTGCAAAACATTTTTGCCTAACATTCTTTGATATCTTGAAATGACATCACTGATAGTATAATTTCTTACATGACCCATATGTAAGTCACCTGAAGGATAAGGTAACATTGCTAAACAATAATATTTTTCTTTTTTTTTATCAACTTGTACTTTAAATGTTTTATTTTTTTCCCAATATTTTTGAACTATTTTTTCTATTTTTTTGGGCAAATACTGTTCTTGCATTTTTTTCATAATATAATTTTAATTATTTATAATAGGTTTAATAAATTTTCACATTGTTTTATTTTTTTTGTGGTGTTTTTAAATATATATTTATAATTCTTCTATTATTAGATGAAGTGATATTAAATTTATATCCATTAATAAAAATATATTCTCCTTTTTTAGGCAATCTTCCAAATTTTTTGATTATCAATCCTCCAATAGTATCTATTTTTTGATCATGAAAATTTGTGTTAAATATTTTATTAAATTCTCTTATTTGTGTTATTGCTTTAATTGAAAAGGTGTTTTTATTAATTTTTTGAATGTTTTTGTTTTCTATATCATCATATTCATCTTTTATAGATCCTACAATTATTTCTAAAATATCTTCTATTGTTATTAATCCTGATATATTACCAAATTCATCTATTACTATAGCTATATGATGTTTTTTTAAACGAAATTCTTTCAACATATAATTTATATACTTACTTTCTGGGGTGAATAAAATTGGACGGATAATATTTTTAAGTAAAAAGACATTAGTTCGTTTACTGCGCATAAATGGTAATAAATCTTTTGCTATTATAAATCCTTCTATGTAATTTGAGTCTTCACTTGTAACAGGTAGTCTAGAATGAGAAGATTGTATTATTACATCTAAACATTTATTTAAATTGAAATTTGTTTTTAATGTAATCATTTCTGGTTTAGGAATCATAATATCTTTAATACGTATATTAGGAATTTTCATTACCCCTTTTAACATTTTATATGTATCTTTATCAATTAAGGATTTTTTTTTATTTTTTTTAATAATACATAATAATTCGTTTTTTTTTTTCTTTTTTTTTTTAAATATATATTTTTTTAAAATAGATAATATTTTTTTTTTTTTCGGATATTCGCTATTCATTATATTTTTTAATTTTTATAAAATTGAAAGAACCCATTTATTATTTTACTTAGGATGAATTAAAGTGTATAAGGATTTTTAAAATTCTGTTTTTTAAGAGTTTTGATTTCTATTGATTCCATTATTTTTTTATTTTTTTTATTATCATGAGTGTAACCAATTAAGTGTAAAGTTCCATGTATTATTATATGCGCCCAATGTGCGGTTTTTTTTTTTTTTTGTTTTTTAGCTTCTTTGTGAATTATTTCATCACAAACAACTAAATCTCCTAAAAAAAGTGTTTTTTTTTTTATAAATATATTATAAGGAAAAGCTAAGATATTAGTGTAATATGGTTTTTTTCTATAAATTAAATTTAAATTATATATTTCTTTTTTTGAAACTAATTGAATTGTTATTATATTATTTATGTATGGATTAATAATTGTTTTAATCCATTTTTTTATTGTTTTTTTTTTTGGTGTGTTTTTTTTTTATTTTGTATATTTATTATTATTTTTTTTTTTTTCATATTTTTTTTTTAAAGAAATTATTATAGAAATATAACATATTATTTTATTTATATATAGTATTTTATATATTTTTATTTATTAAAATCCCTAATAATATATTTTTATAAATTTTTATTATTTTTACATAAGTTACTTGACCAATAATGTTTTTTTTAGAATAAAAATGAATCAATCTATTATTATCTGTAATACCCATTAATTGCATAATATTAAATTTTGAAATTTCTTGAACTAATATACGTTGTATAGTTCCAAGCATATTATTTGTCCAATTTATAACTTGTTTGTTAATTTTTTTTTGTAAAATATATAGTCTTTTTTTTTTTTTACTTTGTTTAGTTTGATCATATATTTTAAACGCTTTTGTTCCAGGGCGAGGGGAATAAATAAAACTATAACTAAAATCGAAATTTACATATTTTATTAATTTTATTGTTTCTAGAAAGTGTTTTTTTTTTTCTCCAGGAAATCCTATTATAAAATCTGAACTAATTTGTATATAAGGTGCAATAGAAATTAATTTTTTAATAAGTTTTTTGTAATATTTTATATTATATATTCTTTTCATTTTTTTTAAAATTTCATTTGAGCCACTTTGTACCGGTAAATGTAAAAAATTTGCTAATTTTGGTGTTTTTTGGTAAACGTTAATAATGTCATTAGTTAATTCTATTGGATGACTGGTAATAAATCGAATTCTACTAATATTTTTTATTTTTGCAATTAACATTAATAAATTTGAAAATGTGCATATTTTTTTTTTTTGTTGATCATAGTATGCATTGACATTTTGTCCTAGTAATGTAATTTCTTTTACTCCAATATTTGCTAAGTTTTGAATTTCTTGAATAATTTCTTCATATGGTCGGCTTATTTCTTTACCTCGTGTGTATGGTACTATACAAAAAGAACAATATTTATTACATCCTTCCATAATTGAAATAATAGCTTTTTTTTTTTTTGTATTTAATGGTGCATATTTAAATTTTTTAATACTTTTTTGTTTTATATCTATAATTATTTTTTTTTTTTTTTTCGCTAATTTAATTATTTTTGGTAAATTTTGTATACTTCGAGTGCCAAAAATTATATCTACATAGTTAGCGCGTTTATATATTTTTTTTCCTTCTTGTTCTGCTACACATCCTCCTACGGCAATTATTATTTTTTTTTTTTTTTTTTTTAAATGCCTCCATCTTCCTAATTGATGAAAAATTTTTTCTTGTGCTTTTTCACGTATTGAGCAAGTATTTAATATTAAAATATCGGCTTTTTTTTTTTTTTTTGTAATTTTGTATTTTTTTTTTTTAAGCGTCGAAGAAATGATATTTGAATCATATTCATTCATTTGACAACCCCAAGTTTTTATATATATATATTGCATCTTAATAGCTCTTTATTTAATTTTTATTTGATTTTACAATTATTTGTAATAAAAATAATTAGATTAAATAGTTATTATTTATATTTATATATTTTACTATATATTTTAAAAATATAATATTATTTTTAATATTGAATAATGTGATATTTTTTTATTTATATATTGTAATTATATATGTCAATTTTAATGAAATATGTTATTTAATGAGAAAATATATTTTAAAATTTTATTAAATAATTTTGTTTTTTGTTATTAAAATTTTATTTTTTTACAGTTTTGCTCTAATTTTAATATATTTTTAATTGATTGATTATTGCGAATTATATATGCTTTTCCTTTTTTAAATAAAATTTCTTTAATTAATGGTCTTGTATTATAATTTGATGACATTGTTGATCCATAAGCCCCTGTATCATGAAATATTAAGTAATCCCCTTTCTTTATTTTTGGTAGTTTTCTACTTTTAATGTTTCCTTTTGGATCTTGTGTAAATATATCTCCTGATTCACATAAAGGACCGCAAATGATATATTTTTCTTTATTTCTTTCAGAATTTTTACTTTTAAGAACAGAAATATGATGATAACTACCATACATACATGGTCTAATTAAATCGTTGAAACCTGCGTCTATTAAAACAAATTTTTTATTATTAATTTTTTTTATTATATTAACTTTTGTTATTAATAATCCAGATTGTGCTACTAAGAATCTTCCAGGTTCGATTTCTAAAGTTATATTATGTCCTATATATGAAGCAATATAATTTCTAGTATTATTCCATATTTTAAAATACTCTTTAATGTTTATTTCTTTTTCTTTATAATAATATGGTATAGGTAAACCACCTCCAGTTGAAATTGATTTTATATCAATGTTAACTTTTATGATATTTTTAATCATAGATTTACACATTTTTAATAAATGATTATAATTAGCTCCAGAACCAATATGCATATGTAAACCGATTAATTTTAATTTATATTTTTTAATAAGTATTAGTGCTTTTTTTATATCCCAAATTCCATGTTTGCTATTTACGCCTCCAGTATTAGTTTTTTTATTATGTCCATTACCAAATCCTGGGTTTATTCTTAACCATATTTTGTGTCTTTTTTTTTTTTTACCTATTATTTTTAATATATTTGTTGAACCGGCATTAACAGTAATTTTTTTTTTTGTAATTATATTTAAAGTATCTTCATCTATACTATCTGAAGTAAATATAATTTCGTCTTTTTTTGGTTTAAAATTAGAAATTAATGCTCTTTTGATTTCTCCATAAGATACTGCATCAATTTTTAAACCGGTTTTTTTCATCAGTTTTAATATATTTATATTTGAACACGCTTTTTGCGCATATCGAATAATGTCAAATTGTTTTAATAATTTTATCTTTTTTTTAATAATTTCCCATTCGTATATCCATATTGGAGTGTTGTGTTTTTTAATAATCTTACATAAATTATTATAGTTTAAGGAATTTTTAGTATTATTTAATTTTATAGGCATAAATTTTACATATTTTATATTTAAATATATTAATTTATATTATAATACATTAAATTGTTTCATATTTAAAATAAATATATTATTTATATTTTTAATATTAATCATTATTTTTTTTAAGTGTTGGAAATAAAATTACATCACGTATACTATTTTGATTTGTGAATAACATTATTAAGCGATCAATTCCAATACCTAAACCAGCTGTTGGCGGTAATCCATATTCCATGGCTAAAATATAGTCTTTATCATATTTTTTTTTTTCTTTTTTTGATGTTTTTTGATTAATAAATCTTTTTTTTTGCTCTATAGGGTCATTAAGTTCTGAAAATCCATTTCCTATTTCCAATCCCCCAATAAATAATTCAAATCTGTCTACAAAATTTTTATTTTTATCATTTTTACGTGCTAAAGGTGATGTTTCAATAGGATATTTTGTAATAAAAGTAGGTTTAATAATTTTTTTTTCTGTTGTTTTTTCAAATATTTTTAAAATTAATTTTCCTTTTGTATATTCTTCTTTATATTTTATTTTTTTTTTTTTAGCTAATTTTATTATCTCTTTTGTATCATTTAATTGTTTTAATTTTATATCTGGATTAAATTTTAAAATTGCATTTATCATGGGTATTTTTTTAAAAGGCTTATTTAAATTAAATACATAATTTTTATATTCTAAATAATAATGATTAAAAAGCTTTAAAGATATATATTTAAACAAATTTTGTATTAATTTCATTAAATCATGATAGTTTGCATATGCTATATATAATTCCATCATAGTAAATTCTGGATTGTGATATGTTGATATACCTTCATTTCTGAAATTTCTGTTTATTTCAAAAATTTTTTCAAAACCTCCAATAATTAATTGTTTTAAATATAATTCTGGAGAAATTCTTAAAAACATATTACTATTTAATTTATTATGATATGTTTTAAAAGGTTTAGCAGAAGCTCCTCCTGGTATATTTTGTAACATTGGTGTTTCTACTTCAATGAAATGATGTAAATGCATAAAATTTCTTATATATCTTAATATTAAAGAACGATTTTTAAATATTTTCTTCAAATTTTTGTTTGTTATTAAATCTAAATATCGTTGCCTATATCGTTTTTCAGTATTCTTTAAACCATGAAATTTATTTGGTATGGGTTTAATAGATTTTGTTAAGAGTTTGATTTTTATACAATTAATAGATAATTCTTGAGTTTTTGTTTTAAATATTACTCCATAAGCACCTAATATATCTCCTAAATTCCATGTTTTTATTTCTGCATATTTTTCATTATTTAGTAAATTATTATATCCTATATATAATTGTATTTTTTCTTCTAAATTTTTTATAATTATAAATGTTGCTTTTCCCATTACTCTTTTTTTAATTATTCTACCCGCTATTTTAACTTTAATATTTAAATTTTTTAATTTGTCATTTTGTTTATTTTTAAAATTTTTTATAATATTTTGTATAGTATAGTTCGTTTTAAATGTATTTGGAAAATTAAATTTTCCTTTACTTGTTTTTTTTATTTTTTTTATTCTTGTTTTTTTTTGTAAATAAAGAAAATTTTTATTTTTTTTTTCTGTCATTTTTTTTCCTGTATATTATTTTAAGATTTTTTTTAATAAATTGATCTAATTCACCATTTAATACATTTTGTATATTATTTGTCTCTATACCAGTTCTTAAATCTTTTATTAGATTATTATCTAATATATATGATCGTATTTGATTCCCCCATCTTATTTTTGATTTTTTTTTTTCTACAATTTGTTTTTTTTTATATTTTTTTTTTAATTCTAAGTTGTATAATTTATCTTTCATTTGTTGCATGGCTTGTTCTTTATTTTTATGTTGTGAACGTTGTTCTTGACTTTGTGTAACTGTGCCAGTAGGAATATGTGTAATTCTAACTGCAGATTCTGTTTTATTTACGTGTTGCCCACCCGCTCCTGAAGATTTATATAAATCTATTCTTAATTCTGTATTATTAATAATTATGTTAATGTTGTTATCAATTTCAGGGTATACAAATATTGAACTAAATGAAGTGTGTCTTCTTTGTCCTGAATTAAAAGGACTTTTTCTTACTAAACGATGAACACCAGTTTCGGTTTTTAACCAACCAAAAGCATATAATCCAGATATTTTAATAGTGGCGGATTTTATACCAGCAATTTCTCCTATTGTTTCATTTATGATTTGGGTTTTGAATTTTTTTTTATCTGCCCATTTTAAATACATTTTTAATAACATTTGAGCCCAATCTTGTGCATCTATCCCACCAGATCCTGATTGAATATCTATATAACAATTTTTAGAATCATTTTTATTATTAAATAAAACATATATTTCTATTTTTTCTAATTTTTTATCTATTTTTTTAATTTCTTTATATATTTCATTTTCATAATCTAAATTTTCTTTATTGTTAAATAATTTTATTAATTCATAAGTATCAATAATCATGTTGTTGATTTTTTTTATTTTTTTTATATTATTTTCTATATTTTTTTTTTTTTTGTTTAATTTTTTTATTTTTAGTGGAAATTTCCATATTTCAGTTTTATTAAATATTGTGTTTATTTTAATTATTTTTTTTTTTTTTTGTTTATATCCAAATAATTTTTTTATTTTTTTATTTCTTATAGCGCAACTATTAATATATTTTTTTAAATAATTTACAGAAAACATGAGTTAATTTCAAAGATATTGTAAATTTTAATTATAATAATTTTACCACATTATATTAATTTACATTATATTGAATTACATTTTAATATTTATTTTTTTTAAAATATAGGTTAAGTATGAAGAAATATTTACAAAATAATATATCTTATTATGATATTAATAAATTACCTATTGCATTATTTAATTTAAAAAAATGGGTTTTTGTTACTATTTCTGGTATAGATGCTGCAAAATATTTAAATAATAAATTTACTATGAATATAAATTTGTTAAATTTTAAAAAATATTTTCATTGCGCTAATTGTGATATTTATGGAAAAGTTTTATCTAATTTTTTAATTTTTAAATATAATAATAATTATGGTTATGTAATAAGAAAAAGTATATTAAAAATTCAAAAAAAAGAATTTAAAAAATATCTAAATTTTTATAAAATTTATACACAACGTAAAAAAGAATTTTTATTGTTTGGTGTTTCAGGTACTAATTTAAGATTGTTTTTATTAAAATTTTTTAAATTATTACCAGATTATCATAATACTATAGTTAATTATGGAGATATTATAATTTTACAATTTCAATATCCTGAAGAACGTTTTTTATTTATTGTAAAATTTTCACAAGTTTTGTTTTTTAAAAATATTTTTAGGAATTTTTCTGTTTTTTATGATGATCAATGGTCTATTTTGCACTTAAAATCTGGAATACCAATTTTAGATCGTATTAATTCAAAGATTTTTTTACCACAATCAGTGAATTTGAGAATTCCTGATAATATTGATATTTATAAAGGTTGTTATATAGGTCAAGAAATAATATCTAAAGTTTTTTTTAAAAAAATAAATAGGAAATATTTATATGTTTTAGAATTATTGACAAAAAATTTTACTTATAATTTTGAAAATTGTGTAATTCGTTTTACAGATATGTATAAAAATTATATAATAGGTAGAATTTTATTTACAGTTAAATTAAATAATAAAATATTTTGGTTGCAAATAGTATTAAATAAAAATTTACCTTTAAATACAATTTTATTATTTGAAAATATTTGTCCAGTATATTTTAAAGTTAAATATAAATTTTATGTTTAAATGTAATATTTTATGTTTATTTTATATAATTAAATTATCTAATTTTGTGTGTAAATTTTATGTCTTTAGGAACATTATTTATAATATCTGCTCCTAGTGGAGCAGGAAAAACAAGTTTAATAAAAGCAGTTTTAAAAAAAAAAGCATTAAGTGAAATATTTTTGTCTATATCATATACAACACGTTTAATACGACCAGGTGAATTTAATGGGAAAGATTATTATTTTGTATCTAAAGAAAAATTTGTAGAAATGAAAAATAAAGGTAAATTTTTAGAATATGAGAAAGTTTTTAATAACTATTATGGAACTCCTAGTAATATAAGTAAAATTTTGTTTAATGGAATAGATGTATTATTAGATATAAATTGGAGAGGTGCAAAAAAAATATATACTTTATTTACAAAAATTAAAAGTATTGTGATTTTACCCCCTTCTAAAAAAGAATTATACAAAAGGTTAATTTTACGTAATACAGATACACATCATGCAATTAAAAATCGTATGAAACATTCTATTGATGCAATGATGCATTATAAATCATATGACTTTTTAATTATTAACGATAATTTTAATACAGCTGTAAAAAGTTTATATAGTATAATTTTTACTGAAAGTTTATATTTAAGAAGGCAAAAAAAAAAATTTGTTCATTTGTTAAACATATTTAATTTGTAAATATTAAATATGTCTATTTTTTTATTTTTTTCTTTCTTTGATTTTCTAATAGAAACATTTTTCTTAATCTTATAGATTTTGGTGTTATTTCAACTAATTCATCATCATTAATAAAACTTATAGCATATTCTAAATTTATTTTATTAGGAGGGGTTAATATTATTGATTCATCAGAACCAGATGCGCGCATATTTGTTAATTTTTTTCCTGTTATACAATTAACTGTTAAATCATTTGATCTATTATGTATACCTATAATTTGTCCTTCATATACTTGTTCTCCATGTTTTATAAATAATTTTCCTTTATTTTGTAAATTAAAAATAGCGTATGCTACAGCCATTCCTGTATTATTAGATATTAAGACTCCATTCGTTCTTTGTCCTATATTATGTTCTTCTTTTTTTTCATAGTGACTAAATGCAGTATATAATAGTCCTTTTCCAGAAGTTAAATTAATAAATTCTGTTCTAAATCCTATTAATGCTCTACTAGATATTAAATATTCTAGATGTATGCTATTATTTTTTACATCATGATGTATGTTTTGAAGTTTTCCTCTTCGTTCTCCTATTTTTTTAATTATTTTTCCTTGATATTTTTCTGGGATGTTTAATGATACATTTTCATATGGTTCTTGTATTTCATTATTAATTGTTCTAAAAATTATTTTAGGTCTTGATACTTCTAACTCAAATCCTTCTCTACGCATATTTTCTATTAATATTGCTAAATGTAATTCTCCTCTACCTGAAACAGAAAAAGTATTAGTGTTATTTGTAGATTTTATTTTTAAAGCAACGTTGTGTATACTTTCTTTTTTTAATCTTTCTAAAATATGTCTAGAAGTAATGTATTTCCCTTCTTTAGAAGAAAAAGGGGATGAATTTACTGAAAAAAGCATATTTACAGTTGGTTTGTCAACTTTTAATTTCGGCAAGCGTTTAATATTATTTAATTCACAAATTGTATCAGAGATATTTAAATTATCTATGCCTGTTATAGCAATTATATCTCCTGCTTTTGCTTTGTTTATTTCAACTCTTTTTAAACCACAATAATATAGTATTTTATTTATTTTACCAAAAGTTATTTTTTTATTTTTATTAATTATAGCAACATCTTGATTTTTTATTATAACACCTTCTTTTATTCTACCAATTCCAATTACACCTAAATAATTACTATAATCTAATTGTGATATTTGCATTTGTAATGTTTTAGACTTGTTTATTTTAGGTATTGGCGCATGTTTAATTATTGCTTTATATAATGATTTCATGTTTGTTTTTTTAACAGGGTGTTTTTTACTTGCCGCACCTTGTAATGCAGATGTATAAATAATAGGAAAATCTAGTTGTTCATCAGTTGCATTTAAATCAACAAACAAATCAAATATTTTTTCTATTACCCAATCAGTTCTAGCATATTTTTTATCAATTTTATTAATTACTACAATTGGTTTTATTCCATGTAAAAAAGCCTTTTGTGTAACAAATCTAGTCTGAGGCATAGGTCCGTCTTGTGCATCTACAATTAATAAAACAGAATCTACCATAGATAATATTCTTTCTACTTCGCCACCAAAATCTGCATGTCCTGGAGTATCTACAATATTTATATGATATTTTTTAAATTGTACAGATGTTATTTTAGAAAATATTGTTATTCCTCTTTCTTTTTCCAAGTCATGTGAATCCATAACTCTTTCTGTTATTTTTTCATGTTTTTTAAAAGCTCCCGATTGTTTTAACAATTGATTAACTAAAGTAGTTTTTCCATGATCGACATGTGCAATAATAGCTATATTTCTTAAATATTTTGTCATATAATTCTCATTTATAAAATAAATATTATTTATTATAAAAATATTTTATTTAATATTACATTATTATTTAATATTTTAATTTGATTAGATTATTTATAATTTTATTATTTTATATATTATTGATATTCAATTTAACAATATTTATTGTTTTTTAATAGATGGTTAATATTTGAATTTATTGTTATTTTTGGAGTATTTATGTTCTTTAATTCTTTTTATAATGCCATTTTTTATAAAAGTTTTCATGATATTTCTAAAATAAATATTTATAAAAATACAGAAATAGCTTTTTTTGGATATTCAAATTGTGGAAAGTCTAGTGTTATTAATAGTTTAACTAATCAAAAAAAATTATCTCGTGTTAGTAAGAAACCAGGAAGTACTAATTTAGTTAATTTTTTTAAAGTTAATAATGATTTTTTTTTAGTAGATCTTCCAGGTTATGGATATGTTAATCACTCAAAAAAAAAAAAAAAAAAAATACAAAATTTATTATTTAATTATTTACAATATAGGCAACAATTAATAGGTATAATATTATTAATGGATATAAGAAATCCTTTAAAAAATCTTGATAGAATTTTTTTAGATTATGTTAAAAATTATACTATTCCTGTAGTTATATTATTAACCAAATCTGATAAATTAAGTACACAAGAACAAAATAAACAACTTTTATTGATTAAAAAAAAAATTTTATTTATCGAAAATATTCTAGATATCATAATTTATTCATCTTTGAAAAAAAAAGGAATAGAGTTATTAAAGAATAAAATTATTGCCATGCATCAGAAAAAAAATACATTATATTAAAAATTTTTTATATATTTTGTAAAATTTTTAAAATTATAATATTGAATTATTTTAACAATTTTTTTATTTAATATATTAGATATTTTAAAAGAATATAATGTGAAATTTATTTTAACATTTAGTTTTATTTTTATTAATTTTTGGTTTAATTGTAGTTTTTTTTTTTTTTTTTTTAGATTTTCAATTATTTTTTTTTTATTACGTATATTAAATAAATGTGTTTTTTCAATATTTTTATAGATATTTTTTGTAGAATTAAATATATTTAAAAGTTTAATTGCGGTTTTTTTACCTATTCCTTTAATACCTTTTACATTATCTGATGTATCACCTATTAAGGAAAATAATTCGATTATTTTTTTAGGATGTATTCCATATTTTTTTATAATTTCTTTAATTCCTAAAGGTTTGCAATTTATTTTTTGTATAATTTTTATTTTATTATTTACTAATTGTGCAAAATCTTTATCATTACTATGAATTAATATTCTGTATTTTTTTTTTTTTTTTGTAGCTATTGTACCTATAACATCATCTGCTTCTACTTTTGGGATAATTAATGTAGTAATTTTTAATATTTTTATTATTTTACATAATTTTTGAAATTGATATATTAAATTTTCAGGCATGGGTTTGCGATTTATTTTATATTTTTTAAATAAATTATTTCTAAAGTTTTTTTTTGGTGAATCAAATACAATACTCATTTTTTTT
The DNA here is from genome assembly GCF_039388045.1 of Buchnera aphidicola (Mollitrichosiphum nigrofasciatum). Lineage (GTDB taxonomy): Bacteria > Pseudomonadota > Gammaproteobacteria > Enterobacterales > Enterobacteriaceae > Buchnera_K > Buchnera_K aphidicola_B. The sequence goes on along the minus strand of NZ_CP135015.1, from coordinate 294,847 downwards.
GGTTTATATTTTTTATATATCTTTTGTATCATTTTTAAAAAACCATATATTGCACCTGAAAAATTTTTAAATTTATCAATTATATTTGGTAATGCGTAATATACTCTATATAGGTATGAATGTCCATCAATTATTAAAAAATAAGGTTTTTTTTTAAACATATTTTTATTTTTTTTAAAAAAATATTTTATTATTTATTTTATATTAAAATATAATTTAATGATATTATTTATATATTTACATTATCTTATTAATATTTAATTTTTTAATATCCAAATATTTTAAATAATTTATATTTATATAATAAATATATTAATTATATTTTATATAACATATAATATTCTTATAATATTTAATTTTTTATTTAGTTATGTGTAGCGTTATAATGGATAAATTAATTACGCAGGATTGTTGTCCTATAGATTCTAAAAATATGGATGTTATAAAATCAATTACAAATAATTTGTCAAATATGCAGATTTCTTGGTTATCAGGTTATTTTTGGGGAATTGCAAATAATTATAAAAATCAAAATATTTCTTGTGAATTTACAAATAATGATCATATAACAATAATTTCCGCTTCACAAACAGGAAACGCACGTCTTTTATCGGAAAAATTTTATAAAAAATGTATTGAATTTAATATTTCTGCGAAATTACTTGATGCTGATGAATTTAAATTTAAAAAAATTATTAATGAAAAATTATTAATAATCATTATATCTACTCAAGGTGAAGGGGAGATTCCTGATAATGCTTGTGATTTTTATAATTTTTTAATTTCTAAAAGAAGCCCAAAATTAGATAATTTACATTATTCTATATTTAGTTTAGGTGATAAAACATATGATTTTTTTTGTAAAGCTGGGAAAGATTTTGATAAGATCTTACGTTCTTTAGGTGGAAAACAATTATTACCTAGAGTAGATGCAGATATTGAATATAAAATTATTGCTAAAAAATGGATTAAAAAAATTTTAAAAATAATTATTGATAAAAATAAAAATTTTTTAAATGTTCAAAAAAATATACAAAAAAAATATATTAATCAAACCTATAAATTAAATAAATATACAAAAAATAAACCATTTAAAACTTCTATCTTAATTAATCAAAAAATAACTGGAGAATATGCTAATAAAGATATTCGACATATAGAAATTGATTTAGCTTCTTCTGGTATACAATATCTACCTGGTGATGCTATAGGTGTATGGTATCAGAATAATTTAAATTTAATTTTAAAAATATTGAAATTATTAAATATTGTAAAAAATACACTAATTAATTATAATGGTAAAGATATAAAAATTTTATATGCATTAAAAAAATATTATGAATTAACTGTAAATACATATAGTGTTGCTAAAAAATATTTATCCTTAATTAATTATAATTATTCTTTAAATATTTTAAAATCAAAAAAAGAAAAATTGAAATTATATTCATACTTTACACCTATTGTAGATATGATTAGTTATTTTCCAAAAAAAATAAATTCTGATGTATTAATTAATATTTTAAGACCTTTACAACCGCGTTTATATTCTATATCTTCATCACAATTAGAAGTCGATAATGAAATACATATTACAGTTGCAGTAGTAAAATATAATTTTAATAATAATATGCGTTTTGGTGGTTCATCTTATTATTTATCTAATTTATTAACAGATAAAAATAAATTAAAAATCTATGTTCTTTCTAATAAAAATTTTCGTTTACCAGAAGATAAAACAGTTTCTATTATAATGATTTGTGCTGGTACTGGAATTGCTCCTTTTCGTGCATTTATACAGGATCGTTACGCTTCAAAAGCTTCTGGTAAAAATTGGTTGTTTTTCGGAAATCAATTTTTTACAGAAGATTTTTTGTATCAATTAGAATGGCAAAAATATTATAATTCTGGTATCTTAACACGTATAGATTTAGCTTTTTCGAGAGATCAACATATTAAAGAAAGATATATTCAAGAAAAGATTAATCTTCGTGGAAAAGATATTTGGCAATGGGTGCAAGAAGGTGCGCATATATATGTTTGTGGAAATATTAAAACTATCGCTAAATCTGCAGAAATTGCTTTATTAAAAATTTTTATAAAATATGGCAATATGAATAGTAATATTGCTTATGATTATTTAAATAAATTACGTTGTTCTAAACGTTATCAAAGAGATGTATATTAATGAAAAAAAAAAAAGATCTTATAGTATGTGGAAATTTAACCAACGAAGAACGTATAAAACGTGAAAGTAATTTTCTTCGTGGAACTATCAAGAAAGATTTAATAAATCAAATAACTAATGGATTTACAGGAGATAATTATTCATTAATACGATTTCATGGAATGTATCAACAAGATGATAGAGATATTCGTAAATTAAGGATTGCGCAAAAATTAGAGCCTAAACACGCCATGATGTTGCGTTGTAGATTACCTGGTGGTTTATTAACTTCTGAACAATTTTTAAAAATAATTGCTTTTTCGGAAAAATATACAATATATAAAACAATTAGATTAACAAATCGTCAAACATTTCAAATACATGGTATTTATAAAAAAGATTTAAAAAAAATACATAAAATGTTATCGAGTTTATCATTAGATTCAATAGGTACTGCAAATGATGTAAATAGAAATGTTTTATGTACTTCTAATCCTATGCGTTCTGAATTGCATAATGAAGTGTATAATTGGGCAGTAAAAATTTCAAAACATTTATTACCAAAAACTAAAGCGTATGCAGAAATATGGTTAGATAAGAAAAAAATTTATGGTTTAGATGAAGAACCGATTTTAGGGAAAACATATTTACCAAGAAAGTTTAAGACAGCAATTATAATACCTCCAGAAAATGATGTTGATATGAATGCTAATGATATGGTGTTTATAGCTATACATAAAAATAATAAATTAATTGGTTTTAATTTATTATTAGGTGGTGGATTATCTATAGAGCATGGAAATAAATTAACATGGCCTGCATGTGCACAAGAATTTGGTTTTTTTTCTGTAGAACAGACTTTAATTATAGCTGAAACTGTAATTGCTATACAAAGAGATTGGGGTAATCGCACTAATCGTAAAAATGCAAAATTAAGATATACAATTGCTAGAGTAGGATATAAAATTTTCAAAAAAGAAATTGAAATTAGGTCGGGAATTGTATTAAAGAATATTAAAAATTATAATATTACTAGCCGAGGAGATAGGTTTGGTTGGTTGAGGGGTTTAGATAATATTTGGAGTTATACAATATTTATTAAGAATGGTCGTATTTGTGACAATGAGGCGCAACAATTAAAAACCGCTTTGATTAAAATTGCAAATGTATATAATGGAATATTTCGTATTACTGCAAATCAGAATTTAATAATATCTAATATTGATTCTCAAAAAAAGAAAAAGATACAAAATATTATAGATAAATATAATTTATGCAATTCTATTAGTAAAATACGTTCAAATTCTATGGCTTGTGTGTCTTTACCAACATGTCCCTTAGCTATGGCTGAAGCAGAACGGGTTTTACCTGATTATATTATAAATATAGAAGAAATATTATTAAAATATAATATGTTTAAGGAAAATATATCATTTAGAATTTCTGGTTGTCCTAATGGTTGTGGAAGATCTTTATTAAGTGAAATTGGATTAATTGGTCGATCTTTGGGTCGTTATAATTTATATATCGGAGGTAATAATATTGGAACACGTATAGCTAAAATTTATTGCGAAAATATTTCTAAAGAAAAAATTTTAAATAAAATTGATAGTTTAATAGCTTTATGGTCAAAGAAAAGACAAAAAAACGAATTTTTTGGAGACTTTGTGATTCGTTTAGGTTTAGTTAAATAAATATTTTATAATTAAATTTAAATTCAGGAAATTATATATGAAGATTAACAATTTATTTAATAATCATATATTTAATAAAAATATATATTTTAAAAATTTATTAAAATTAAATAAAATTTTACATAAGTTATCTGCTACTGAAAGAATTACATGGGCTTTAAATAATTTATTTTCTAATTTTGTATTAACTTCTAGTTTTGGAGTGCAATCTGCTGTTTTATTGCATTTAATGACTACACAAAAACCTAAAATACCAGTTATTTTAATTGATACTGGATATTTATTTCCTGAAACATATAAATTTATAGATATTTTACATTCTCGTTTATGTTTAAATTTACATGTTTTTAATGCTAATATTTCATCATCTTGGCAAAAAGTACGTTACGGTGAATTATGGAATATGGGATTGGAAGGTATTAATCTATATAATAATATTAATAAAATACAACCTATGAACAAATCTTTTAGTAAATTTTCTGTTAGAACTTGGTTCGCTGGTTTAAGAATACAGCAATCTTCTACAAGAGCAAAATTATCATATTTATCTTTACAAAAAAATATTTTTAAATTTTTACCAATATTAGATTGGAGTAATTTACATATACATAAATATCTAAAAAAACATAATTTACCGTACCATCCATTATGGGATAAAGGTTATGTATCTGTAGGAGATGTGCATACTACTAGAAAATATATTCCAGGTGAATCAGAAGAAAATACACGTTTTTTTGGTTTAAAAAGAGAATGTGGTTTACATGATTTAATTTAATTTTTTATATTTATACATATTAATAATTTATATTATTTAAAAATATTTTTAAAAAATATTAATTATTTAAAGCATTTATAATGACAAATGGATTATATGAAATATTTACCTATATTTATTAATTTGAAATTTAAAAAAGTTTTAGTTTTTGGTGGTGGTATGATTGCTTACCGTAAAATAAAATTATTATTACAATGTCATGCAAATATTCATATTATTTCAAAGAAATTATGTAAAAAATTATTTTTATATATGTATAATAAAAAAGTAATTTGGATTAGTATGAATTATTTTAAAAAATATCTTAAAAATGTGTGTTTAGTAGTCATAGCAACTAATAATAACAATTATAATAATAGAATTTATAAGTTAATTAATAATAATAAAATTTTGATAAATACAGTAGATAATGAAAAATTATGTTCATTTATATTTCCTTCCATAGTTAATAGAGATCCAATTTTAATTGCAGTTTCTTCTAAAGGAAAATCACCTGTATTAACAAGAATAATAAGAGAAAAAATTGAAATTCTTATACCATATAATTTTGGGAATATTGCTTTATTATCTGGAAAATTTAGGAAAATAATTAAATTTTATTCTAGTAATTTATCTGAAAGGCGTTTTTTTTGGGAAAGTGTTTTTGATAGTTCATTTATAAATGAAATTTTACATAATAATTTTAAAAATGCTATACAAATTTTATATAGTTACATGATTAACAATGTTAAACGAGATGGTGAAGTAGTTTTAGTTGGCGCTGGTCCAGGAGATAGCGAACTTTTAACTATTAAAGGTTTACAAACATTACAAAGAGCCGATATTGTGTTATATGATTATTTAATTAGTAGAAATATACTGCAATTAATACGAAAAGATGCAAAACTTTTATGTGTAGGTAAAAGGTTTGGTTTGAATTCTATTACACAAAATGAAATTAATGAATTATTGATAAAATTTGCTAAACAAGGTTATCGAGTAGTTCGTTTAAAAGGAGGAGATTCTTTTATTTTTGGCAGAGGTGTAGAAGAATTAATTGCTGTTAAAAAAGCTGGTATTAAATTTAAAATTATTCCTGGAATAACTAGCGCTGTGGGTATATCTGCTTCTATTGGCGTTCCTTTGACTTATAGAAAATATTCTAGTAGTGTATTATTTTTAACTGCAAATTTATATAAAAATAGTAATATTAATAATTCTATTATTTATTCTAAAAATGCAGAAACTTTAGTATTTTATATGTGCAAAACAAAAATACAAGATATTTTAAAGTCGGTTTTATCCAAGGGGTTTTTTCTAAATACACCCATAGTTTTAGTTGGTTTTGGGACATTATTATATCAAAAGGTTCTTTTTGGTCAATTGAAAGAAATTGTATTCTTATCTAAAAAATTAAGTAATCCCATTTTGTTAATTATTGGAAAGGTTGTAAATTTACATAAAAAATTGTCATGGTTAAATTGAAATAATTATATAATTTATTTAATTATTTAATATAAGGTTGAATATGATAAGAAAAAATTATTTTACTCATTTGCAGAAATTAGAATCAGAAAGTATATATATATTTAGAGAGGTAGTAGCAGAATTTAATAACCCTGTCATGTTATATTCTATTGGCAAAGATTCTTCTGTAATGTTACATTTAGCTCGAAAAGCATTTTTTCCTGGAAACATACCTTTTCCTTTATTACATGTTGATACGTTATGGAAATTTAAAGAAATGTATGAATTTCGAGATAATATAGCTAAAAAATTAAATTTAAATATTATCATTTATTCTAATGAAAATGGTGTATTAAGTGGTATTAACCCTTTTCAGGATGGTAGTGATAAATATACTAATATAATGAAAACAGAAGGTTTAAAGCAAGCTTTAGATAAATATAATTTTGATGCTGCTTTTGGAGGTGCTAGAAGAGATGAGGAAAAATCAAGATCTAAAGAACGTATATATTCTTTTCGAGATATATATCATAGGTGGAATCCAAAAAATCAACGTCCGGAATTATGGAATAATTATAATGGTCAAATTAATAAAGGAGAAAGTATTCGTGTTTTTCCTTTATCAAATTGGACAGAATTAGATATTTGGGAATATATTTTATTAGAAAATATTGATGTAGTGCCTTTGTATTTTGCTAAAAAAAGACTTGTTTTAAAACGTGATAATATGTTATTAATGATTAATGATGATCGTATTTTTTTAAAATCTAATGAATTTCTTCAAAAATGTATGGTTCGTTTTAGAACTTTAGGTTGTTGGCCTTTAACAAGTCCTATAAAATCTACAGCTACTACTATAAAGGTATTATAAAAGAAATGTTATTAACTCAGTATAGTGAACGTTCAGGTAGAATAATAGATAATGATAAAATTGGTTCTATGGAACTTAAAAAAAGAGAAGGTTATTTTTAGGAAATTATAAAGTATGAATATTGTTAATAAAAATATTAAAAAAAACAATAGTTTTAAAAATTGGTTTGAAATGGAAAAAAAAAAAAATTTATTAAGATTTTTAACATGTGGTAGTGTAGATGATGGAAAAAGTACTTTAATAGGTCGATTATTACATGATACTAAAATGATTTATTCTGATCAATTAATTTCTTTGAAAAATGATAGTAAACGCCATGGAACTCAAGGTAGTAAAATAGATTTATCTTTGTTATTAGATAGTTTGCAATCTGAAAAAGAACAAGGTATTACTATAGATGTTGCATATAGATATTTTTCAACGAATAAAAAAAAATTTATAATAGTAGATACTCCTGGTCATATACAATATACTCGTAATATGGCTACTGGTGCATCTAATTGTGATTTAGCTATTTTATTAATTGATGCAAGTAAAGGTTTATTAGAACAAACTAAGCGTCATAGTTTTATTGTAAATTTATTGGGAATTAAAAATTTTATAATTGCTATTAATAAAATGGATGTCATTAATTATAGCAAAGAAGTTTTTTTAAGAATTAAAAATGATTTTTTAATATTTTCAAAAAAATTATCTTTAAAATTAAATACAGAATTTATTCCTATTTCAGCTTTATCAGGTGAAAATGTAGTTTACAGTACTAATTTAATGCCTTGGTATGAAGGATTGACATTATTACGATATATTGAATCTATTAATTTACCTTCTTATTTTAAAAAAAATACTCGTTTTCCTATACAATATATCAACCGTCCAAATTCAAATTTTCGTGGTTATTCTGGTACATTAGTTTCAGGATCAATTAATGTAGGGCAAAAAATAAAGATCTTACCTTCTTTTCATAGTTCCTATGTAAAAGAGATAATTACATTTGATGGAAAATTAAATCAAGCTGTTTCTGGTCAAGCAATTACAATATTATTAAAAGATGAAATTGATATAAGTAGAGGTGATTGTATTGTTGAATATGAAGCAAAAGTGAAAACATATGATGAAGCTATAGTAGATTTAGTTTGGATGGATGAGGAAAAATTAATTTTAGGTAAATCATATAATATTAAAATTGCAGGAAAAAAAATAAAAGCTTGTGTAAAAGAAATAATTTATAAAATAAATATTAATAATTTAAACAAAGAAAAACAAGATTTTTTATGTTTAAATGATATTGGATTAATACATATTATTTTTGAAGAAAAGATTTTTTTTGAAAAGTATATTAAAAACAATATTTTAGGTGGTATGATATTTATTGATATATTAAATAATCGAACTCTTGCAGCTGGTATGATTCGCAAAAGTAAGAACAATACTTTTAATTCTAAAAAAATAGTTAATAAGGTTTTTGAATTAGAATTGAATACTTTTATTTGTAAATATTTTCCTCATTGGAAAATGAATAATTTATTACAAGATTGGAAAAAAAAATAATCTATGACTTCGAATATTTTTTGGTCTAATAATTTTATTAATAGAAATTTAAGAGAAATTCATCATAAACACAATTCTTTAGTATTATGGTTTACTGGTTTATCAGGTTCGGGTAAATCAACTATAGCTAATATTGTTGAACAAGAATTATATAAGTTAAATATAATTACATATCTATTAGATGGGGATAATGTAAGGCATGGTTTATGTAAGGATTTAAATTTTAAAAAAAAAGATCGAAAAGAGAATATTAGACGTATTTCAGAAGTAGTTAAATTATTTCTAGATTCTGGTATAGTTGTTTTAGTTACATGTATTTCTCCTTATTTGAAAAATCGCGCATTAGCTAAAAAAATAATTGGTTTAGAAAATTTTTACGAAATTTTTATTGATACTCCATTAAGTGTTTGTCAATTAAGAGATCCTAAAGGTTTGTATAAAAAAGCTTCTAATGGAAATATAAAGAATTTTACTGGTATTAATGATATTTATGAAATCCCTATTAAACCTTATATTCATATTAATGGGCAAGATGATTTACAAAAAAATGTTCAAAATATTATATGTTCTATAAAAGCAAAAATTTTTTAAGGTATTATGTATATATTTATTTTTGTATCTATTTTATTTTTGTATCTATTTTATTTTTATATCTATTTTATTTTTTATAGTATGTAAGTATAATATTTAAAATATTATAAATTATATAAAATTTTGTATTTTTTATATTTATTTTATATATTTTAATGTAATATATTAAATTTTTTCATGTCATTATTAAATTACTATATTTAAAATATATACAATGGTTATTCTAATAACAGAATTTTCTATTATTAGAATAGTCAATTTTAGTTAAAATATTTTTTAAATCTTATTAAATGGAGCTAGTATATTACCTAGTTTTTCTTCTATACGGATTAGTTGATTATATTTTGATATTCTTTCGGATCTACTCATAGAACCTGTTTTAATTTGACCTGCATTAGTTCCAACACATAAATCTGCAATTGTTGTATCCTCTGTTTCTCCAGATCTGTGCGATATTATAACTTTATAATTAGCTTCTTTTGCTATTTTAATTGCTTTTAGTGTTTCTGTTAATGTTCCAATTTGGTTTGGTTTTATAAGAATTGCGTTTGCTATTTTTTGTTTTATTCCTTTTTTTAATATTTCGCTATTTGTTGCAAATAAATCATCACCTACTATTTGTATTTTAGAACCTAATTTATTTGTTTGGTAACGAAATCCTTCCCAATCTTGTTCATCTTGGCCATCTTCAATGGATAAAATAGGATATTTTTTAGTTAATTTTTCAAGATAATGTGTAAATTCTTTAGAATTTAATTTTTTATTTTCATTTTTTAATATGTATTTTTTTTCTTTTGTGTTATATAATTCAGATGCTGCACAATCAATTGCAAAGGATATATCTTCTTTTATAGAATAACCAGATTGTTCAATTGCTTCTTCTATGATTTCAAATACTGCTTCATTAGATTGTAAACTTGGAGCATAACCTCCTTCATCTCCAACAGTGGTACTAATTTTATTTTTATTTAAAATAATTCCTAAATTTTGAAATATTTCTGAACCCATTTGTATTGCTTGTTTAATATTTGTAGCAGATCTTGGTTGAATCATAAATTCTTGAATATCTAGTGTGTTGTTTGCGTGTTTTCCTCCATTTATAATATTAATCATTGGAAGAGGCATAGAATAAATATTTGGAGTGTTATTTAATATTGAAATATGTTTAAATAATGGTATTTTTTTTGCTATAGCTGCAGCTTTTGCGTTGGCCAAAGATACTGCTAAAATAGTATTAGCTCCTATTTTTGATTTATTTTTTGTTCCATCTAATTTTATTAAAATTTTGTCTATTTTTTTTTGTTCAGTTGAGTTTTTTTTGTATAATGCTTTAGAAATTATTGTATTTATAAATTTTACAGAATTATTTACACCCTTACCTAAAAATCTATTTAATTGTTTATCACGTAATTCCATAGCTTCTTTTTTACCTGTTGAAGCGCCTGAAGGAACTGAAGCAATACCAATTATGTTATTTTTAAGATGCACTTCTGCTTCTACAGTTGGAATACCTCTTGAATCAAGAATTTCTCTGCCAATAACTTTTATAATTTTATACATTTTTTTTTCCAATAATTAGTTTGATAAATATTATTTAATAATTTAAATTTTTTATAATTTGATAAAATAATTATATTTTTTTATTTTGTATTTATTGGTATTTAAAATATTAATATGTTTTATTTTTTAAGAATTTTTTATTATTTGATTATATATAATTTATAAGATAAACTATTTTTACTTAAATAACAAATTTTACTTTTTATATATTTATTTTTTTAAAATAATTTTAATTAATTTAAAATATATTTAATGAAATTATGATTTGAAAATTTTATTATTTCAATTTGATTTTTTTTTAAAATTATTTTTGTATTTTTATACATTCTATAATATAAAAGTATAAATTTTATATAATTATAACATTTTTATAATATATAGAATTTTAATTATAAAAATTGCAAAGATTTATACAATAATTAAGTAAATTTTTATTATATTCATTATAATACTTAATATATGCATAATTCATAATATTATTTTTTTATTTAAATTATTTATTTTTTTTTTTAAACCAACAATTTGATTAAATACTAATTTTTTTGGTCTAGAATAAACTGGATCAACATAAAAATAACCTTTTCTTTCAAATTGGTAATGAAAAAAAATTTTTTTTGTATACATTTCAGATTCTACAAATCCATTTTTAATAATCATAGATTTTTTATTTATATAATTTAAAAAATTTTCAGATATTTCTGGTTTTTTTATTGTAAATAAAGGTTCATATAATCTAAATTCAGCTTTTTTTGCATCTTTAATTGAAATCCAATGTATTATTTTATTTTTTTTATTTGTTTTGTTAATTTTACCTAAAGTATTTTTATGATATTTGCAAAATATTATTGGTTTATTTTTTATTATTTTAATTTTATATATCGTAATATAATAAGCGTATTTTAGTTTTATTAAAATTTTCTTAAATTTTTCTATGTTTTTATTTTTTAAAAATTTATATATATCATTTTTTTCAATGTAAATTGTATTAGTAAATAATAAACATTTTTTACCCATTTTTATATTATTTGGGTGATTATTAATTATCATTAATTCTTTATATTGTTTTGGTAAATTAGTTATTATCAATTTTATTGGATTTATAATAATCATAGTTCTATGTGCTGTTATATTTAGTTCTTGGCGTATACATGATTCAAGTAATGGTAACTGTAAGTAATGTGTTTGTTTTGTTATTCCTGATTTTATACAAAAATTACGTAATGCTAAAGCGGTATACCCTCTTCTACGTAAACCAGCGATAGTTGGAATACGTGGATCATTCCATCCATTAACTATTTTTTTTTTTATTATTTGTTTTAATTTTCTTTTTGATAAAACTGTATATTCTAAATTTAATTTTGAAAATTCATATTGAATTGGGTTATTTTTAGTTTTTATTTTTTTTAAAAACCATTTATATAATTTTTTGTTATCTAAAAATTCTAATGTACAAAATGAATGTGTTATTTTTTCTATAGAATCAGAAATACAATGACTAAAATCATATGTTGGGTATATACACCATTTTTTCTTTGTTGTATGATGTGTGAAAAATTTAATACGATATATTATTGGATCTCGCATAATTACTAAAGGTGAATGCATATTAATTTTTGCACGAAGACAAGCTTCTCCTTCTTTAAATATACCATTTTTCATTTTTTGAAATAAAATTAAGTTTTTTTGAATACTTTGTTCACGAAATATATTTTCTGTACCTAGTTTGTAAAAATTACCTCTTTCTTTTTTTATTTTTTTTATACTTGATAAATCCACATAAGCTAAATTTTTTTTTATTAATTTAATTGCGTATTTATATATTTTTTTAAAATAACAAGAGGTATAAAATATATTATCCCATTTATAATCTAACCACCTTATATCAGATTTTATTGAATGAATAAATTCTTTTTTTTCTGTATTTGGATTTGTATCATCAAATCTTAAATTACATTTACCTTTTTTTATTTTTGCAATTTCAAAGTTTATACAAATTGATTTTATATGTCCTAAATGTAAATAACCATTAGGTTCTGGTGGAAATCTGGTTCTTATAGTTCTTGTCTTTTTATTTTTTATATATTTTTCTATAATTTTATAAATAAAATTATTTTTATTAAATGTCTCTTTATTCATTTTTTTAAAAATTATTCCAATTGATTGAATATTTATATTTTTTTTTTATTATATATGTATATTATTTTTTTGTTAAATTATTTTAATTAAAAAAAAAGTAGACATAATTTTTAAAAAGTCGTATATTAATAACATGTTAGATTTTAGGGCTACGTAGCTCAGTTGGTTAGAGCGCAGCACTCATAACGCTGAGGTCATGGGTTCAATTCCCTTCGTAGCTAATTTGTTTATATTTTTAGCGGAAGTGGCGAAATTGGTAGACGCACTAGATTTAGGTTCTAGCGCCAAATGGTTTGCGAGTTCGAATCTCGTCTTCCGTATTAATTTTAATTATGGGGTATAGCCAAGTGGTAAGGCACCGGTTTTTGATACCGGCATCCCTGGTTCGAATCCAGGTACCCCAGAAAATTTTTATAATCTTTTAATCTTTAATCTTTAATCTTTAACTTTTTTGTTTTTTATTTTTTATTTTTATTATATTAATAATAATTTAAAAGAATATTTTTATATGATATGTATTATATTATGAATTTAAATAAATTGAAAAAATCTGCAGCATTTGCAGTTCTGAAATATATTTCTTTAATTTCTGTAATCGGAATAGGAACTGGTAGTACAATAAAACATTTAATTAAGTTATTACCTAATTTAAAACTTAAAGGTGTTATATCTTCTTCTAGTTCCTCTTCTTTTTTATTAAAAAAATATAAAATTTCTGAATTATATTTAAATGATGTATTATATTTATTTTTATATATAGATGGGGCTGATGAAATAAATATGTCTTTGTATATGATTAAAGGTGGTGGTGCGGCTTTGACAAAAGAAAAAATAATTGCTACTAAAGCCATTAAATTTATTTGTATTATAGATGAATTTAAAATGGTAGATACATTAGGTAGTTTTCCTTTACCAGTGGAAATTATACCTATGGCTTATAAATTTGTTAAATTTGAATTACAAAAATTAGGTTATTTAACTAAATTACGAAAAAATTTTATTACTGAAAATGGAAATATAATTTTAGATATTTATAATTTAAGTATAAAAAAACCTAATTTAATAGAAAAAAAAATAAATTCCATTCCTGGTGTAGTTACAGTAGGTTTATTTACTTATAGAAAAGCAGATTTAGTATTTATTGGAACTATGTATGGAATTAAAATTATTAAAGATATTTAATTTATTTGTATTTTTTATAAAATTTTTCAATTGACATTGTTTTTTGATGTTTGATTTTTTGTTTGTTTAAAAATTGGTAATCTTTTTTTTTGATTTGTTTTTTATATTTATAAGCTAGTTTTAATCCAGTATTATGCATACTTTTGTTTTTGAAAAACAGTTTTATAATTAAAGCTGAAAATGTTAAGTCGGGATTTAAAAAACTAGATTCTAGCGTTCTTAATGCATTGGTGTAATTATTATTTTTAAAACATTCATCAAATATATAAGATATTTTTAGTAAATTTTCATATATTTTTTTAATTATTTTTTTTAATGGTATTTTTTCATTTTTATATATGTTATATATTAGAAGATTTGGTTTTCTCCCGGAAAATATTATTTTTTTCCAATTTTTTGATATGGTTTTTGATTCTTTTGTGGATATATTTGGTGAATCAGCTATAAAACACCATATTAAAAATATATCTAAAAATAATATTTGTATTTTACTTATACCAATTGGAGAAAATGGATTTAAATCTAATGATCGAATTTCTAAATATTCAATTCCTTTTTTTGTTAAATTGTTTAAAATAGATTTTTTATTTTTTACATTTCTTTTAAGTCTTATTTGTGTATATAATTCACTTTCCATTTGTAAAATATTTGTGTTTATTTGTTGTATTTGATTATTTGTATCTCTTAAACCTATTTTTTGAAATATTTTAGAAGGTGTATTTAAAGCATATTTTACTTTTTTTGTATATTCTTCTATAGTATTAAATTTTATATTTATATTGTTTGTAATTTTATTTTTATGTGTTAATATATGCCCTAATCTTAAAGAAGTAGCCCAAGGTTTAAATACCATATCGTATTTTTCTTGTATATTTGAAAAGTTACATTCCTCTTTTCTAAATAATTTACTAGGTATTGCAGGAGAAGCTCCAAAAATATAAGGTATTATCCAACCAAATCTATTATAATTTCTAGTTATTTTTAAATAACCTTCTGAATTATTTTTTATTATTTTATATTTTTTAATCCATGCATTTAATAGGTTTTTTGGTAATGAAAAATTATAATGTATACCTGTAAACATATTCATTAGTAAACCATATCTTTTTTTCAAACCTATTCTGTATAGTTTTTTATTTTTTCCTAATTTTGAATTACCATATGTAGCTAATTTTATTTTACTATTTAATTTTTCAGATGGTATACTTAAAGGCCAAATAAATTCTGGTTTTATTTTTTTAATAATGTATTTATGTATATCATGTAAAAAATTTATTATTTTATTATTGTTTTTTATTTTTGGGGTTATAATTTCTAACATATTTTCTGCAAAGTCTGTAGTAATCCATTTATGTGTTAAAGCGTATCCTATGCTTTTAGGATATCTATTATTTGAAAGATTACCATATTTATCAATTCTTAAAAATTCTCTTTCAATTCCTTTGTATATTTTTTTAAGTAGTTTGGGTTTTTTTTGGATAAATTTTAAATTTCTTGATATATTAGGTAACAAAATCACCCTCTTAATAAATTTTAAATATTTAAATAATTTTGCATCTGAAAGGATTTGAACCTTTGACCTCTCGGTTCGTAGCCGAGTGCTCTATCCAACTAAGCTACAGATGCAAAATACAAATTTTTTTAATATGGCGAGAGAGGGATTCGAACCCTCGATGAAATTTCTTACATACTCCCTTAGCAGGGGAGCGCCTTAAACCTCTCGGCCATCTCACCTTCCATTTTTTGAAATTTTTTAATTTTATTATAACATGTTTTTTATATAATAAGTCAAACAATTTTTAAATATTTTTTTTTGTTTATTTTTTCTGCTTGTATTCTTTGGTATATTTCCTCTCTATGTACTGATATTTTTTTTGGTGCATTAATTCCAATTCGTACTTGATTACCTTTTACTCCTAATACTGTTATTGTAACTTCATCGCCAATGATAAGTGTTTCGCCAATGCGACGAGTAAGAATAAGCATCGATTTTCTCCTTGTATTGTTAATTATAGTCTTATTTGCACTTTATTGTTATTTAAATTTTATATTTCCAAATTTTTATAAAATAATAACATAATAATTGATTATTTTTAAAATTAATAATTTATATAAGAATGATGTTCATTTATTAAAGATATGATCCATTTTTTGATATTTTTGAATATTTTGGTTATTTTTTTTTGATTTGTTATATTTCCTTCAGCAAGTTCTTTATTTCCTCCGCCTTTGCCGTTATTATTACAGATTATTTTTTTTATTATTTCTTTTGCTGTAATTATATTATTTAATGATGCAGTAATACCAACAATTACTGTATTTTTATTTTTATTAGAATTTTGTAAAATTATTATAGCATTAGGGGAAAGTTTTTTTTTTAATAAATCTATTATATATCTTAGCAATTTGTAATTTTTATATTTAACTTCAGAAATTAGTAATTTTACATTTTTTATTTGTATTGTTTTTTTTTCAAAAAATTGTATTTTGTATTGGATATTTTTTTGTTCTAATTTTTTATTTTTTTTGACATATTTATCTAAATTTTCTTTCAATTTTTTTATTTTTCCAATAATATCATTTTTATTAGTATTTAATAATTTAAATATATATTGTAAATTTATTTCTTTTTTGTGTGTTAATAATATTGCTTTATTATTTGTTTTTGCTTCAATTCTTCGAATTCCAGTAGAAATATTTTTCTCAGATTTTATTTTAAATGTGCCTATTTGTCCTGTTCTTTTTACATGTGTTCCTTTACATAATTCTATAGAAAAAGAATTTATTATAATTACTCTAACTGTTTTGTTATAATTATATTTATTTAAACTAACAGCACCTAATTTTTTAGCTTTTTTAAATTCTATAAGTTTTGTTTTTATTTTTATATTTTCTGTTATAATTTTATTAATTAATTGTTCGATTTTATGTATTTTATTTAATGATATTGGTTTATTATGATTAAAATCAAATCTAATATATTTATCGTTAATAAACGACCCTTTTTGTGAAATTTTTTTTTTAAGTATTATATTTAAAGCTTTTTGTAATAAATGCGCAGAAGTGTGATTATTTTGTATTTTTTTTCTTTTTTTGTAGTTTATAGTAGCAAATATAATATCATTAATATTAAATGATCCATGTATTGTTTTGCCAATATGTAGTGTTAAATCATTTTTTTTTTGTGTATTGTGAATTAAAAATATACTTTTATTTGTATATAATATTCCTGTATCACCGATTTGCCCACCAGATTCACTATAAAATGGTGTTTTATTTAAAATTATAATACCTTTTTGGTTTTTTTGAATATTATTTACAGTTATATCATTTACTATAATTTTTATTATTTTACTATTGTTGATATGAAATTTTTCATATCCTAAAAACTTTGTTTTTTTACATTGTATTTGTATTTTTGTAAATTTTGTATTTTTTTGTTTTTTAAATATGTTTTTTTTATTTTTTTTTTGTTTTTCTAAAAAACCTTGATAATCAAATGTTATATTTTTTTCTGTGCAAATTTCTTTTGTAAATTCTACTGGAAAACCAAAAGTATCATATAAATAAAAAATAACATCACCTTTCAGGATTTTATTATTTGCATTTTTTATTTCATAATGTGCTATTTTTAAACCATTTTCTAGTGTTTTGTGGAATTTTTTTTCTTCTTTATGAACTATTTTTGTAATATATTGTATTTTTTTAAAATTTAACTTTCTATTTTTAAATATGTATTCATATACTGTAGAAATTAATTTATATAAAAAAGGTTTTTTTTTTTTTATTTTATACCCAAATCGTATTGCTCTTCTTATTATTTTTCTTAAAATATAACCTTGTTTTTCATTAGATGGTACAATATTTTCAGAAATAATCATTATTATAGATCTTATATGATCACTTATAACATTTATTGAATTTTCATTTTCTTTTTTTAAGGGAATTTTAATAATTTTACTAATTATTTTTTTAATTGATATAAAATTATCAATTTTATAATTTGAATATACTTTTTGTATTACAGAGGTTAGTCTTTCTAAACCCATTCCTGTGTCTATTGATATATAAGGTAGTTTTTTTAATATGTTATTTTTATTTTTATTAAATTCCATAAAAACTATATTCCATATTTCAATAAATTTCTTATGTTTTGTAATATTATAAATATTATCTTTATATTCATTTTTACCATAATAATAATATATTTCTGTACAAGGCCCGCATAAACCGGTATTTCCCATTTGCCAAAAATTATCAGAAGAATATAATTTTTTTTTTTTATCTGCAATACGTACTATTTTTTTTTTTGATATTCCAATTATTTGTGTCCAAATATTGTAAGATTCATAATCTTTATAATATGTTGTAATCCATATTCTATTTTTATCTAAATTATACCACAATTTTGAAGTTAATAATTCCCATGCTAATGTTATTGCTTTTTTTTTAAAATAACTACCAAAACTAAAATTTCCCAACATTTCAAAAAAAGTATGGTGTTTTTTAGTATAACCTACTTTTTCCAAATCATCATGTTTACCTCCAGTACGTAAACAATTTTGTACAGAAGTTACATTAGGATATTTTGGAATTTTTTTTCCTAAAAATATATCTTTAAACTGATTCATTCCTGCATTAGTAAATAAAATAGATTCATCATTTTTTGGTATCAATGAACTACTTTTAATTATTTTATGTTTATTATTATGAAAAAAATTTAAAAACATGTTTTTTATTTCTTGTGTTTTTTTGTACATTATTATCTCATTTTTAAATTAATTTTATTTAAAATTTATAAATTTATTCTTTATATTTAAATAAAATAATATATTATTGTAAAAATTTTTAAAATTTTATATAAGTAGGTAATATTGAATAATATAAATTTGATTAAAATTGTCCCAAAAAAAATTTTTTTTAAAAAAAGATTAGATCAAGTTTTAGTATATTTATTTAATGAATATTCGCGTTCTTTTTTAAAAAATTTAATTGTTAAAAAATGTGTTTTTGTAGATGATCGTATTTCATATTCCCCTAATAAAAGAATTTTTGGTGGTGAAATTATACGATTGTGTTTTTATACTAATATAAAACATTTAAGTCATGCTTCTGATTTTTTTTTAAATATAGTTTATGAAGATCAAACAATTTTAATTATTAATAAATCTTATGATATGGTTACGCATCCATCACCTGGGCATATTAATTATACTTTATTAAATGTTTTAAGATTTAAATATAAATATTTAAAATATATACCTAGAGCTGGAATTGTGCATCGCTTAGATAAAAATACAACTGGTTTAATAATTATAGCTAAAAATTTATTTACTTATCTTTATTTTAAAAATTTATTTATTCGTAGAAAAATTTGTCGTGAATATATTATCTTTGCTATTGGTAAATTAGTTTCAGGTGGAATTATAAAAAAACCTATTGGTCGTGATCGTTTTAAAAGGATATTAATGAGTGTAAATGGTTTAAATAATAAAAACGCTACAACTCATTTTAGAATTATTAAAAAATTTAATTGTCATACTTATTTGCGAGTTTTCTTGGAAACTGGGCGAACACATCAAATTCGTGTGCATTTTTTACATATTAACTATCCTGTTTTTGGTGATAAATTATATAATAAAAAAAATTTATATCTAAAAGGTTTTAATTTAAATTGTAGAAATACGCTTTCTTTATTTCCTAGACAAGCCATGCATGCTCAAACATTACGTTTTTTTAATCCTATTACTCGGCAATTAATGTATATAAGTTCTTCTATACCTGCAGATATGAAGATTTTAAAGTTTTATTTAGAACGGTGTATTTAGTTTTTTCTGTTTTTTTGTAAACGTTTTAATGCTATTTTTAAAGCTATTATATAACCTTCAACACCTAAACCTGATATAGTTCCATTTGCTATATCAGAAAATTTTGATTTAGAACGAAATTTTTCTCTAGAATGAATATTAGAGATATGTACTTCAATAAAAGGTATATTTATTGCTAGAATTGCATCACGTAATGCTATACTAGTATGTGTAAATGCAGCTGGGTTAAAAATTATATAGTCTATTTTTTCTTTTGATTGATGTAAACAATCAATTAATTTACTTTCTGAATTGGATTGTAAATGAAATAAATTACATTTGAGTATTTTACATTTACATTTAAGTATTTTTATTAATTTTTTTAAACTCATAGAGCCATATAATTTTACTTCTCTTGTTCCTAATAAATTTAAATTTGGACCATTTAACAACAAAATATTTTTATTTTTCATATATTTCCATAAATTTTTGTGTTTTTAAATTAAATTATTATATTTTAAAATAATCTTATGTATAAAATTTTATTATATTATATTTTAATATATGGGATTTTTAATATTTTTAGTTTATATATTAATAAATAAAATAATACTTTATAATTTATTTTTTAAATATAAATTACATTTTTATTCAATAGAATATTAAAATGATATTGATTAATAATATTAAATTTTAATTTTAAAGTATATAAATTTATAGAATAAATGTTTTTTTAATATTAATAAGAAATTTTATTTTTTTAAATTTAATATTTTTTGTTATATTTAATAAAATTAAATATTAAAAATATTTATAAATATTAATATAATTATTAAAAATTTTTAAATTAATATTTAAAATATATTTAAAAGAAATATTTTAAATATATTTTTATATTTTTAAAAATTTTTTATATACAATAATATTTTTGGTTGTTTAAAAATTTTATTAATATGTGTTTTTAGTTAAAATAATTATATAAGATTTATTTTTTTTCGGTTTTTTGTTAAATTTTTTTTTATTTTCAAGAATTTTAATATTTTATAAATTAAAAACATATTATTTAATAAAATATGTAAATTTATTTAAATTTTATATATTAAAATATTTACTTATATAATATTGCTTGAATATATTTTTATTATAATTAAATAAATAATTAATATTATAATATTATAAATTTTTAAAATTTATAATTATAAATAATTAATTTTTAAAAAAACAGTTTTAAATTTTTATACATTTAAAGCTTGATTATGTAAGTTGTTTAAATTTATCATCATTTTTAATTTTTACATAATTATTTTATTACTTATTATAATTTTTATTTGATTTGATTATTTGCCGTCAAATTATGCTGTTTATTATTGACGGTTTTGATAATTTTTATTTTTTTTTTGAATTTAATTTTAGTTTTTCTTTAATACGTGCAGATTTACCTTTTCTGTAACGTAAATAATATAATTTTGATTTTTTTACTACACCTAATCTTTTGACAATTATTTTATTAATAATAGGAGAATAAAGTGGAAATACACGTTCAACCCCAATTCCATTAGAAATTTTGCGTAATGTAAATGAAGAATTAATACTTCTATTTCTTTTAGCAATAACTATTCCTTCAAATTTCTGTATTCTTTTTTTAGATCCTTCTACTACCCAAACTTCTATTATTAAGTTATCTCCTGTTTTAAAACTAGGTGTGTTTTTTATTTGTTTTTTTTCTAGTATTTGAATAATGTTATTCATTATTGTATTGCCTTGAAATTTTATGTAAAATTTTTTAAATATATAAATTATATTTATTTAAAATATATTTTTTAAAATCTTATTAATATAAACTATATTTTTATAATATAGTTTTATTTAATTCTGTGTTTTAATAAAATGTGTTAATTTGTTACGTCTTCTACAATTATTGTTTTTTTTATCAAATTAATTTTTTTAATAGTTATTCCTATTACAAATGGTATTAATATTTCTTTTTTTTGAATTAATTTGTGTTTTTTAATTACTAATATATCTTGTTTTTTAGTATTTAAAATTTTTTTTACATTTCCAAGGTATTGTTTATGTATTGTAAAGACATGACATTTTAGAATATTGATGTAATAATATTCATTTTTTTTTAATTTTTGAAGGTTGTAAATTTGAGTAAAAATTTCTTTGTTTTTAATATGTATCGTTTGTTCACGTGTATTTATATTATGTATTTTAATTATTGTGATGTTTTTTTTTTTTATCCATTTATTTATTTTTATATATATATATATTAGTTTTTTTTTTATAAACCATGGTTTATAATAAAAAATTTTTTTTATTGTAAAAGAACATATCTTTATCCAACCTAAAATTCCATATGGAAGATATGTTTTTCCAATTTTTATATTTTTAATTATTTTTCTCACTATTTTTATTATGTATTGTTATTATTTTTTTAATTCTATTTGATGCTATAGCACCATTTTTAATCCAATGACTATATCTAGTAATATTTATTTTAGTTTTTTTTGCATTATTAGATTGTATTGGATCAAAATAACCTATATTTTCTATAAATCGACCATCTCGAGCAAATCTTTTATCTGATACAACTATTTTATAAAATGGTTTTTTTTTAGATCCATGTCTAGCTAAACGAATTACAACCATATATTTTAATCCTTTTATTAATTATTTTATTTTAAAATAAAAAATTTGGTAAAATTTTTTTAATTTGGTTGATAATATTATTTACACCACCTTGATTAATTTTTTTCATAATTTTTTTCATGTCAAAAAATTTTTTTAATAATATATTAATTTTTGTAATAGGTACGCCAGAACCTTTTGAAATTCTTTTTTTTCTAGAACCTTTTATTATTTCTGGGTTTTTTCGTTCTTTGGGATTCATGGAATGAATTATAGCTTCTAGTTGTTTAAATATATTTACATCAAAATTTTTTATCATTGTTTCTTGAATGGTTTGTTTTATTGGTATTTTATTTACGATATTTGTAATTGAATCGAATTTTTTTATTTTTTTAATATGCTTTAAAAAATCATTTAAATCAAAATTTTTTTTTTGTTTAGGGATTTTTTTTTTTTTAATTTTTGATTCTATATTATTTATTACTGAAAAGATATTTTCCATCCCTAATATTTTATTAGCAACACTTATAGGACAAAAATTTTCAAGACAGTTTATTTTTTCACCATTGCTAATAAATTTAATAGGTATTTTAGTTAAATATCTACAAGATAATGCTATACCGCCTCTGGCATTACTATCCATTTTTGTTAATATTATACCAGAAATTTTCAATATTTTATTGTAATTTTTAATTATATTTATTGAATCTTGTCCAGTCATTGAATCTATAACAAATAATGTTTCTATTGGTTTAACTGTTTTTTGTAATATTTTAAGTTCTTGCATCATATCTTTATTATTATGCATTCTTCCAGAAGTATCAATTAATAAAATATCATATAATTTTGATATAGTATATTTAATGGCTTCTTTTGCTATTTCAATTGGGTTTTTATTTTTAGATTGAAAAATATCTAAATTATTTTTTTTACCTAGTATTTTCAATTGTTTGATTGCTGATAATCTCTTTGTATCTGTAGAAACTGCTAGTATTTTTTTTTTGTGTTTTTTTTTTAACAATTTTCCTATTTTTATTAAATTTGTTGTTTTTCCTGATCCTTGTAAACCTATTATTAATATTATTGCTGGAGGTGAAGTGGAAAAATTTAATTTATTATTTTTAACTCCCATTATATTAATTAATTCATTTTTAACTATTTTAATAAATTCTTGTCCAGGAGTTAAAGTATTATTAATAATGTTTCCTATTGCTTTTTTTTCAACATTTTTTAATAATTTTTTTATTACTGATAATGCAACATCTGCTTCTAATAATGCTTTTCTAACTTCTCTTAAAGTTTTTTTTATGTTTTTTTTTGTTAATCTTCCTTGGTTTGATATAGTTTTTATTATTTGTGAAATTTTTTTAGTTAAATTATAAAACATAGTTTTTTAAAAATTTATTAATTAAAATGATATTAAATATTTTAATACTATAATACATATTTTCCATATATATTTCAATTTTAATATAATTATAAAAAAATTTTTATTATTTTTATAATAATATTTTTGTACATATTTTTATGAAATAGAATATAATCCTAGTATTTCAAAATATTTAGTTATTATCTGTATTTTGTTTATTATCTTTTTTAATTTTTTATTATGTTTATTAATATATATATCTATAAGAAATGTTTTTATTTTTTTGTTCTTTATTGTGGTAGTGTTTATTGTTAAAAGATTATATTTTTCATTTTTTAAAATTAAAAATATTTTCGCTAATGTATGTTTTTTAATTTTTTTTTTGAATATACAAGTTAATTTGCAATTTTTGTTTTCTTTTATGATTTTTATCTTGTTTGATAAAATTATAAATCGTGTTATATTATTTTTGTGATTTGATATATTTTCATTTAATATAGATAATTTATATATTTTACCACTTTTTTTGTTTCCTATAGCTGCAGAATTATTTTTTTTAATATTATATATTTTCTTCATTGCTTCAGTGCTACTAGAAGTATAGTGAATTTTCCAATGTAAAAATTTTGTTATAAATTTACTCGTTTGTTTAATTGGTTGCACATGACTATATATATTTTTAATATCTTTTATTTTTGTGTTTTTTTTAGCTAATAAGCAATGTTGAATAGATATATTAATTTCATTATTTATAAATAAATTCTTATTTTTGATAATATCAATAACTTCTTTAATATATCCAGTATTTGAATTTTCTATTGGTAAGATTGTATAACTACATAATTCATATTTGTTTTTTTTTATTGTATCATTGAAATTTTTACAGCTTATTAATTTAAATTTTAAAATATTTTTTTTAAAATATTTTTTGGTTGCAATATATGAATAAGATCCTATTGGTCCTAAAAAAAATATTTTAGGTTTTTTTTTATATAAAATTTTATTTTGTATATTTACTGATTCTTTTAGAATACAGGTAAATATTTTTTTTATGAATTTAATATTTAATTTGTATTTTTTACTTTTAATATATATTTTTTTAAATAATTCTTTTTCACGTTTTATGTCTTTTATATTGTAATTGTTTTTAATTTTTATTTTTGCTATTTTTTTTATAGTTTTTTTTCTTTTTGATAATATTTTGAGTATACTTTGATCAATTTTATTTATTTTATTGCGCAAATTTAATAAATTTTCTAAGAATTTCATTTTTTTCATCCTTCTAATAAATTAAAGATCATGCAATTTAATAATTATTATTTTAATTTATTATTAATAATTAAATATTTTTATATTATAAAATATTTATTTGAGTATCTTAAAAAATTTATACTTTAAATTATTGTAAATAATATATTAATTTTTTTATAAAGGTTAAAATATATATGAAAACATTTTCAGCAAATGATAAAATTAAAAAAACATGGTATTATATTGATGCTCATAATATAATATTAGGGAGATTAGCTACTAAGGTTGCTACTATATTGAGAGGAAAGCATAAAGTTATTTATACACCTAATCAGGATGTTGGAGATTATGTAATTGTTATTAATGCGTCTAAAGTTAAAGTTACTGGGAATAAATATATTCAAAAAAAATATTATCATCATACAGGTTATATAGGTGGTATCAAAAATATTTCTTTTAAAAAATTATTATCTACATATCCTGAAAGAATTATTCAATTTGCTGTAAAAGGTATGTTACCAAAAGGTTCTTTGGGTAAATCTATGTTTCGAAAGTTAAAAGTGTATGCAAACAATACACATATACATATTGCTCAAAAACCTAAAATTTTAAAAATTTAATTGGAATATAGAGAAATTATTATGATGCAAAATTATGGAACGGGACGTAGAAAAACTTGCTCTGCTAGAGTTTTTTTAAAAATAGGGAAAGGTAATATAATTATTAATCAGCGTTCTTTAGAAAAATATTTTAATCGCGAAGCATCATGTATGATAGTTTTGCAACCTTTAAAATTATTAGATATGATTAATAAATTTGATTTTTATATTACAGTAAAAGGAGGTGGGGTTTCAGGACAAGCAGGAGCTATTCGTCAAGGTATTACACGTGCTTTAATAAATTATGACATTTTGTTACGAAAAGAATTAAGAGAATATGGATTTGTTACACGTGATTCTCGTAAAGTAGAAAGAAAAAAAATTGGTTTAAGAAAAGCTAGAAAACGTCCACAATTCTCTAAAAGATAATTATTATGAAACCCGGGTTTTTATAAACCGGGGTTTATTTTTTTTATTTTTGTATATTTAAAAAAATATGAATGTCTTTCAGTAATTTTTTTATGCCTATATTATTTTTTGCAGAAATGAAATAACATTTTTTTTTTTTAAATGAAAACAAAATTTCTTTTTTTAAAAATTTAAATATTTTTGGTTTTAAAATATCAATTTTGTTAAAAATATACCATATATTTTTTTTATGTATTTTTATACTGTGTTTTTTAATTTCTTCTGTTATTATTTTTATATTTTTGATAAAATTTGAACCATCTTGTGGTTTAATATCTATAATATGTAATAACATTTTACATCTTTCAATATGTTTTAAAAATTTGATTCCTAAACCAATTCCTTTTGAAGCTCCTTTAATAATTCCAGGTAAATCAGCAATAGTGAATTTTTTTTTTTTTATTTGTACAATTCCTAGTTTTGGATATAATGTAGTGAAAGGATATGCTGCGATTTTCGTTTTTGCAGCTGATATATTTTTAACAAATGTTGATTTTCCTGCATTTGGGAAACCAATTGTTCCTACTTCAGCTAATAAACATAATTCCAAACGTATTATTTTTTTTTCGCCTTCTTTTCCTTTAGTGCGTTGTCTAGGTGTTCGATTGATAGATGATTTAAATCTTGTATTTCCTAATCCATGCCAACCTCCAGCAGTAATAAGTATTTTTTTTTTTTTCGTTAAATCAATAATTAATTCTGATGTTTCATTATCTATAATTTTTGTTCCGATAGGTACATGTAAAATCATATCACTACCTTTTTTTCCTGATTTATTGTTATTAAATCCATTTTCTCCATTTTGTGCTTTGAATTTTTTTTTATATTGGTAATTTATCAAAGTATTGATATTTTTATTGGCGTGTATCCATATATTTCCACCATCACCTCCATCACCTCCATTTGGACCACCTTGTGGTATATATTTTTCTCTTCTAAAACTAATACAACCATCTCCTCCTTTACCACCTTCAACATGAATCACAACTTCATCAATAAATTTCATTATTGTCTCAATTTTATTAAAAGATTATATTTGTACTATATTCTAAAATTTTAAAATAATTATATTATAAAATAAAAATTCCGCTATTGATGAAGTATGAATTTATTTTTTTAGTATGTTTACATATTTTTTTTTTTTTATTCCTTTAATAGAAAAATATACTTTTCCAAAAACAGTAGCATAAATTGTATGATCTCTGCCGCATCTAACATTAATTCCAGGGTGAAATTTTGTTCCTCTTTGTTTTACAATTATACTACCAGCTTTAATAATTTGTCCTCCAAATTTTTTAACACCTAATTTTTTAGGATTAGAATCACGTCCATTTCGTGTAGAGCCTCCAGCTTTTTTATGTGCCATATTTATTTTTCTCTCTTTTTTTATTTTTAATGATTTATTTCATATTTATTAAATTATCAAATTTTCGGTTATTTTTATATCTGGCGTATTAAAATTAGATATTATAGTTTATTTTTTGTATCTTTATTATAGTAATTAATTGTCTATGACCCATTTTTCTTTTGTAATGTTTTCTACGATTGAATTTAATTATTTGTATTTTTTTTCCTTTTTTATGTGTTACAATAGTTGCTTCTATGTTGCTTTTATCTATGATTGGTGTTCCAAAATATGTTTTGTTGTTTTTTTTAATCATTAATATGGAATTAAAAATTACATTTTTACCACATTTTTCTTTCATTTTTTCTATTTTTAAATATTTCCCTTTTTCAGCTTTATATTGTTTTCCGCCATTAGTAAAAATTGCGTACATTAATAATTTTCTCTTTTAAATATTTATAAATATTAATATTAAGATTTTTTTTAAAAAAATAATTTTTATATTTTTAAAAAGTATTTTATATATTTAAATTTATTTTTTAAAAATTTATATTTTTTTAAATTATGTTTTTATTTTTTTATTGAATATTCAGTTTCTTGTTTTATTTTTAATGTATTAAAAATGGTTTAAATTTCTTAAAAAATTTATTATAATTAAATTGTGAATTTTTTTTAATTATTTATTTTTTTAAATAATTTAATATATTTTTTTATAATTGTAAATAATTTAAAATTTTATATAATTATAAAATTTTAATGCATAAAATATATCATGATATTGTCATTTTAAATAAATTTATATTAATTGTGTGTTTATTTCATAAATTTTATTATTTTATTTTAAAATAATATTATTTTAGATCGTTTTATTATATAATTTATTTACATTTTTTTTATTTTTAATAATTTTAAAATTTTAAATTTATTTATTGTATAGATAATATTTTAAGAAATTTAAAATTTTATTATAAATATATTATTAATGTTATATTTATTTGTAAATATTTTTAATTTAATATATTTTTAATTTAATATATTATATTTTTTAAATAATTATTTTTTTAAAAAACATTTTAAATATTAAATAATATAAATTTTTTTATATTTTATTAGAAAATATATTGTTTAATTAATTTAATTTATGCATTGTAAGCTATATTGTCAATTTTATTAATAATTTTTATTGTAAAAATTATATTTTTTAATGTTATATTTTTTAGAATATATTATAAATAATTATAAAATGAAATGTATTTGATATAATATATTATACAATTTTAAAAATATTTTAAATTTATTCAAGGTAAATAATGAAAAATTTAATTCCAATGACATTAAAAGGTTCTCGTAAATTACAAAAAGAATTGGAAAAATTAAAAAAAATCAAAAGACCGAGAATTATTAATGCAATTATTAAAGCTAGAGAATATGGAGATTTAAAGGAAAATGCGGAATATCATGCTGCTAAAGAAGAACAAAGTTTTTGTGAACGCAGAATTCGAGATATTGAGTATAAATTATCTAATGCTAATATTATAGATATCACTAAAGTTAATAATAATGGAACAGTAATTTTTGGTTCAACAATTAAAATATCTAACATTGATACTGGAAAAATTTTTGTCTATACAATTGTAGGAGATGATGAATCTGATTGTAAAAAAAATTTAATATCTATTTATTCTCCTGTTGCAAGAGGGTTAATAGGTAAAAAAATTAAAGATATTGTTGCAATTAATACTCCAAATGGAATTGTAAAATATGTTATTTTAAAAATTAAATATATTGCTATATAATTTGTATATTTAATTATTAATAATTTTATATATGATATTATATCTAGGATTTATAATGTTTTATAAAAAGTATTCTAAAAGTTCTAAACGATGGTTGAATGAGCATTTTAATGATATTTATGTTAAATACGCTTATAAAAAAAAAAAACGTTCCAGAGCATGGTTTAAATTAGATGAAATTAATAAAAGAAATAATATTTTGAAGTCTGGTATGAATGTTTTAGACTTAGGTTCAGCTCCTGGTAGTTGGGCGGAATATATAATTGAAAAAATAGGTAATGGTTTATTAGTAGCTTGTGATATAATATCAATAATTCCAATTAAAAATGTAAAATTTATAAAAGGTGATATTCGTAACGCACACACTATAAATAAAATTTTGTCATTTAAGAAAATTAATGTCGTATTTTCTGATATGGCTCCTAATTTTAGTGGTTTGTCATTTATAGATATGAATAATATGACGAATTTATTACAATTATCACTTTTTATATCTTTAAGAGTTTTGGTAAAAGGTGGATCTTTTATTACTAAAGCTTTTGAAGGAATCGAAATGAATATTTATTTAAAAAAATTAAAATTATATTTTTCAAAGGTTCGTGTTTTTAAACCTAAGTCTTCTAGAGCGCGTTCTCGAGAAGTTTATATAATAGCATTTGATAAAATTGAATCAAATGTTATTTAAAATTTTTGTATTATGAGGTGGATTCTTTGAATAGTGACATAGTTAAAAATGGTATAACATGGTTGGTTGTTATGATAATATTTATGTCTATTTTTCAGAGTTTTAGTTCTATTAATATAAATCGAAAAGTGGATTATTCTACTTTTATTTCTGATGTAAATAGTAATCAGATTCGTGAGACATATATTAGTGGACGTGAAATAAAAGTTTTTAAAAAAGACAGTAGCAAATATATTACATATATACCAATAAACGATCCAAAATTATTAGATGTATTATTAACTAAAAATGTTATAATTAAAGGTTCTGCTCCTGAAGAACCTAGTTTATTAACTTCAGTTTTTATTTCTTGGTTTCCGATGTTATTATTAATTGCTGTTTGGGTTTTTTTTATGCGTCAAATGCAAATTGGAGGTGGTAAGGGTTCTATATTATTTGGTAAAAATAAAGCTAAAATGTTGAGTGATAATGAGATTAAAATTAGGTTTTCTGATGTTGCAGGTTGCGATGAAGCAAAAGAAGAATTAAGTGAATTAGTGGAATATTTAAAAGAACCAGAAAAATTTACAAAATTAGGTTGTAAAATACCTAAAGGTTTTTTAATGATTGGACCCCCAGGTACAGGTAAAACTTTATTAGCAAAAGCGGTAGCTGGAGAAGCAAATGTTCCTTTTTTTATTATTTCCGGTTCAGATTTTGTAGAAATGTTTGTTGGCGTTGGCGCATCCAGAGTACGTGATATGTTTGACAATGCTAGAAAGTTAAATCCTTGTATAATCTTTATAGATGAAATTGATGCAGTTGGAAGGAAAAGGGGTATTGGTTTAGGTGGTGGACATGATGAAAGAGAACAAACGTTAAATCAAATGTTAGTTGAAATGGATGGTTTTAAAAAAAATGAAGGTGTTATTGTTATTGCTGCTACTAATAGACCAGATGTTTTAGATCCTGCTTTACTAAGACCAGGGAGATTTGATCGAAGAGTTACTGTTTCTTTACCTGATGTGCTTGGAAGAGAAAAAATATTAGAAGTTCATATGCGTAATATACCTTTATCTGATGATGTTGTGCCTATGACAATAGCTCGTGGTACACCTGGTTTTTCTGGTGCAGATTTAGCTAATTTAGTTAATGAAAGCGCTTTATATGCCGCTAGTTGTAATAATTCTAAAGTATCTATGTTAGATTTAGAAAAAGCTAAAGATAAAATTATTATGGGTGCGGAACGTAAATCCTTTATTATGAATAAAATGCAAAAAGAAGTAATTGCATATCATGAATCTGGTCATGTAATAGTTGGTTTATTGGTTCCAAATTATGATCCTATACATAAAGTTACTATTATTCCAAGAGGTCGTTCCTTAGGACTTACTTTTTTTTTACCTAAAGATGATAATATAAATGTTAGTCGATCAAAATTAGAAAGTCAGATATCAACTTTATATGCTGGTCGTTTAGCTGAAGAATTAATTTATGGTGTAAATAATGTTTCGACAGGTGCAGTAAATGATATAAAAGTTGCTACAGAATTAGCTAGAAATATGATTACCAAATGGGGTTTTTCAAAAAAATTAGGTCCTTTATTATATAAATCAAACGATAATGAAGTGTTAACAGACCAAAATATAAACAATGTTCAAAATATATCTGATTATACAGCACGCATTATTGATGAAGAAATAAAATTATTAATAGATTTAAATTACAAGCGAGCAAAATGTATATTATCAAGTAATATAGATATTTTACACACTATGAAAGACGCCCTTATGAAATATGAAACACTAGATATACAACAAATTAATAAAATTATGAAAAGAAAAAAGATATAAAAATTTAGATAATTTAAATTTTTATAAATAATATGATATTTAAATGAATTCATAGTTTAATATTAGTATATTGTATTTAAAATAAATAATTTTAAATTTTAGTATAATAATTACATATTATGTTCATAAGTAAAATTAAATTATTCTTATGGAATAATATGTATATTTGTATTTAATTTCTTTATGGTTTTAAAAATTTTTTTATATTTAATTATTGATAGTAATGATTTTAAAATTTATTTATATAGGTTTAATTATTAAATTTATATATATTGTATTTATAATAGGATTAAGGAATATATATAATGTATAATTTTTTATTAGCAGTATATACATTTATATCTTTTTTTTTAATTTTTTGTGTTATTTTACAACTTAAATTAGGTTTAAATAATGCTAATGATTTTAGAGGTACTATTTTAGGTCAGATAGAGAAAAACAATGGTAATGGAAATATTTTAAATTATTTTATTATTTTTCTTTCTTTTATGTTTTTTATTTTAAGTTTAATATTGTCTAATGTTAATTTTCTGGAGTAAATTTGTTTTTTTTTGATGCGCTTATTTTTTATTTATTTAAATTTCAAATTATATAATTTTATATACCGAGATGGTGAAATAGGTAAACACGCTACTTTGAGGGAGTAGTGCCTTTTAGGTATACGGGTTCAAGTCCCGTTCTCGGTATAATAATTATAATTATTTTATTGTATTATATTTTATAATTTTTTATTAATAATTTAAATTATTTTTATTTTTTTTATTTTAAAATATAATTATATGTATATATTTATTTATTTTTAATTCAATTTAAAATAATTATTTTAAATTTATTTAATATTAAGGAGTTAAGATGAATAAAGAAATATTATCTGTTGTAGATGCTGTTTCTCACGAAAAATCTCTTCCTCGTGAAAAAATTTTTGAAGTTTTAGAAAGGGCTTTAGAACAAGCTACAAAAAAAAAATATGAACAAGATATAGATATTAGAATCGATATTAATCGTGAAAATGGTGATTTTTTAACTTTTCGTAGATGGACGGTTGTTCAAGAAGTTTCTCAACCCACACGTGAAATAACTTTAGAAGCAGCAAAATTGGATAATGCTAATATTAAAATTAATGATTATGTAGAAGATAGTATTGATTCTGTTGTTTTTGATAGAGTTACAACACAAACTGCTAAACAAGTTATTGTACAAAAAGTTCGAGAAGCAGAAAGAGAAATGATTATTGCACAATTTTCTAAAAAAATTGGTTTTATGGTCAGTGGTATTGTTAGAAAAATTAATCGTAATAATATTTTTGTTGATTTAGGAAAAAATGCTGAAGCTATTATAACTAAAGAAGGTTTATTACCTAGAGAAAAATATCGTTTAGGTGATTCTGTAAAAGGTATTTTGTTTGTTATAAATTCGCATTTTAATGTTCCACAGTTATTAATAAGTCGAGTTGGTACAGATATGTTAATTGCATTATTTAGTATTGAGGTGCCTGAAATAGCTGATTCTGTTGTAGAGATTAAAAAAATTGCACGTGATCCTGGTTCACGTTCTAAAATAGCGGTTATATCGCATGATAAAAGAGTTGATCCTGTTGGATCTTGTGTAGGTGTTCGAGGCGCAAGAGTGCAAGCTGTTTCTAATGCATTAAATGGTGAAAGAATTGATGTTATTTTATGGAGCAAAGATCCAGCACAATTTGTTGTAAATGCAATGGCACCTGCGGATGTTAACTCTATTACAGTAGATTATGAACGTAATAATATAGATGTTATAGTAAATAATAAAAATTTAGCACAAGCAATAGGAAGATATGGTCAAAATGTTAAATTAGCATCACAGTTGACTGGTTGGGAATTAAATGTTACTACTTTAGAGGAAATTGTTAGAAAAAATAAGAAAAAAAAAAAAAATATTTTTAAACTATTTGTGCAATATTTAGATCTTAAAAAAAATATAATAAAAATGTTAGTAAATGTTGGTTTTTCAACATTTGAGGAATTATCTAAGGCTTCTATAGGGGATTTTGTTAATATTAAAAACTTTGATAAAAATTTAATTAGTGAAATACATAGTCAGGCAAAACAGGTTTTAAAGATAATAGCTTTAGATGCTCAAAATTTATTAAAAAAAAGTAAAATTAATCAAGATTTACTGAATTTAGATGGTATGACTACAAATATAGCTATGCAACTACTTAAGAGAAATATTCTTTCATTAGAAGATTTAGCGGAACAAGGAACAGATGATTTAATAGATATAGAAGGTTTAAATTTAGACACTGCCGGTAAATTAATTATGAATGCACGTGATATTTGTTGGTTTAATAAAAAATAAAATTTTTATAAAGTGTTTTATTTATTATATTATATTTTAAAATTATTTAATTTATTTAAATTTTAAAATATTTTTATTTAAATTATTAATGATATTTAATTATTTAGAAATAATTTTATATTTTTAAAAAATATTATAATTACAAGCTCAGGAGTGAGTTATTTAAAGTGAAAAAATTTAAAAAAAATAATAACATTTTATCTATAAAAGAAAAAAAAACAAAAAAATCAATTAACAATCATTCTTTACAGGAAAATGATAAAAAAAAAAACAATCGTAATAAATATAAAAAAAAAAATATTAAAGTAGATTGTAAAAAAAATACTTCCAGTGATATATTTAATAAAAAAGATAACAATATGAAGATACAAAAAAAAAAAAAAAATACTATTTTAAATACATCTTGTAAAATTATTAAAAAAAAAAATTTACAAACATCTTATAAAAGTAAAGAAAATAAAATTTTAGTTAATAAAAATAAAATTAAAAAAAATAATTTAATATTTGATTCTAAAAAAAATCATTTCTCAAATAAAAAAAAAAATTATAAATATTTTTTACAACAAAAATTTAAAAAACCTTCTTTTTTACCTGTTAAGAATGTTGTATTAAATAGTGAAGTAACTGTTTTTGAACTTTCCAAAAAACTTGCAATTAAAAGTGTAAATATATTAGAAATAATGCAAAAATTAAATATATCAGGAAATATAGATACAATTTTAAATTTAAAAGAAGCAAAGTTAATTATTGAAAAAATGGGTTTTAAGGCAATTATAAAATCTTATACAGAAGATTTAGAAAATAAAATATTAGAAAAAAAAGATATTAGCAATACTATTATTAAAAAAAAAAGACCCCCTATTGTAACTATTATGGGTCATGTTGATCATGGAAAAACATCTTTAATTGACTATATTCGCTCAACTAAAATTGTTAATAAAGAATTTGGTGGAATTACACAACATATTGGTGCTTATCATATTGAATTTAAAAAAGAGATTATAACATTTTTAGATACTCCAGGGCATGCCGCCTTTACTGAAATGCGTTCTAGAGGAGCGCAAATTACAGATATTATTGTTTTAGTTATTGCGGTAGATGATGGTGTAATGCCACAAACTATAGAGTCTATTAAACATGCAAAATTATCTAATGTGCCGATAATAGTTGCAATTAATAAAGTTGATAAAGGTAATTCTGGTGCTGTTAAAATTAAAAATGAATTATCAAAATTTGGTATTACTGCAGAAGAATGGGGTGGCGATACTATTTTTGTTGAAGTATCTGCTAAATATGGTAATGGTGTAAATGATTTGTTAGAAGCTATTTTATTACAATCAGAAATGTTAGAGTTAAAGACATGTTATAATTGTCGAGCAAAAGGTGTAGTTATTGAATCATATATGGATCTTGGAAGAGGTCCTATTGCTACAATATTAATTCAAAAAGGTGTTTTATATAAAGGAGAAATCGTTTTATCAGGTTTAGAATATGGTAAAATTCGTGGAATTAAAAATGAATATGGTGTTTATATTAAAAAATCTATTCCTTCTATACCAGTAGAAATATTAGGAATGTCAGGAATATTAAATGTAGGTGATGAAATTAGAGTAATTAAAAATGAAAAAATAGCTAGAGAAATAACCTTTAATAGGAGGAATGATCTTAAAGCGCTTAAATTTACTAATTACACGAGACATAAAATTGATGATTTGTTATTAAACATTAATATAAAAAATTTACCTACATTAAATATAATTTTAAAAACTGATACACAAGGTTCTTTAGAAGCTATTAAAAAATCTTTAATGGAATTATCTGATAATAAAAATGCTTTAGTAAATATTATTAGTTTTGGAATTGGAGTAATATCTGTAAATGATGCATATCTATCATTAACATCTAAATCTATTATTTTAGGTTTTAATGTACGTATTAATTCTATAGCTAAACATATTATTGAAAAAGAAAATATTCAAACTTATCAATATTCTGTTATTTATACATTATTAGATAATGTAAAATTATTGTTGAAAAATCTTTTAAAATCTAAAAATAATAAAAAAAAAATAGGTTTAGTTGAAGTAAAAAATGTATTTAAAAATTCGAATAATAGTGCAATAGCTGGATGTATAGTGTTAAAAGGGTATATTGCAATTAAAAGTTATATTCATTTAATTAGAAATGATAAAGTAATTTTTAAAGGTGAATTAGAATCTTTAAGGCATTTTAAAGAAAATGTCAAAAAAATAAATTTTGGATTTGAGTGTGGAGTTATTTTAAAAAATTATAATAATATTAATGTTGGAGATAAAATTTCGGTCTTTAAAAATTATAAAAAATAATTTATATATTTTAAAAGTATAACTTTTAGAGTGATTAAAATGAAAAATGTTTCTAATCGTTTTTTACGAATTTCCAAAGAATTTAAAAAAAATATTTCTAATATTTTACATATGCATATTCAAGATCCACGTATTAGATGTTCTGTTAGTATATCAAAAGTATATTTATCTAAAAATTTACAATATGCCAAAGTTTTTGTGATATTTATTGGAAATAAAAGTAATTTTTCAATAAGTAGTTTATTAACATTATTAAAAAATGCATCTAAATATTTTTGTTTTATGTTAAGTAAATTTATGTATTTACGTATTATGCCGAATTTGGTTTTTTTCTATGATTACGATTTTTTTAAAAGTATTAGAATTTCTAATTTAATTAATAATGCTATTCAGGAGGATGTTAAAAAAAAAAAAAAATATAATAATTTTTAAGGAATAAAAATGTGTTATCAAAAAATTAATAAACTTAATGGTGTTTTATTATTAGATAAACCGACAGGTTTTTCATGTAATTATATTATACAAAGTATAAAACGTTTTTTTTCTGTTAAAAAAATAGGTTATATAGGCACTTTAGACCCTTTAGCTACTGGTACATTACCTGTTTGTTTTGGTTGTGCTACAAAATTTTCTAAATATTTAAATGATGAAGATAAAAAATATATTGTTACAGCAAAGTTAGGAGAGAAAACACATACTTCTGATTCTTATGGATATATTATTAGTAAAAAAAAAAAAAATATTTCAAATTCAAAAATATTAAAATGCTTGATGTCTTTTCTTGGTATGAATAAACAAAGTCCTTCTATGTATTCTTCAATTAAATTTTACGGCATACCTTTATATATATATGCTCGTCAAAATATTTTTATTCCTAATATTAAAAGAATAATTAATATTTATAATATAAATATTCTCAATTTAAACAAAAAATTTATAACGTTTAAAATTCATTGTTCCAAAGGAACTTATATTCGTACTTTGGTAGAAGATTTTGGAAATAAATTAGGTTGTGGGGCGCATGTTGTAATGTTACGTAGATTGCATATATCTTGTTATTATGAATCAAATTTAATCTCTTATAATAAAATTTTAAATATTTCTTATAAAGAAAGAAATAAAATAGAACTAATTAAAAATTTATTACTTCCAGTAGATAGTTTGACATCTTTTTTACCTAAAGTATTTTTCGATAAAAATAAATTAAAAATGTTAAAATTAGGTAAAAAAATTTTTATTTTGTATTTAAATATTGGTTTTTATACTGTTTTTGAAAAATTAAGTAAAAAATTCTTTGGTGTTGGAAAATACAAAAAAGATGGTTATTTCTATATTGATCGTATTTTTTAATTTTATATTGTATTTTAAATATATATTTATTTGCAATTTTATATTTTTTATTAAGTAAAATTTATATGGAGAAATCATGTCTATAGCATTGTTAAATAAAAAAGTTTTAATAATTAAATATGGTCAAAATATTTTAAATACTGGGAATATTTCTGTGCAAATAATTTCATTAACTTTAAAAATTAATAACTTACAAAAACATTTTTTATTACATAAAAAAGATCATAGTGGTAAACGTGGTTTATTAAATATGGTTTCTAGACGTCGTAAATTATTAACATATTTGAAAAGAAAATTTTTAAATATATATATTAATTTAATTAGAGAATTAAATTTACGTCGATAGTTTCCAACTTTTTTTTATTAATAATTTATTTTATTTTTAAATTTTTAAAATATTTTAATAATTTGATTATGATTTTATTTTAATTTAATTATTTTTATAATTATTTGATTTTTTTAATATATTTTTAAGGATTTAATTTTGTTAAAACCAATTTTACACAAATTTCAATACGGACAGCATATTATAACTTTAGAAACTGGGATAATAGCTCGAAAAACAACTTCTTCTATTATGGTAAGTATGGATGATACAGTAGTTTTAATAACTGTAGTAGTTCAAAAAAATCCTAGTAAAACTAATAGTTTTTTCCCTTTAACAGTTAATTATCAGGAACGTATTTATGCTGCTGGACGTATTCCCGGTGGTTTTTTTCGTAGAGAAGGACGCCCTACAGAAAATGAAATATTAACAGCAAGGTTAATTGATAGGCCTATAAGACCATTATTTCCACAAGATTTTTTTAATGATATCCAAATTACAGCAACAGTTTTGTCTGTAGATCCAAAAATAAATCCTGATTTAGTTTCTATTATTGGTGTTTCTTCAGCTTTAAGTATTTCTGGTTTGCCTTTTTCAGGACCTATTGGAGTAGCTAGAGTAGGATTAATTGATAAAAAATTAGTTTTAAATCCTAATTCTAATGAATTAAAGTTTAGTGATTTGGATTTAGTTGTTGCAGGGACATGTAATTCTATAATTATGGTTGAAGCGGCATCTGATAATTTGCATGAAAGAAAAATTTTAAATGCTATAAAATTTGGTTATAAAAAACAACAAAAAATTATATCCAATATTAATAAATTTAAAATTATGGTTAATAAAAAACCTATTATATTTTACCCAGTTTTAAAAAATGATAATTTATATTCGTATATATTAAAATTCACATATTCATCTATATATTTAGCATGCGAATGTTTTGAAAAAAATATAAGATGCAGTAAATTAAATGAAATTAGATATCAACTTATTGAAGAATTGATAAAAAAAAAATGGATTGTAAATTTAGTTGAAATAGAGGAAATTTTTTCTATTATTTTTAAAAAAATTATACGATACCGCATTTTACATGGTTTATCTCGTATAGATGGTCGTGATAATTATACAGTAAGGCCGTTATATATTAAAGTTGGTTATCTTCCTAGAACACATGGTTCTGCATTATTTACTCGTGGTGATACGCAATCTTTAGTTACTATTACTTTAGGAACTGCAAGAGATGCACAAAATTTAGATGAACTTTTAGGAGATCGTACTGATAATTTTTTATTTCATTATAATTTCCCTTCATATGCAGTTGGAGAAATAGGTATTATGGGTACTCCAAAACGTAGAGAAATTGGACATGGAAAATTAGCGAAAAGAGGTATTATTTCTGTTTTACCTAAAGAAGAACAATTTCCTTACACTATTAGAGTAGTTTCCGAAGTTACTGAATCGAATGGTTCTTCCTCTATGGCTTCCATTTGTGGTGCATCTTTAGCTTTAATGGATGCTGGTGTCCCGATAAAATCTTCTGTTGCTGGTATAGCTATGGGTTTAATAAAAGAAAAAAAAAAAAACGTTATATATCTGATATTTTAGGTGAAGAAGACTATTTAGGGGATATGGATTTTAAAGTTTCTGGAAGTTATTTAGGTATAACTGCTTTGCAAATGGATATAAAAATAACTGGTATAAATATAAAATTAATTAAAAAAGCCTTATATCAAGCAAAATTAGGTCGTATGCATATTCTTGATAAAATGAATAAAATTATTTCTAAATCTAAATCTGATATTTCTAATTTTGCCCCTAGAATGTACACTATTAAAATTAATCCAGAGAAAATTAAAGATATAATTGGAAAAGGTGGGTCTGTTATTCGTATGTTGACAGAAGAAACAGATACTAATATTGAAATTGAAGACACTGGTATCGTTAAAATTTCTGCTATGGCAAGTGAAAAAGCCCAAAATGCAATCAAACGTATTCAAGAAATCACTGCAGAAATAAAAGTTGGTAAAATATATTCTGGTATTGTAACTAGAATTGTAGATTTTGGAGCTTTTGTTTCTATTGGTTTTGGAAAAGAAGGCTTAGTGCATATTTCTCAAATTTCTAAAAAAAGAGTTGAAAAAGTTACAGATCATTTACAAATTGAACAAAAAATTTTAGTTAAAGTGTTAGAATCAGATAGGCAAGGGCGTTTACGGTTAAGTATGAAAGAAGTGTGAAATATATTAACATGTTTTTAAATAGTTCAGTTATTTTATAAATATTAATATAAGTGCAAATATAAAAATATATTAATTAATTTCAAATTATATTATTAAATTTTATTTAATTAGCTTTAGAAATAAATATACATTATTTTAGAATAAGTTGTATTTATAAAATATAACTTATAAAAGGAATGAATTGTACAATGAATTTAACAAAATCTCAATTTACTGTTTTTGGTTTAAATAGTAATCTTATAAAAGCATTGCTTGATATGCATTATAATAAACCATCTCCCATACAAGAACGTTGTATACCATTACTTTTAAAAGGTCATGATGTCTTAGGTATGGCACAAACAGGTAGTGGAAAAACTGCTGCTTTTGCATTACCTTTGCTTCATAATATTAATATTTCATTAAAATGTCCACAAATATTAATTTTAACTCCTACTCGTGAATTAGCAATCCAAGTATCAGAAGCTGTATTTAATTTTTTAAAATATATACAAGGTGTAAATGTTTTGGCTTTATATGGTGGCCAAAGATATGATTTGCAATTATATGCTTTAAAAAAAGGCCCACAAATAGTTGTTGGAACACCAGGTCGATTATTAGATCATTTAAATAGAAATACTTTAAATTTATCTAAGTTAAAATGTTTAGTATTAGATGAAGCTGATGAAATGTTACGTATGGGTTTTATTGAAGATGTTCAAACTATAATGCAAAAAATTCCTGATAAACATCAAACAGCTTTATTCTCTGCAACAATGCCTGATATTATTAAAAAAATTTCACGTAGGTTTATGAAAAATCCTAAAGAGATATATATTAAATCTAATTTAACTACTTGTCCTGATATTAAACAAAGTTATTGGTTAGTTTCTAAAAATAAAAAAGATGCTTTGGTGCAATTTTTAGAAGTAGAGCAATTTTCTGCAGTTATTATTTTTGTACGTACTAAAAGTGCAACTATAGAAGTTTCTGAATTTTTAGAACGTAATGGATATAATAGCGCAGCTTTAAATGGTGATATGAATCAAATTTTAAGAGAAAAAACTTTAGAAAAATTAAGAAATGGTTATTTAGATATTTTAATTGCAACTGATGTTGCAGCACGTGGATTAGATGTAGATAGAATTAGTTTAGTTATTAATTATGACATTCCCATGGATGTTGAGTCTTATGTACATCGAATTGGTCGCACAGGACGTGCAGGTAGAGCAGGAAAAGCTTTGTTATTTTTAGAAAATAGAGAATTTAGATTATTAAGAAATATTGAAAAAACAATCAAATCAAAAATGATTGAGGTAAGATTGCCAAATTTAAAATTGCTTAGTTTATGCCGTTTAAAAAAATTTTCTATTAAAGTACAAGAACAATTAAAAAGTATAGATTTAAAGAAGTATAGTATATTATTTAAAAAATTACAATTTGTTCATACATTGGATGCAGATATTTTATCTGCTGTTTTATTAAAAATGGCACAAGGTGAACGATCGTTAATTATTGAAAAATCTGATTCTAATTTTAAGGGTTTTAAAAATAAATCTCGTTATATCTCTTATAAAGATTCAAAAATTACAACACGTTCTAAATATAATCGTAGAAATTTTTCAAATATGCAGATTTTTAAAATTTCCTTAGGTAGAAACGATTGCGTGGAAGTTAAACATATTATTGGAGCTATAGCTAATGAAAGTGGGATAAATAGTAGAAGAATTGGAAATGTTAAAATTTTTTCTTCATATTCTACTATTGAATTACCAAAAGATTGTGTTAATATGTTAAAAAGAAAACTTGTTTATACTCGTATTTTTAATAAGTTAATTAATTTAAAAAAAATAAATTTAAATAAAAATTATAAAAATAATATAATAAAAAAATATAAATTAAATCATGAAAAAAAATATTCTAACAATTAATCACATAATTAAAATTATATAACAAAAATTTTAATATTTACAAGTTTACAATATAATTTTTAAATTTAAATGTGTATTTTAATAAGATGTATTTTATATTTTTTTATTTTATACTATAAATATTATTTTTACTTTTAAATTATTATAATTACATATGGTAGAGATTTCCCTCTGCCATTTAAGTGTTTTAAAATATTTTTTAGATATTTTTGTATTTTATTTATTAAAATTTGTATAATATCACAATTATTTTAAATATATATTTAGATTATAAATTATATCTTTAAATTTTAATTAATATGTTACATTATAAAAATTATAATCTTATATTAAATATGAATATAATACTTTTATTTTATAAATTTTTTAAAATTTATATTTTTTATATAATTTAATATACAAATATGTTTTTTAAAAAATTTTTATTTGTATAAATTTATTGGTTTTGTATTTTTGAATCTTTTCGTATATAAAATTTTTTATTTATAAGAAATTAATATTTTTTATATATATTTTTATTATAAATATTTTTATCGCAAAATATTTTTTTAATTTATATAAAATATTTAAATTTCATTAAACGTGATTGTATTAAATTTTAAATTTGATGTGATTTTTTAAATTAATTGTATTTAAAGATAGGTGTAATTATGGATAAAGCATAT
Organism: Buchnera aphidicola (Mollitrichosiphum nigrofasciatum); assembly: GCF_039388045.1. Taxonomy (GTDB): domain Bacteria; phylum Pseudomonadota; class Gammaproteobacteria; order Enterobacterales; family Enterobacteriaceae; genus Buchnera_K; species Buchnera_K aphidicola_B. The sequence continues at coordinate 251,922 of NZ_CP135015.1, read as the reverse complement.
ATTCCTAAAAATATAGAAAAGGAATTATATAATTTTTGGAATAAAAATGGTTTTTTTAAACCTAGTAAAAGAAAATATAAAAAAAATTTTTGTATAGTTATGCCACCACCGAATATTACAGGTAATTTACATATGGGTCATGCGTTTCAACATACTATTATGGATATTTTAGTACGTTATAATCGTATGCAGGGTAAAAATACATTATGGCAAGTTGGACTTGATCATGCTGGTATTGCTACACAAATGATCGTTGAAAAAAACATTTTAAAAAAAAAAAAAAAAAATATTTTTGAATATGGTGTTAAAAAATTTATTCATACTATTTGGAAATGGAAAAAAAAATCTGAAAAAAAAATTTATAATCAAATGCGCCGTTTAGGTGATTCTGTTTTTTGGGAAAATAAAATATTTACTTTGGATAAAAATTTTTCTAAATCTGTTAAGAAAATTTTTAATAATTTATATAAAGATAATTTAATTTATAAAAGAAAAAAAATATCAAATTGGGACATTAAGTTACAAACAGTGATCTCTGATTTAGAAGTTAAATATAAAGATATATCAGGTAAAATATTTTACATTAAATATCCTTTATTGTCTTATATTAATAAAACACAAAATTTTTGTAAATATATTATTATTGGTACAACACGACCAGAAACTTTATTAGGCGATGTTGCAATAGCAGTAAATCCAAAAGATGTCAGATACAAAAAGTTTATTGGTGAATATGTGGTTGTACCGTTAGTTAATAGGGTAATTCCTATAATTATAGATAAATTAGCTAATATTGATAAAGGAACGGGTTGTGTTAAAATAACCCCTGCTCATGATTTAAATGATTATAAAGTAGGTTTGCGTCATAAATTACCTATGATTAATTTTATGAAAAATAATGGAACTGTTCGAAACAAAGCTAAAATATATGATTTTAATGGAATTATAACTACTTGTTATAGTTCTTACATACCTAAAGAATTACATGGTTATGATCGTTTAATAGCCAGAAAAAAAATTATTAAAAAAATTAAAAAAATAAATTTATTTCATAGTTCAAGTAAACATATTATTCATTTACCTTATGGTGATAGAAGTAATTCAATTATTGAACCAATGCTTACTAATCAATGGTATTTAAATGTAGGTTTATTATCCAAAAAAGCAATTCAAGTTGTTAAAAATGGAAATATATCATTTATACCAAAAAATTATGAAAAAATGTTTTTTTCTTGGATGAAAAATATTAATGATTGGTGTATTTCAAGACAATTATGGTGGGGTCATCGTATACCTATATGGTATGATAGTATATTTAATGTTTATGTCGGATCGAATGAAAAAATAATTCGTAAAAAATATAATATTCCAAATAAAATAATTTTAAAAAAAGAAAATGATGTTTTAGATACTTGGTTTTCATCTAGTTTATGGACTTTTGTATCTTTAGGTTGGTTAGAAAATACCAAAATTTTTAATATGTTTCACCCTACAAATATTTTAGTTAGTGGTTTTGATATAATTTTTTTTTGGATTTCTAAAATGATTATGATGACTTTATATATTATTAAAGATGATAATTATATTTCTAATATTCCTTTCAAAAAAATATATATTACTGGTTTAATTGGTGATGATGAAGGTAATAAAATGTCGAAATCAAAAGGTAATGTTGTTGATCCTTTAGATTTAATTGATGGAATTACTTTCAATGATTTAATAAAAAAAAGAGTGAAAAATATTACTAATAAAAATAAAATTGAAAAAATTTTTTTAAATACTAAAAAAATATTTCCTAATGGTATATCTCCTATGGGTGCTGATGCATTACGACTATCTTTTGCAAAATTGTCTTCAAATAATCGTTATATTCATTGGAATATTAATGTTGTAGAAAGTTGTAGAAATTTTTGTACAAAATTATGGAATGCTAGTATTTTTATTCTTATGCAAACTAGTAAAAAATATTATAAATTTGATCAATTAAGTTTAAAAAATTCAATTTTAGATTTATGGATAAGTATAAAATTTAATATATTAGTTAAAAAATATAAAAAATATTTAAAACAATATCGTTTTGATTTATTAGCGCAAATTTTAAATAAATTTTTTCGTAATAATTTTTGTGATTGGTATTTAGAATTATCTAAATCTATTATTATAAATGATAAATTAAAAAAATATAATGTGCGTAATACTATGTTATTTATATTAGAATCTTTTTTACGTTTAGCGCATCCTATTATTCCTTTTATAACAGAATATATTTGGCAAAAAATCAAAAAATTAATGTTTATTAAAAGAAAAACAATAATGTTAGAATCTATTCCTAAAACCATTAAAATTACAGAATCGTTAAATTCACAAAAAAAAAATTTAAAAAATATAAGTTTTTTAAAAAAAATAATTATTTGTTTAAGAAAAATGCGCTTATATATTAATTTCAAAAAAAATTTCTTGATACCTATATTTTTAAAAATAGAAAATCCTGAAATTTTTTTGTTTTTTTCTAAATATAATTTTTTTTTAAAAAAAATAGCTTATATTAAAAGTATTACAATTTTAAAAACTGATGATTTAGTACCATTTTCTATAGTTCAATCAATTGATCAAGTACAATTATTTATACCTGTTTTAGGAGTAATGACTATAAAAAAAGAAATTATTAGATTAAAAATGAGTATTAAGAAAATGATTTTAAAAATTATGTATATTAAAAAAAAATTAATTAATTCTAGTTTTATGCGTTTTGCTCCTATTATAGTAATTAAAAAACAAAAAAAGCAATTAATTGAATTTGAACAGGAATTAAGTAAATTATTACAACAATTGAAAATTATTTGCAAATTTAATGTAAATAAATTTTATTAAAGGTAAAATATATTATGAATAAATTACATAATTGTATTTCAAGTAAATTATTTAAAAAATCACTTGGTGAAAGATTCAATGTTTCTTTTTATAAATATTTTTTAATTCAATCCCCAAAAGAATTTCGAAATTGGATGTATATACAATTTTATAAATTAAATATATATGGAAGAATTTATGTTTCTTTCGAAGGTGTTAATGCACAAATTAGCGTTCCTATATATAATTTTAATAAAATGAAAAAAATTTTACATAGTTTATTTAAAAATAATAATATTATATTTATTAATAAATCTATAAATAATGAATATTCTTTTTGGGTTTTAATAATTAAAGTTAAAAAAAAAATTTTATCTGATGGTTTAAAAAATTTTTATTTTAATAATTATTTATCAAAATTTTATTTAAAAGCTGATGTTGTTAATAAATTTATAACGCAAAAAAATGTTCTTATTATTGATTTACGTAATAGTTATGAATATGCTATTGGGCATTTTAATAAAGCATTTACAGTTCCAGCTTATACATTTCGTGAACAATTGCAGAAAATTATATATATGTTTCAGTATGCTAAAAATGATCAGATTCTAATTTATTGCACTGGAGGTATAAGATGTGAAAAAGCATCTTTATGGATGCGTTATCATGGTTATAGGTATGTTTATCAAATTAAAGGAGGTATTATTAAATATATTTATGATACAAAAAAAAATAATTTACCTATTTTTTTTAAAGGTAGTAATTTTGTATTTGATAATAGATTATCTGAAAATATTACAAAAAATTTACAATCTTATTGTTGGAAATGTTACAATTTATGTGATAGATATATAAATTGTAAAAATAATTTTTGCCATAAGTTATTTATTCAATGTAATATTTGTTTGGATATTTTTAAAGGTTATTGTTCTTCTGAGTGTCGTAAAATAAAAGACAAGAATATTAATTAAATTTAAATATATTTATATTAACAAAATTTAATTAATGTATTTTATATTTATTTATATTATTAGTTTTATTATAATTTTATTTTTTTTAAATATAGAAAATTATATTATTACTAATTTTTTAAAATGTTTTGAATAATTTTGGAATGATAATATGTTAAAAAGTAGTATATCAGATATTTTTTTAAACAAAGTGAGTTTTAATAGTTTTATAAATATAGAAGGTTGGATTCGTAGTTGTAGACATTCAAAAATTGGTATATCATTTATTCAAATATATGATGGTTCATGTTTTCATTCTATACAAATTATTGTTAAAAATACTTTAAAAAATTATCAAAATGATATATTAATATTAAATGTTGGTTGTTCAATTTCTATTCATGGTGTTTTAATTAAATCTTTAGGTAAAGAACAATTTTTTGAAATTTTTGCTCATAAAGTGAATGTTATTGGACCTATTAAAAATCCGGAAAAATATCCAATATCACCTAAAAAACATACTTTAGAATATTTAAGAATTCATGCACATTTACGCCCTAGAACAAATATTATCACTGCAGTTTCAAGAATTAGAAATGTTTTATTTCAAACAATAAACAATTTTTTATTTAAATCTGGTTTTTTTTGGATACCTACTCCGATAATTACTTGTTTAAATACTGAAGGTTCAGGAGATATGTTTAATGTTTCTACAATAGATAAAAAATGTTTTATTGGTAAATTAAATAAAAAAAAATTTTCAAATAAAAATTTTTTTGGGAAAAAAGCATTTTTAACTGTTTCTGGACAATTAACTTTAGAAGCTTATGCATGTGCTTATAAAAAAGTTTATTCTTTAGGTCCTGTTTTTCGTGCAGAAAATTCTAATACCACTCGTCACTTATCAGAATTTTGGATGTTGGAAATAGAATGCGCTTTTTATAATTTAAATGATTTAATATTTTTTTCTGAAAAAATAATTAAACATATAATTTCTGTTATATTAAATAGTTGTGCATTAGAATTAGAGTTTCTAAAAAATAATGTTGACAAAAATATATTTGAAAGATTAAAAAATTTTTTATTAACAAAATTTCAAGTTATAACCTATCAAGAGGCACTAAATATATTATTTTATAATAAAAAAATAGATTTTAATATAAATATGGAAAATGTAAATATTTCTTCTGAACAAGAAAGATATTTAGTGGATGAATATTTTCATAAACCTGTTATAATTATAAATTTTCCTAAAAAATTAAAAGCATTTTATATGAAAATAAATGATGATAATGATACTGTAGCTTCTATGGATATTTTATTTCCTGGAATTGGTGAAATATTAGGAGGTTCAGAACGTGAAGATAGAATAAAAAAATTAGATAAAAGAATTTTTGAATGTAATTTAAATAAAAAAGATTATTGGTGGTATCGTGATTTAAGAAAGTATGGATCTGTGCCTCATGCAGGATTTGGTTTGGGTATTGAAAGATTAATATCTTATATAACGGGAATACGTAATGTGCGTGATATTATACCATTCCCAAGAATAGTAAATAATATTGATTTTTGATTTTTATATAAATACAAATTGGTAGTTTAAAATTTTTAAAAAATAAATTTTTTTAAATATTGTACTAATTTATATGTTCATAAAATTTCATTTAATTTTAATAATGTGTTAGTTAATATTAATTCTTGATTTATTGTTGGTATAGTTTTTAAATATTTCTTTAAATTTATTATTATTTGTATACTATTTTTTAAATTATTAAATGTATATTTCATATTTATTTTTTTTATTAATTGTAATTGATCAAAATTAATTAAATTTATATTAATTTTCAATTTATATTTCATGCAATCAAAAAAAATACAATATATCCAATTTATTTTTGTTATTGTTTTTTTTTTTAAAATAGATAATAAATTTATAAAATTTTCTTTTTCTATACTTTTTTTAAAATTTTTTAAAAATTCGTTTCTTGTAATATATATATTTTTTTTAATAAATTTTTGTGCAAGTATTGGCGCATCGTAATTTATTGTTAATGCAAGTATATTTTTTTTTTTTTGGTTGTTTGTTTTATTTAACCATTTTAAACTTTCTTCTCTTGTTGGGTTTAATATATTATATATAATAAATCTACTGCGTAATGTGGGTAATAATAAGTTTTGTTCATTATTAGTCATAAAAAAAAGAGTGTTTTTAGGAGGTTCTTCTAATATTTTTAATAAAGCATTGATAGCTTGTTCAGTAATATTTTTAGATTGTGGTAACCAAATAATTTTATTTTTTAATTTGTGGTTTGTCTTGTAAATTTTTTCTTTTATTTTACGTACTGTATTTATATTTATTTTTTTTTTTTTTTTATCAAAATATAATATATCAGGATTGTTTAATATTAAATCTGTATATTTTATTTTTTTTTTTTTTTTTAAAATAATAAATTTTATAATATTTTTAACTAAATTATTTACTCCCAAACCTGTTTGTGTTTGTAGTAATATTGCATGATGCATTTTTTTTTTATTATATTTGTCAATTATTGTTTTAAAATATTTATTAAACCATGGATATATAATCATATATTATTTTTTTTAACCCAAAATAATAATTTTTCTTTAATTAATTTATGTACAATATTAATTTCAAAATTAGCATTTATTGTAATTATATTTTTAATATTTTTTGTCTCTCTTAAATAGTTTTCGTGGGTTTGTAAAAAAAATTTTTTTTTTTTTTTTTCTATACGATCTTTATTTTTTCTATTTATTATACGTTTCATACTTAGTTTAGGATTTACATCTAAATATATAGTTAAATTTGGATAAAAATTTTTAAAAATTTTTTTGTGTATTTTTTTAATTAAATCTTGATTTTTGCCATTTTTTCCTCCTTGGTAAGCTAATGTAGATAATACATGCCGATCTCCTAAAACCCAATTTCCATTTTTTAATGCAGGTTTAATTATATTTTCTACTACTTGTACTCTAGCTGCACACATTAATAATAACTCAGTTCTTGTGCTTATTTTTTCTTCATAAAAATTATATTTTATTATTTTTCTTATTTTTTCACTTAATAAAGTACTACCAGGTTCACGAACAGTTATAATTTTTGGTATATCTTGTTTTTCTAATAAATTTTTTATGAATTGAATAGCATTTGTTTTTCCTGAACCATCAATTCCTTCTAATACTATAAATTTACCTACTTTCATATTTTAAACCAATTTTTTAAAAATTTTATAAAAATATTGTGAAAATTTGTGAATAAATTATTTATTTTTTGATATTTTTTTTAACATAATTTATTAAATCTTTAATATTATTTAGTTTTTCTATTGTTTCATCTTTTATTTCAATATCAAATTTATTTTCTATATCCATGATTATTTCAATCATATCCAAAGAATCTATTTCTAATTTTTTAAAATCATCAGTATCATGAATTTCATTTTTAATATTTAATACATTAATGAATATTTTTTTTATTTTTTTTTTAATATTTTTCATGTTATTTATTTAATTTAAAATTTTATTTTAAACTTATTATATTATATAAATTTAGATTTTTTTCAATTAAAATATTGATTTATTTCATTAATAAACCTCCATTAATGTGTAAATTTTGTCCAGTAATATATGCAGCAGAATCTGATATTAAAAATTTTATTACCGAAGCGATTTCTTTTTTTTTTCCAAAACGTCGCATAGGTATGTTAGATAATATTTTTTTTTTTTGTTTTTTATTTATTTTTTTAGTCATATCTGTTTTAATATAACCAGGAGAGACTATATTACTATTAATTCCATATTTTGCCATTTCTAATGCAATAGATTTATTAAATCCAATTAAAGCTGATTTTGAGGCAGAATAATTAACTTGCCCTATATTGCCTATATTTCCTATTATTGAAGCTATAGTTATTATTCTCCCATATTTATTTTTAATCATACATGGAGTGATGTATTTTAATAAATAAAATATTGCGTGAAGATTTATTTTTATTACGTTTTCCCAATTTTTAAAATGCATTTTTTGAAATAAAGAATCTGCTGTTATTCCAGCATTATTTATTAAAATATCAATACAACCTATTTCTTTATGTATTTTTTTTATTGTATTTTTAATATCAGATTTTTTTTTAAGATTTAATTTAAAACCTTTTCCTCTTATTTTTAAGTATTCATTTATTATATTTACACCTGATTGTGTTGTAGATGTTCCTATAATATTATAATTATTATTTAATAGTAATTTTGCTGTTTTTTGACCAATTCCACGATTTGCTCCTGTTATTAATATGTTTTTTTTTCTCATTTTATAATATGTATTTTATTATATAAATTTTTTAAAGTTAATATTTTGGGATATTTTTTAGTTTTATTTAAATATTTTTTTAATCCTAAAGAACCTATTTCTATTATTTTTTTAATGTTTTTAGAAGTAATATAATTTATTGTTTCTTCCCAACGTACAGGTTTATATAATTGTTTTATTAATGTTTTTTTTATTTTTTTTTTTTTTTGAGATTTAACATTATAATTGTGAATTATATTAAATTTTGGTTTTTTTATTTTTATTTTTTTGAATGAAAAATTTATTTTTTTTGAAGCTTTTTTTAATAATATACAATGTGATGGTGTGTATATTGGTAAATTTAATATTAATTTAACATCGTATTTTTTACAATAATTAATAGTTTGGATAATTCCTTGTTGATTTCCTGTTAAAATTATATTTTTAGGAGTATTAAAGTTTGCAATTGAAACTATATTTTTTTTTTTTACAAATTTGCATATTTTTTTTATAATATTTGTATTCAAACCTCTAATTAATATCATAGATGAGTATTTCTCTTTGATACAATCTTGCATATATTTAGATCTAATTAATAATAATTTAATTGCATCAGAATATTTTATTGCATTTGCACAATATAATGCAGAATATTCTCCTAAACTACTCCCTGCTGCTAATTTAGGTAGTGGTTTATATTTCATCCAAATTTTATATATAGCTACAGAAAAAGTAAATATTATAGGTTGAATATATTTTTTATAATAAAATATTTTATGTATATTGTTTTGAATGCAGGACCATATATTAAAACTTATTTTTTCCGAAGTGCGATCAAAAAAGTATTTTACCTGTTTTTCATTTAAAATAATTTTTTTAAAATGTTGTATGTTAATAATTCCTTGACCTGTAAATATTATTGCATATGACATTATTTAACCTTTTTATTTTCTATTTTTTTCTTTTTATTTATTTGTTGTAAACCTTTGTAAAAACCTGTTTTTGTAATATGGTGTCTTATATGAATTTCTTTGGTTTTTTTATCTTGTGATAAATTTTGTATTTTAATATTATCATGTGATCTACGCATACCTCTTTTTGATCTAGTGGGTTTATTTTTTTGTACAGCCATAATTACTTTCCTTTTATATTTTTTATAAAATATTTAAATATTTTTTAAAATTCATATTTAATGGAGCTAAAATTAATTTTTTTTTTTTACTTACTGGATGTTTAAAAAAAATACTTTCAGCATGTAAAAGTATTTTTTTTTTTTTTGTAATTTTTATATTTTTATCTAATTTAGGATTTCCATATTTATGATCAAATATTATTGGATTTCCGGAATATGATAAATGTGCTCTAATTTGATGCGTCCTACCTGTAATTGGTATAACAGATAATAAAGTAGCTAATTTAAAATTTTGTTTAATTGTAAAATATGTAGTTGCTATTTTTCCTTTGTTATGTAAGATCGTTTTTTTTTTTTTATGTTTTTTTATTTTTAATAATTTGTTAGAAATTTTTTTTATAATAGGATTCCAATTTCCATGCACTAAAGTTAAGTATTTTTTTTTAATTTTGTTTTCTCTAAATTGTTGGTGTAGAATACGTAAAATTTTTTTTTTTTTTGCTAATATTAATATACCAGAAGTATCTTTATCAATTCTATGCACTAATTCTAAAAATGTTGTTTTTGGATATATTTTTCTAAAAATTTCAATTATTCCGTAATTATTTCCACTACCTCCATGTACTGCTATTCCTTGAGGTTTATTTATAATTAATATATATGGATCTTCGTAAATTATTTTTTTATTCCAATTTATATTTATTTTTTTAATTTTTTTTGGAATTGTATGTATTATATATGGTGGAATTCTAATTATATCGTTTTTTTGAAGTTTATATTCTGGTTTTTTTCTTTTTTTATTGATTCTAAATTGTCCAGTTCTTATTTTTTTATATATTAAATCTTTAGGTATTTTTTTGAAATTTTTAAATAAAAAATTATCTATTCTTTGATTATGTGATTCTTTATTTATGTGTATATATTGTACGAATTTATTTTTCATATTAATTTTATTTATAATTAAATTTATATATTTTATTAATAAAATTAAGTATTAAAATACTATATATTATTTAATAAATATTTTTAATTATTTATATATATTATATAAATAAACTTATAATGATAATTATAAATAAAATTTTTTTTTAAAATAATATAAATTTATATTATATTTTATTTTTTTAAAATTTAATTTTATTTTTAATTATAATTATAATTTTCGTAATTATAATATATGATTTTAATATTTATTTTTAAAATATTTTTATTTATTTTAATTTACATTTTTTAATTAAATAATTTCTAATTTAGCATGCAAACATCCGGATTTTTGCACAGTTTGTAAAATAGATATTATTTCAGATATTTCAAGACCTGATTTGTATAATTTATTTATAAAATATTCTACATTCTTATTGTAATGTGTATTTTTAAATAAATTGTTTTCATCTTTTTTTAATTTTCTATTATGAAAATATATATTATTTTCTTTATTAATATTTAAAAATATATTTTTATTTATAATAAAGCATTTATCAATTTTTATATTTCCTTTTATAACAATTAAACCAGTTTTTGCATTAATTGTTATTTTTGCTATTTCATTATCTACAGGTATATCAAGATTTTCTATATTTGCTATTAATTTTACTTTTAAAGCATTATTATTAGAAGTATGTAATTCTATAGTTCCAGCATTTATTGTGAAAGCAGTATTAGGATAATGTAAGTTTATTACATCACTAACTTTTTGGCATAATGTATAGTTTGGTTCATTCAACTTTAAATTTATTATATTTTTTTTTTCAAAATCGTTTGTTATTTTATTTGTTATTATACCTCCTTGATAAATATATCCATTATTTTCTTCAATATCATTTTTAATATTTTGATCAATATGATTTTTAGATATTTTACCTTGTGCAATAGCGTATATATTATTATTTATATCTTTTAAAGTAGTCATTAATAGTATACCTTGATTAATGTTTGTAGAATTACCTATTGATGCTACTGTAACATCTATTTTATCTCCAATATGGTAAAATTGTGGTAATTTTGCTACAACCATAACAGATGCTATATTTTTTATCTGGATATTTTTATCATTAATTGTGTTTATATTTAATTTATTTAACATATTATTTAATGATTTTAAAGAAAAATTTGTTTGATTATTATAATCTCCTGTTTCATGCAAACCTACTATTAAACCATAACCAATTAGATGTGTTTCTTGAATATTATCTACATTTGTAATATTTTTTATAATATCAGCATTTGCTGATGGTATGATTGTATTGAAATATATAAGTAAAATAAATTTTAAAAATAAATTTTTAAACATTTTTTCCTCATATTTTATTTTTAATTTATATTTTAATATAATATATCTAAAATATAATTTATTATATTTTTCAGTATGCTTATTGTATTAAATATATTAGTCGTATATGTAGTATTATACTGAACATTAAGGTTATATACTTTATTTGATAATATAGAATTATTTTCATCTATACATAAAGGATCAACTATTCCAGAAATAGAAATTTCTGTTATTTTACCATTTATGTTTTTTGTCTTTTTACCTTCTATAAATAAATAATCATTTTTTAAAATACTTTTAATTGTAGCTGGTATGATTGATGAAAAATATTCTTTTTCTAAAAAATTTTTTTTTTTAATATCTTGTTTAGTATTTAATATATCATAATTAATTATATTTAATTCATCTATATTAGTATGATTAGTAAAATATTTTGGGATTTGTGTAGTAAAATTTATCTTTTTTTTATGTGTGTTATCATCATCTTTAGTATCATTATTACTTATTATATGTTTTTCTTTAATAAATATTGTAATTATATCTCCAATATTATATTTTTTTTTCTCAAATAATGATGTATTTTTATTTTTTTTTTCTTTATCTGTGAAATAAACATTATTTTGTATGTAAGAAATATTTTTATTTATATTATTTTTTATTAAAATTGTAAAATTATTTAATTCTATGTAATTAAATATAAAAAATATTAAAAAAATTAAAAATAAATATTTTATTTTCAAAAAATATGATTTGTTCATTTAAAGTTGAACCTTTTATTATATTATTTGTTTTTTTAAATAACTATTGTGTATTTAAATACATATTTTTTTAAATTTTTAAAAAAAATTATTTTAATTAAATTAAATATTATATATTATAAGTATTAAATATTTTAATTTTTTAAATTTTATGTAAGGTAAATATATGTACCTATTAAAATCTATAGTATCAATTGGAGGTATAACTATATTATGTCGCATATTAGGTTTTATTAGAGATTTTTTAATTGCATTTATTTTTGGTGCATCTGCAGAAACAGATGCATTTTTTGTTGCATTAAAAATTCCTAATTTACTAAGAAGAATATTCTCTGAAGGTGCTTTTTCTCAAGCATTTATACCAATATTAAGTGAATATAAAAAACTTGGTGATATAAAAATTATGAATTATTTTATATCTTCAATTTTTGGTATTTTGATTTTTATAATGACATTTATAGTAGGTTTTGGTGTTTTATTTTCATCTTATTTAATTAAATTAATTTCACCAGGTTTTATACATGATCTTAATCAATTTAATTTAACTAAAAATTTGTTGCAAATAATGTTTCCTTATGTTTTTCTAATATCTATAGTAACTTTTTACACAGCAATTTTAAATATTTGGAATATTATTATTTTACCAACATTATTACCTGTAATATTTAATTTAAATATGATTATTTTTATTTGGTATATATTACCTTATTTTAACAATCCTATATATATTTTGGCTTTTTCTGTTGTATTTAGTGGTGTATTTCAATTGTTATATCAATTTTTTTTATTATATCAAAATAATTTACTAGCTCTTCCTAGAATTGATTTTAAAAATAATGGTTTGTTACGTGTATATAAAAAGTTTTTAACAGCTATTTTTGGAGTTGCTACAATTCAAATTTCACTTGTTATAAATAATATTTTTGCCTCTTTATTAGTATCTAAATCACTTTCATGGATATATTATGCAGATCGTTTAATGGAATTTCCAGTAGCTATTTTAGCAGTTTCATTAACTACTGTATTATTACCTTTATTATCAGATAGTTATGTTAAAAACAAAAATAAAAGTAAATATTTTGGTTTACTAGATTGGGGTATAAAACTAACATGTCTTTTATCTATTCCAAGTGCTGTTATATTAGCTATATTATCTGAACCAATAGTAAAAGTTTTATTTCAATATGGAAATTTTACTGAATATGATAGTTTAATGACAAGTCAAATATTATTTATTTATAGTTTTGGTTTAGTGGCATTTATATTAGTTAAGATTTTGTCTTTAGCTTTTTATTCGCGTCATGATACAATAACTCCTATGAAAATATCTTTACTTTCTGTTATTATTACACAATTATTAAATGTTTTTAGTATTAATATTTTTAAACATTGTACTTTTGCAATTTCTTTGAGTTTAGGTTCTTGGATTAGTGTAATATTATTATATTATAGTTTACATAAAAAATATAATTTTTCATTAAATTATAATTTTTTCAAATTATTGTTTAGTATATTTATATCTGTTATAACTATGTCTGTTGTTATTATTCAATTATTACACATTAATCCTAATTGGGAAGTTAGTAGCACTTATTTAAAAGTTTTATATTTAAGTTTAATATGTTTTTCTTCGGGTTTTTGTTATTTATTTACTATTTTTTTGTGTGGATATAGATTACATGATTTTATTTTTTAAAAAAAATTAGTTTTATTTTAAATAGAGGAGGAGAGATTCGAACTCCCGGATAATTTCTCATCGATGGTTTTCAAGACCATTGCCTTAAACCACTCGGCCACTCCTCTTTAAACGCTTTTAAATAATAAACTTTTATTTTAAAATTGTAAAGTTTTTTTTTTTTTTTTATATTTTTTTATATTTTTTATTCAAATAAATAATAATATATTTGACTTTTTTAATTTAAAATAGGTATAATTAATAATATTGGCGCGTTGGCAGAATGGTTATGCAGCGGACTGCAAATCCGTTTAACCCGGTTCAATTCCGGGATGCGCCTTTTTATTATTTTTTACATTTCTGCCCGGATGGTGAAATTGGTAAACACAAGGGATTTAAAATCCCTCGGCTGTATAGCTTTGCGGGTTCAAGTCCCGCTCTGGGTATTATTTTTTAAATAAAATTGGTAAATACAAAATTTTTTGTTTTTTTTATAAATAAAAAAGTTTTTATTTATTTTTCTAATAATATTTTTTGAAATAACATTATTTACAACTATTCTTAAAAAACCATTTTTTTTGATAAAATATTTAAAATTATATAATATTTTTTTAAAAGTATATAGATTAATTTTTAAATCATTATGTATTGGTGGATTGCATACAATAATATCATATTTTTTATTTATATTTGAAAATATATTACTATATATTATTTTATATTTTTTATTATTTATTTTTTTACTTAAAATATTTTTTTTAGTAACTATTAAAGAATTTAAACATATATCGGAAAATGTTATATTTATTCTATTATATTTTTTTAATAAATAAATTCCTAAAATTCCTATACCACAACCTAAATCTAAAATATTTCCTTTTATTTTTTTTTTAAAAGTGGATAATAAAAATAAACTACCTTGATCAATTTCATTGTAACTAAAGACACCTGGTAAAAAAAAAAAATTATTTTTGTTATTTTTAATTATTTGAATATTTTCCGTATGTTTATTGTTTTTAATAAATCCTTGTATAAATATACAGTGTCTAATATTTATAAATTTTTGAAATTGTATAAAAGAATTTAATTCTTTTTTTACACTTTTAATACCAGAATTCTTATCACCGATAATATAAATAATGCATTTTATAGGTAATAATTTTATTAGTTTCTTGATTTCAACTAAGGATTCTTTTTTATTTTTAGACCAAAAAAAAATAATACAATTTGAAAATTTAAATATAATTTTTTGTATTCCAAAATATATTATGTATTTTTTTTTAAAAAATGGCACATATTTTAAAAAATCGTATTTTTTAATAAAAATAATAAATTTTTTTTTTTTTAAAAAAAAAGGTAATATATTCTGTATATTTCCATAAATAATAGTTTTTTTTTTAAAAAAATATTGATATTTTATTATTACTTTACTAGAATTATTTAAATTTTTTTTTTTCATAATTTATTTTTATTTAAATATATAAATTTTATTATAATGAAAATAATTTAAATATTATAGTATTTTAAAATTTTTAAATTTATTTATAAGTTATTTAATATTTTGTATAATTTGTATTGTATATTTTATTTTTAAAATTTATTTAATAAAAATATAGATACAAGATCTTTAGTATCAGGATATATATATTTTTTTTTGTTTTTACATCTTGTGCAAAAAATATTGTTGTTAATATAATTTAATATATACCATTTTTTTTTTATGTATTTGCATACTTTATGTATTTTTTCATTATCGTATGTTTTTTTTTCTTTTTTCATCCATTTTTTTTTTTTAACATATTGAATAAAATAAAATTTTTTATATGTTGCAGATATTAAAAAAATTATTTTTTTTTTTTTTTTAGTTCTCCATACTTTTTCTAATAACGATTTTATTTTAGAAATTCCAATATAAGGTATTTTATATATTAAATAAAAAGTTTTTATTATACTAAAAGATATTCTAATTCCTATAAAAGATCCAGGTCCCTTAGAAAATATTATATATTTTAAATTTTTAATGTTTTTTTTTTTATAATATAAAATATTTTTAATTAAAATTAATATTTTTGAATTTTTTATTTTTTTATGTATTATAGATATTGTATAGTAACAATCATTTTTAAATAATGTAATGGAGCATTTTTTTGTTGAATTATCAATAGATAATATCATTATTTATCCTAATTATAGTTAATACATATAATTTTATTAAATATCTTCACTTGGATAATATTTTATTCTTACTAGATTAATTCTATATTTTGTAGATTCTAAAATATGAAAATGTAATGATGATAATTTAATAATTTCTCCAGAGTACGGTAATCTCCCTTGTTGTGAAATTAAAAAACCTGCTAATGAAGCATGATTGGTGTCTTTGTTAAAATTAGTTATGTTTAATGTTTGTTTTAGATAATATATATCAGTACTTCCTTTAACTAACCAACAATTTTTTTTTTCATTTATTATATCTGGGGTTTCATCCGCATCTGGGAATTCTCCTGCAATTGCTTCTAAAATATCTACAGGGGTTATTAAACCTTGTATAACACCAAATTCATTATTAACTATTATTAAATTACCTTTAGAACACTTTAAAACATTTAATACGTTTATAGGATCTAAAGTATCTGGTATGATTATAGGTTGATTTTTAGATGCAAAATCTAATATATCATTTTTATTATCCAATGCAAATAAAAATTCCTTTGCTCGTACCACTCCTATAATTTCATCTAATTCTTGTTTACAGACAGGAAATAAACTATGCGGAGTATCTAATAGTTGATTTCTTATTTTTTTATGAGGTTGATTAATATTTATCCAAGAGATTTCATTCCTTGGTGTCATAATACTACGTATTGAACGTATTGCTAAAGTTAATACTCCATGAATCATATATTTTTCTTCTGCTTGAAATGAATCTTTAGAAATAAGTAATTTACTGTTTAAGTTGTTATTTTCCAAATTTTCATTTGTTTTTTTAAATTTTGTTTCTTCTTTCATAAATCTTAAGATTGCTGCTGCTGCTCTTTGTCTTAGTGGTAAACTAGATTGATATATAACAGAGTTTCTTTTTGCGATTTGATTAAATAATTCGATTAAAATAGAAAAACTAATTGATGTATACAAATAACCTTTAGGAATTTTTGCTCCTAAAGCTTCTGCAATTAAATTTAAACCAATCATTAATAAAAAACTCAAACATAATACAACTACTGTTTTATGTAACAAAATAAAATTTGTTAATTTTTTTGATGTTATTAACATAATAATCATAGAAATAATTACTGCAATGATCATTATTGATAAACAATTAACCATGCCTACAGCGGTTATTATAGAATCCATTGAAAATACAGCATCTAATATAATTATTTGTATAATAACTGCCCAAAAACTAGCATTATTTTTGTGTTTTTTATTATCATCTTCATTATGTTCTAATCGTTCATGTAGTTCAATAATTGCTTTAAATAATAAAAAAAAACCTCCTAATAATAGAATTATATCTCTAATAGACAAACAAAAAAAACTGTTGCTAATTATAGGAGTTGTAAATGTTACTACCCATGATATAATGGATAATAAAATAAGTCTTGTAAATAATGCTAAACTTAAACCAATAGTACGTGCTCGGTTTCTTTGTGATCGGGGTAATTTTTCTACTAAAATAGCAAGAAAAATTAAATTATCTACTCCTAAAATAATTTCAAGTATAATTAATGTAAATAAACCAATCCAAATTGACGGGTTTAAAAAAAAATCCATTACATGCTCCATAAAATTATTTTTATTTTAAATTTATTTTAAATATAGTATAATATTTAAAATTAATAAAATTATAAATTTATATTATTGAAAGAGAGAATATAATTCCCTCTTTTATTATTATTATAAAATTTTTATATATGTTTTATTATTTAATGCTGATATGCGTACATCTAATGGAGGATGAGATAAAAACAAATTAGATAAATATTTAGATTTTCCATGAATACATAATGAAGAAATACTAGAATTATCTATAGGTTCATTGCTCATTTTTAATCTTATTAAAGCAGATATCATTTTTTCTGTTCCTGCAATTTTAGCTGCTCCTGCGTCTGCGTAAAATTCCCTTCTTCTTGAAAACCACATAGTTAATATACTTGCTAAAATTCCTAAAGTTAATTCTAACATTGTTGATAAAATAAAATATATAATTGTTGGTTTTTTGGATGTTGTACTTTCTTCTTTATTAAATTCAAATACATTAGAAATAATTTCTGCAATAAATTTAGAAAAAAATATTACAAAAGTATTTACTACCCCTTGTAATAATGTCATAGTTACCATATCACCATTAGCAATGTGACTAATTTCATGTGCAAGAACTGCTTCTATTTCTTCTAATTTCATCTTATTTAATAATTCAGTAGAAACTGCTATTAACGCATTATTTTTATTTGGGCCAGTTGCAAAAGCATTGATTTCAGAATTTTTATAAATTACTGTATCGGGAGTTTTTATACCTGCTTTAATCGATTGATTTTTAATAGTTTTTATTAACCAATTCTCAATTTCATTATTTGGTTTTATTATTATTTTTCCATTAATCGCTCTTAAAGCAATCCATTTAGATAATAATAATGATAATAAAGATCCTCCAAAACCAAAAACAGAAGATAAAATAATTAATTCATAATGTTTTGCAATATTAATTCCAGTAATTTTAAAAATTATACTTAATAAAAACACAACAGATAAATTAGTTAATGTAAATAATATAATTCGTGTCATATAATTTCAACCTTTTTATAAACTATTATATATCCTTTAAAAAAAATTGTTAATATATAAATTATATAGTAATATAATATTATTTAATATTTCAAATATATTTTATAATATATTAAATATTTAAGTATTTATTATTTCTTCCACTTAAATAATTTTAAATAATTTAAAATTATTAACATATATTCCAACTTCTACCATCTTTTTTTAATAATTCTATAGAAGATTGCGGTCCCCATGTACCAGCAGGATATAATTCTGGTTTTAATTTAATTTTTTTATATGCATTTATTATATTATCAATCCATTTCCAAGAAGCTTCTACTTCATCTTTTCTTACAAAAAGTGCTTGTTTTCCAATCATACTGTCAAATAGCAAACGTTCATAAGCATCTGGTATTGTTTTTTTTTTAAATAATTTAGAATATTTGGCAGATAATTTTATTTCTTTTAGTTTATAAGTGGAATCTATATCTGGAACTTTATTAATAATATTTATATATAGACCTTCATCAGGTTGTAATTTTATTACTAATTTATTTTGTGGTATGTTTTTTAATGAATTTTTAAATAAATTGGTAGGTGTATTTTTAAAATATATTGCAATTTCAGAATTTTTTATTGGTAATCTTTTTCCAGTTCTTAAATAAAAAGGTACACCTGCCCATCTCCAATTATTTATATTAATTTTCATACAAACAAATGTTTCTGTATTACTTTTTATATTAGCATTAAATTCTTTTAAATATGATGGAACTAATTTGTTATTTATATATCCTTCAGAATATTGTCCTAGAATTATTTTTCTTTTTATGTTTTTTTGATTTATTGGTTTTAATGATTTTAATATTTTCACTTTTTCATCACGAATACTGTCTGCCGACAAATCTAAAGGAACAGACATAGCAACAATACTTAATATTTGTAATAAATGATTTTGTACCATATCTCGAATTTGCCCAGATTTATCAAAATATCCCCATCTTCCTTCTATACCTATATTTTCAGAAACAGTAATTTGTATGTGATCAATATTTTTATTACTCCAATTGTGAATAAATAAAGAATTTGAAAAACGTATAGCTAATAAATTTAATATTGTTTCTTTTCCTAAATAATGATCAATGCGAAATATTTGAGATTCTTTAAAATATTTTCCTACTTTATCATTAATATATTGTGATGATTTTAAAGAATCACCTATTGGTTTTTCCATTACAATTCTAGATGATATATTATTTAAATTATACATAGCTAAACCTTTACAAATCATACCAAAGGTGTTAGGAGGCATTGCCAAATAATTAATAATTGTTTTATTTTTTTGATCAAACATTTTTTTTAATTTTGAAAAATGATCTATATAATTAACATCAATATTACAAAAATATAATTTTTTTCTAAATTTATTCCAAAATTTTGTTTTAATAGGTTCGTTCATAAATTTTTCTAAAGCTTCATGAACCATTTCAGAATAATTTTCTTTATTCCAATTTGCTCTTCCAACTCCGATTATTTTTGTGTGTTTATTTAGTTTTTTGGTTTTTTCTAATTTATACAATGATGGTAGAAGTTTTCGTCTTGCTAGATCTCCTTTTGTACCAAAAATAACTAAATCATATGCTAAATATTTTTCTGTCACTATTTTTTCCTTAAATTGCTTGAAAAATAATATATTTTAAATTTATATAAATTAAATTAATTAAAATATTTATTATTTTTTTAAAATATCAGTATTATTATTTTATATAAGAATGATATGCGTATTCTAATAATATACAACTTATAAAATAAAATTATTGTATTTGCAATATAAATTTAATATGAAATAATTATATTATGTTACATATTTTTACTTAAATAAAAATAATATTTATAAAATATTTTTTAATATCATAATTTTTTTAAACAAATGTTAAACTTAAGAATTAATTTTTTATATGATTTTGATATAAAATATTTTATTTTTTAAAATAAGGATAAAATTTTGAAAAGAATGAGAAGAACAAAAATTGTTGCTACTTTAGGTCCATCTACTGATTATCGTAATAATTTGAAAAAAATAATTAAATTAGGTGTTAATGTATTAAGGTTGAATTTCTCTCATGGAACACCGGAAGATCATATTCGAAGAGCAAATAATGTTCATTTAATAGCTAAGAAATTAAATATGCATGTAGCTTTGTTAGGAGATTTACAAGGACCTAAAATTAGAATTTCTAAATTTAAAAAAAATAAAATTTTACTTCAAAAAGGTAATATTTTTACTTTAGATGCGGATTTAAATATTTATGCAGGAGATGAAAGAAGCGTAGGCATTGATTATAAAATGTTACCGCAAGATTTATTTCCAGGGGATATTTTGTTATTAGATGATGGACGTGTGCGATTAAAAGTAATAAAAATTATTTTTTCAAAAATTATCACTATGGTTACTGTTGGTGGTTTTTTATCTGATAATAAAGGTATTAATAAATTAGGAGGAGGGTTATCAGCAAAATCTATAACAAAAAAAGACTATAGAGATATAAAATTAGCAGCAGGTATTGGTGTAGATTATCTAGCAGTATCATTTCCAAGATGTTGTGATGATATAAAATTAGCTAGATCATTAATTAACAAATTAGGAAGTAATGCAAAAATTGTGGCAAAGATTGAAAGAGCAGAAGCAGTATTTAATGAAAAAAATATGAAAGAAATTATTTTATCATCTGATGCTATTATGGTCGCAAGAGGTGATTTAGGAGTAGAAATTGGTGATCCAGAATTAGTAGGAATTCAAAAAAAATTAATTCGTACTGCTAGGAGAATGAATAGGGTGGTTATTACAGCTACACAAATGATGGAATCTATGATTAATTTACCTTCTCCAACAAGAGCAGAAGTTATGGATGTAGCAAATGCTGTCTTAGATGGTAGCGACGCAGTAATGTTATCTGCTGAAACAGCTTCTGGAAAATATCCTGTAGAAACTGTTAAAGCGATGAGTAAGGTTTGTATAGGTGCTGAGAAAGTTCCTAGTATTAATGTCTCAAGACATCGATTAGATATTAAATTTACAGATATTGAAGAATCCATAGCTATGGCTGCAATGTATTCAGCAAATCATTTAAAAGGAGTTTCCGCTATTATAACTTTAACTGAATCCGGAAACACTCCTTTAATGACTTCGCGTATTACATCTGGTTTACCAATATTTGCCTTATCACGTCATCAAAAAACTTTAAATTTGGCTTCTTTATATAGGGGAGTAACACCTATTTTTTTTGATAGTTATAAAAATTCTAATGAAATTTCTAGTGAAGCGATAAAATTATTATTACAAAAAGGTTATTTAACACCTGGTGAAATAGTTATTTTTACTAATGGAGAAATTATGAGTCAAACAGGCAAAACAGATACTATAAGAATATTAAAAGTTTATTAGCAAATTTTAAAATTTTTTAAAAATAATTTATATACAAGAAATTTAATAATAAAAAAGATTATATGTAATTATATAAACAGAAAAAATTATTTTTCTACTCAATAAGTTATATTACTTAATAATTTTACTTTAATAATAAATTAATTGGTGCATCACTTACTGGACAAATAGCAGCAGTTGTTTTTGGAAACGCGATAACTTCACGAATACTTTTGCTATGTGTTAATAGCATAGTAATTCTATCTAATCCAAATGCTATACCTGCATGAGGTGGTGTGCCATATTGTAATGCTGTTGTAAAAAAACCAAATATTTTTTTTTGTATTTTTTTCTTTAATTGAACTATATCAAATATTTTTTTTTGGAGATTTTTATTATTAATACGCACTGATCCACCACCTATTTCATATCCATTAATTATTAAATCATAAGAATCTGAAATAATTTTTTCTGGATTTTTTTCTAAATCTTTTAATATAAAATTTTTTGGGGCAGTAAAAAGATGATTAGTGCAACATAATTTATTTTCTTTATTTTTAATAAATAATGGAAAGTTAATAACCCATAATGCTTTCCATTTTTTATATTTTATTATATTTAATTTTTCACCTAATTTAAATCGTAATTTTGTTAATTTGTTATTTGCTTTGTTTTTTTCATTTGCTATTAAAATTAATACATCATTATTATCTATTTTATTGATATTTATTATTTCTTTAAGTATATTTTGTGAAATTATTTCTTTTATGTTACTTATTATTTTTATTTTTTTAAAATTTGTATTTTTAAATTTTATGAAAAATATTTTTTTTTTATTGTTTTTTTTAATTATCGTCTTATATATTTCTTTTTGATTTTTTAAATATTTATTAGGTAGATGTATTGCAGCTACTCTATTTATGTTATTTTTTTTTAAATAAAAATATTTTTGATATTTTGTTTTTTTAAAAAATTGTGTTAATTCTATAATTAATAGTGGATTTCTTAAATCTGGTTTGTCAGAACCATATAATAATAATGCTTTATCATATGTTATAATTTTAAATTTTTTAAGATTTATATTTATTATTTTTTTAAATAATTTTTTTATCATTTGTTCCATAATATTACGTATTTTTGAAGAATGTACAAATGACATTTCTATATCTACTTGTGTAAATTCTGGTTGTCTATCTGATCTTAGATCTTCATCACGAAAACATTTAGCAATTTGATAATAACGATCTATTCCAGAAATCATTAATAATTGTTTAAATATTTGTGGCGATTGTGGTAATGCATAAAATTTATTTTTATATATACGACTAGGAACAATGTAATCTCTAGCTCCTTCTGGAGTTGATTTAGTTAAAATTGGTGTTTCTATTTCTAAAAAATTTCTTTTTTCTAAAAATTTTCTTATAAAACTAGTTATTTTATTTCTTATTATGAATTTTTTTAATACTTTTGGGCAACGTAAATCTAAATAACGATATTTAAAACGTATATCTTGATTTTTATTATTATATAAATCTATCGGCAAAGGTTTGGATTTATTTAAAATATTTATTTTTAATGCTAGTATTTCGATTGTTTTTTTAAAGGTTTTTATTTTTTTTTGTATTATGCCTATAACTTGTATGCAAAATTCGTTTCTTAATTTTTTTGCTTGTTGAAAAGAAATATTATTTTTATAATCACAAAATATTTGAATTGAGCCTTTGCAATCACGAATTTTTAAAAAAATAATTTTTCCTAAATTAATATATTTTTCAACCCAACCGCAAACTTTAACTATTTTACCTATATCTTGATAGTTTAATTTTCCGCAATAATGTGTTCGCATATGTCTCTTAAATAAAATATTTTTTTATTTTAAAATAATTTAATTTTTTAATATATTAAATAATATAATTATAAAATATTTTTTAATATTTAAATCATGTAAAAATAATAATAATTTATTTATTATTAAAATAAATTTTATTTTTTTTTTAAATTTGTCTCTATATTTTTATTTTATTATATTTATCTACTTCTAAAAATTATACGTCCTTTATATAAATCATATGATGTTAATTCTACCACTACTTTATCTCCTGTTAAAATTCTTATATAGTTTTTTCTCATTTTTCCAGATATATGTGCAGTTATAATATGACCATTATCTAATTTTACTCTAAACATAGTATTTGGTAATGTATCGATAACTGTTCCAGAAGCTTCAATATTTTCTTCTTTTATCATATTTTATTTTCCTTTTATATAATTTATTTTTGTAATTGTTCTAAATAACGTGAAGCATCTATCGCAGCCATGCATCCGCTAGATGCTGAAGTAATAGCTTGTTTATAAACATGATCTATTACATCACCTGCTGCAAATATTCCTGGTATATTGGTTTGAGTAAAATTACCATGATTTCCAGATTTTACAATAATGTACCCATTATTCATTTTTATTTTTTTATTAAATATATGAGTATTAGGATCATGCCCAATAGCTATAAATAAACCTTCTATATTTATTTTTTTTTTAAATTTTATATCTTTTTTTGAAATAATTTTAATTCCTGTAATATTATTTTCATTACCTAATATTTCTTTAATTGTGCAATTTAAATATAAATCGATTTTTTTTTCATTAATTTGTTTCATAACACGAGAAATTAAAATTTTTTCTGCACGAAATTTTTTGTTTCTATGTATAATATATATTTTTTTAACAATTTTAGATAAAAATAAAGCATCTTCTAAAGCAGTATTACCTCCACCAACAATAGCTACTTTTTTATTTTTAAAAAAAGGTCCATCGCATATTGCACAAGCTGATACCCCTTTACCTTTATAATATTCTTCTGATGGTAATCCTAGATACCTTGCAGATGCTCCAGTTGCTATAATTAAAGCATCAGATTGATATTCAGTATTATAACCAAACATTGAAAATGGTTTAACATTTAAATTTACTGTATTTATATGATCATTAAATATTTTAACATTATTTTTTTTAACTTGTTCTTGCATTCGATTCATTAATTTTAAACCACTGATATTATTTATTTCTCCAGGCCAATTTTCAATATGTTCAGTTTTTATTAATTGCCCTCCACAATCATTTCCGGTAATTAAAAATGGTTTTAAGTTCGCCCGTCCAGCATAAATACCTGCTGTATAACCTGCAGGACCAGAACCTAAAATTATCAATTGACTATATTTTATTTTTTTATCTATTTTAAAATTTTTCATATTATTGTATATTAAACTAATTAATTATTTTAAATAAATTAAATAATATCAAATTTTTACATTATATTAAATAATTGATTTTAATTTTTTTTTAATTATATACTTAAATTTTATTTTTATATACAATTATATATAAAAAATAAATATAATTGTATAATATAAATATTTAATTTAAGAAATAATTATGATTAATGTTAAATTATTACGAAATAATCCTAAATTAATTGCATCAAAATTGTGGCGTAGAATGTTTTTTTTAAATACTAAAAATATTATTAATATAGAAAAGATTCGAAAATTTTTACAAATTGAATTAGAAAAATTACAATATAAATATAAAATTATAATTACAAAATATAATAATGATAAATATAAAAAAAATTTTTTTTTAAATGAAAAAAAAAAAATTTCTTTTTTCTTAAAAATAATATATAAAAAATTTTTAAAATTTAAAAAAAAAATTAAAAAATATTATTCTTATATACCTAACGTTCCAGATTCACACATTCCTTATGGAATAAAGTATGAAAATAATAAAATAATAAATCAATGGGGTCAAATCAAAAAAAATAAGAAATATAAAAACTATATGCAATTAAAAAAAAAATTTTTAGATTGGGAAAGTGCTCAAAAAATAACTGGTTCGAAATTTACATTTATAAAAGGTAATATGGCTTTATTACATAGAGCATTAGGTCAATTTATGTTAGATTTACATACTTTTAAACATGGATATACAGAAACTTATGTTCCTTACTTAGTTAATAAAAAGAGTTTATATTGCACTGGTCAAATACCAAAATTTACTAATAAGTTATTTCATATATTAAATTCTAAAAAAAAATATACTTTGATATCTACTGGTGAAATACCTTTAACAAATACTATGCGAAATACAACTATTTTAAAAAAATATTTGCCAATTATGTTAACTACAAAAACACCTTGCTTTCGTTTAGAATCAAAATCTTATGGTCGTAAATTGAAAGGATTAATACGCATGTATCAATTTGATAAAGTAGAATTAGTTCAAATGACTTCAAATAAAGAATCATTCTATACATTAGAAAAAATTACAGTACATGCAGAAAAAGTTTTACAATTATTACAATTACCATATAGAAAAATATTATTATGCGCAGGTGAATTGGGTTTTGGTTCTACTAAAACATATGATTTAGAAGTATGGTTTCCTTCACAAAAAAGATATAAAGAAGTGTCATCTTGTTCTAATATGAAAAATTTTCAATCTAGAAGAATGAACGCAAAATATTTTTCAACAAATAATTCAAAAAAAAAAAAATTATTACATACTCTAAACGGATCAGGTTTAGCTTTAAGTAGGATTTTAGCAGCTATATTAGAAAATTATCAAGATAATTTTGGTAATATTAAAATACCTAAGATTTTAAGTAAAAAATATATGAATGGACTAAAATTTATATAATTTTAAAATAATTATTTTAAAAATAAATACAAATATCATGATTTTATGTTTTTTAAAAAAATATAGTTTATAAAATAAAAAAGGTTCATTGATGAAAAAAATATATAACTTTAATGCTGGACCCTCTATGTTACCTAAAGCAGTTTTACTAAGAGTTAAAAAAGAACTTTTAAATTGGAATAAATTAGGTGCTTCTGTAATGGAAATTAGTCATCGTAGTATAGATTTTATAAATTTAACTGATAAAATAAAAAGAAATTTAAAGAAATTATTAAATATTCCTAATTCTTATAAAATTTTATTTGCTCCAGGTGGTGCTAGAGGTCAATTTTCAGCTATACCTATGAACATTACACGTAAATTAGACACTGTAGATTATATAGTTGGAGGACATTGGTCTAACGAAGCATATATTGAAGCTAAGAAATTTTGTTTACCTAATAAAATTAATGTTCGTGAAAATTTTTTTGGTAAAGAATATATTACACATTTTAATAAATGGAAATTAAGTAAAAATAGTAAATATGTACATTATTGCCCAAATGAAACTATTGAAGGTATAGAAATTTTAAACAACCCAATAGGTAATAATTTTGCAAATAAAATAATTATTGGTGATTTTTCATCTACTATTTTATCTAAACCTATAAATGTTAAAGAATATGGTATAATTTACGCTAGTGTGCAAAAAAATATAGGTCCTCCAGGAATCACTTTAATTATAATTAAAAAAAGTATTTTATATTCTAAAAGAAAGGATATTCCTTCTATTTTAGATTATAAAAATTTATTAAATTATGATTCTATGTTTAACACACCTGCCACTTTTTCTTGGTATGTCTCTGGTTTAGTAATTAAATGGTTAATTAAAAAAGGTGGAATTGATTTTGCAAGTAAATTAAATTATAAAAAATCAAAATTGTTATATAATTTTATTGATAAAAGTGATTTTTATAATAATAATATACATTATAATAATAGATCTACATTAAATGTAATATTTAATATTTATAATACTAATTTAAATAATTTATTTTTAAAAGAATCACGTGATGCAGGATTAATAGCATTAAAAGGACATAATTTAATTGGTGGTATGCGTGCTTCTATTTATAATTCTATGCCTATAAGAGGTGTAAGAAAATTAATAAAATTTATGAAATATTTTGAAAAAAAATATGGATAATGAAAATATTAATGAAAAAATATAATTTTATTATATTTTATGGAATTTAATGCAATGAAAAAAAATATTACTTTAAAATCTATATCTTCTATTTCGGGTTTGATTAAATTACCTGGTTCTAAAAGTATTTCAAACAGAGTGTTACTTTTATCCGCTTTATCCAATGGAATTACTACAATAAAAAATTTATTACAAGCTGATGATGTTTCATGTATGTTAAATGCATTAAAAATTTTAGGAATTAAAACTGTTGTTTCTAATAATGGTTCCGAATGTAAAGTTTTTGGAATAGGTAAAATTCCAAAAGTTTTAGAATTTTCTAATTTTTTTTTAGGAAATGCTGGTACAGTCATCCGTCCTTTACTTGCAGTTTTATCTATACCTAAACATCAATTAGTTCTTACTGGTAACTCGAGAATGCAAGAAAGACCGATTGGACATTTAGTTGACGCTTTAAGACAAGGTGGAGCAGTAATTAATTATGTTAATAATTCCAATTATCCACCAATATTAATTAATGGAGGATTTGAAGGAGGAGAAATATTTTTAAATGGAAATATTTCTAGTCAATTTTTAAGTGCTTTATTAATTGCCGCTCCAATGGCTAAAAAAAATACAAAAATCACAATTATAGGTAATTTAGTTTCTAAACCATATGTTGATATGACTTTAATGTTAATAAAAAAATTTGGTGTATGTATAAAAAATAAAGATTATAAAATATTTGAAATTTCAGGTAAACAAAATTATTCTACTATTGGAAAGTATTATGTTGAAGGGGATGCATCAGCAGCATCGTATTTTTTAGCTGCAGCAGCAATTAAAGGAGGTAAAGTTGTTGTTAAAGGTATAGATTTAAAAAGTATTCAAGGAGATATTTATTTTGCACATATTTTAAGGAAAATGGGAGCAATAATAAAATGGAAAAAAAACCATATTATTTGTATTAGGAAAAATTTATATGGAGTAGACTTAGATATGAATCATATACCTGATGCAGCTATGACTATTGCTATAGTTGCGTTATTTGCACAAGGTGTTACAACAATACGTAATATATATAATTGGCGAGTAAAAGAAACAGACCGATTAAAGGCTATGTCTATAGAACTTAAAAAGATAGGTGCGTTAATAATTGAAGGAAAGGATTTTATATCTATCATACCTCCTAAAAATTTTTTATTTTCTAGTATAGAAACATATGAAGATCATCGTATGGCAATGTGTTTTTCATTAATATCATTATCAAACCAATCAGTAAAAATCATTGATCCTTTATGCACTTCTAAAACTTTTCCTCAATATTTTGAATTATTTAATAACATTAGTAAAAAAAAATAAATTTATTATATTAATTATATATTATAATAAAAAATTAAAATATATTTATAATTAACTATAAGGAAATAAAAATGTTAATGATTCCAATTATTACAATAGATGGTCCAAGTGGTTCAGGAAAAAGCTCTTTATGTGCCGCTATAGCAAAAAAAATTAAATGGGAAAGTTTAAATTCCGGATTCTTTATAGATTACTTGCTTTAGAAATATGTAAAAAAAAAATAGTTTTAACAGAAAAAAGTGTTTGTAAATTTTTAAAAAAATTCTTTATTTACACTTCTTATGAAATATTACGAATTAAAATGAATACAATAGATAATTATACAAATAATTACAAAAATTTTTTTAATACATTATCTATTATTTCGCAATTTGCTAAAGTACGTAAATTATTATTATCAATTCAACGTGAGTTTGTCAAACCTCCTGGTTTAATTGCTGAAGGTAGAGATATGGGTACATTAGTTTTTTCTAATGCTGTATTAAAATTTTTTTTAGATGCGAATTTAGAACATAGAGCGTATAGAAGGAAGTTAGAGTTGCAAAAAAAGGGTTTTAATGTTAATTTTGAGGAAATTTTGTTAAATATGTGGGAAAGGGATAATAAAGATTCTAATAGAAAAATATCTCCTTTAATACCTGCAAAAAATGCAATTATATTAGATTCTACTTTTTTAAATTTTAAACAAATATTTAATATAATGATGCAATATATTAAAAAAAATACAATTATACGTACTATTATGAACCATCATTCTACTTTATAATAAAGGAATGTTATAATTATATAAACAAATAGTATATTAAAAAGGATATTTAATAACTGTTCAGAAAAATATATTATAGTGTGTATGACTAAATCTTTTGCTGTATTATTTGAAGAATCTTTAAAAAAAATAAAAACCCAACCAGGTTCAATTATTCGCGGTGTTGTTATTTCTATAACAAAAGATACAGTTTTAGTTGATGCAGGTTTAAAATCTGAAGCTTTAATTCCAATAGAGCAATTTAAAAATTCTGAAAATATCTTAGAAGTTCAAATTGGTGATAAAGTGGATGTTTCTTTAGATGCGATTGAAGATGGTTTTGGTGTAACTATTTTATCTAGAGAAAAAGCAAAAAGACATGAATCATGGTTAATTTTAGAAAAATCACATATAGATAATGCTACAGTTTTAGGTAAAATTAATGGAAAAGTAAAAGGAGGCTTTACAGTAGAACTAGGTGATATAAGAGCTTTTTTGCCTGGTTCATTAGTAGATGTCAGACCTGTTAGAGATACTATGCATCTTGAAGGAAAAGAATTAGAATTTAAAGTTATAAAATTGGATCAAAAAAGAAATAATGTTGTTGTTTCAAGAAGAGCAGTTATTGAATTAGAACATAATGCTGAAAGAACGCAGTTGTTAAAAAAATTATTTGAAGGTGTTGAAGTAAAAGGAATTATTAAAAATTTAACTGATTATGGCGCTTTTGTAGATTTAGGTGGTGTAGATGGATTATTACATATTACAGATATGGCTTGGAAAAGAGTTAAACATCCTAGTGAAATTGTAAGTGTAGGACAAGAAATTATTGTTAAAGTATTAAAATTTGATAAAGAAAAAACAAGAGTTTCATTGGGTTTAAAACAATTGAGTATTGATCCATGGATATCTATTTCTAAACGTTATCCTGAAAATACAAAATTAAACGGAAGAGTAACTAATTTAACAGATTATGGTTGTTTTGTAGAATTAGAAGAAGGTATAGAAGGTTTAGTACACGTTTCAGAAATGGATTGGACAAATAAAAATATTCATCCTTCAAAAGTAGTAAAAGTTAATCAAATAGTTGAAATTATGGTTTTAGATATAGATGAAGAACGTAGAAGAATTTCTTTAGGTTTAAAACAATGTACTATTAATCCATGGAAAATTTTCTCTAAGACACATAAAAAAGGTGATCATGTTATAGGTAAAATTAAATCTATTACAGATTTTGGAATTTTCATAGGATTGAATGGTGGTATTGATGGATTAGTGCATTTATCAGATATCTCTTGGATTTTAAGTGGAGAAGAATCTGTTAAAAAATACAACAAAGGTGAAACAATTTCTGCTGTAGTATTGCAAGTAGATTCAGACCGTGAAAGAATCTCCTTAGGTATTAAACAATTAACAGAAGATCCGATAAATTATTATGTAAAATTGTACAAAAAAAACAGTATAATTAACGGTGTAGTTTTTAAAATAGATAATGAAAATACTGTAGTGAAATTATCAGAAAATATTAAAGGTATTATTAAAAATAATGAATACAACAAAAATAAAAATATAAAAACAAATCTATATAATTTACATGATACAATAATGGTTAGAATTTCTAATATTGACCGTAAAAATCGTATTATATTTTTATCTTATATATCTAAAAAATAAATTTTAAAAAAAATCTAATTACACCAAATTTAAATATTTTATATTATTTAAAAATATTATATTAAATTATATTTTACATAATTAAATTTATATTTTAATATCATTGGTCAAATTTATAAAATACATTTTTTACATTGTTTTATATAGTATATTCAATATTAGATTAAATTTTTAGAATGTATTTTATAAGTATAAATATTTTATTTAATTAATAAATTTATATAATTATAGTTTTATTTATTATAATTATATCATTTATCAACAAAATTAATTATGAGCGTAATAATTATGAATAATAATATATTAATTACAGCAAACTGGAAATTAAATGGTGAAAAAAAAACAATTAAAAAATTTTTACAATTATTAAACACCTTTTTATTTGTTAAATTATACCCTTGTAAGATTATTTTTTCTCCTCCTTTAATTTATCTTAATTTAGCTAAACAGCTTATTACATATAAAAATTTACATCTTGCTGCGCAAGATGTGGGAGTTAATTCTTTAGGAGCATTTACTGGAGAAATTTCTGCTTATATGCTAAAAGATATAGGTGTAGAATATGTAATTATAGGACATTCTGAGCGTCGTTTATATCATTGCGAAAATAATATTTTTATTGCAAAAAAATTTAAAATAATTAAAGAATCTGGTTTAATACCGATTTTATGCATAGGTGAAACATATGAACAAAAAAAAAATAACGAAACTGAAAAAGTTTGTAAAGAACAAATTGATATAATTATTGAATATTGTGGTCAATATGCTTTTAAAAATACTGTTATTGCTTATGAACCTATTTGGTCTATTGGAACTGGTAAATTACCTACTCCTTATGAAGTACAAAAAATTCATGCATTTATAAAGTATTATATAGAATATAAAAGTAAATTTATTGATATTTCAAAAATTACTGTGCAATATGGTGGATCTGTTGATGGAACAAATATACAAAATTTTTTAAAAGAAAAAGATGTTGACGGTGTTTTAATTGGAGGAGCTTCTTTAGATTTTTATAAATTTTCTAATATTATTACTTTATCAAATAATTTATAATTATCAATTAATTTTATTAATGTTTCAAATGGTATTATTAATTTTTTAGTAATTATAATATATTATATTTTTGTAAAAAATTACAATTTACTTATTGTAAATAAATAAATTATAATTTTTTATAAATATAAATTTATGAAAGAATATATCTTAATATAATTTTTTTACTAATTTTAGCCAATCACATTTAAACGGTTTTTTTAAATTTTTTAAAGCATAAATAATATCATTATGTATAATTTTTTCATTTTTTATTCCTATACATCTACCGGAATATCCTTGCAATAATAATTTTATCGCATAAGCACCCATTCTCGAAGCTAATATTCGATCATAAACTGATGGAGACCCGCCTCTTTGAATATGACCTAATACTGTCGCTCTAGTTTCTTTTGCAGTTTTTTTTTCTATATATTTAGCTAATTTTTTTACATCATATATACATTCTGTAATTATTATTATTGCGTGTTTTTTGCCATTTTTAATATGTTTTTTAATTTTCAGAATTAATTCTTTCTTTTTAAATTTCATCTCTGGAATAATTACAAATTCACAACCTCCAGCAATAGCAGCAGATAAAGCTAAATCACCACAATTTCTTCCCATAACTTCAACAATAGAAATTCTTTGATGTGAAATAGAAGTATCACGTAATCGATCTATAGATTCAACGATAGTTTCTAATGCTGTGTAATATCCTATAGTATAATCCGTTCCAGGAATATCATTATCAATGGTACCTGGAATGCCAATACATGGAAAACCCATTTCAGTTAATTTTTTTGCACCTAAGTATGATCCATCTCCTCCAATTACAACTAAAAAATTAATATTTTGATCAGTTAAATTTTTTATTGCCACAGATTGTATTTTTTTTTTTAGAAATTTTGGAAAACGAGATGAACCTAATATTGTACCACCTTTATTAATAATATTAGAAACACTAAATTTGTTTAATTTAATCATTTTGTTTTCATATAAACCTAAATATCCATCATATATACCAAAAACTTCTAATTTAGAATTTAAAGCACTTTTTACGACACTACGTATAGCTGCGTTCATTCCTGGAGAATCTCCACCACTAGTTAAAACTGCTATTTTTTTTTTCATATTGTTTATTTTATTCCTGTATAATTAATAAAATGTATATTTTAAATAATTTTTTTAAATAAATATAAATAATACATAGTACGTGTATTTAAATTTAAAATATAAAATTAAATAAAATAGTTATCAATAAATTTTAAAACATATAAATACAAATATTAAAATAAAATTTAAATATTTTATATAAATAGTTAAATAAATTAATTACAATAATTTTAAAAATTTTTATATTAAAAATATTTTAATTATATTTAATTGAATATTTTATTAAAATATTTTAATAATTTTATTAAAATATTTTATAAATATTTTTACTTTATGGTGTTAAATAAATTAACACCATAATATTAACTTTTAATAATATTATTAATTAAATATTTAACATGATACGTCTATTATCTTCTACAAGATATTTTATTCTTTTTAAAAATTCTATCGCATCTTTTCCATCTATTAAACAATGATTATAAGATAATGCTAAATACATCATTGGAAAAATATTTATTTTTTCTTTTACAACACATGCTCTATTTTGAATTGCATGCATGCCTAGTATTGCAGATTGTGGATAATTAATAATTGGAGTAGACATAAGTGATCCATATATCCCTCCATTGGAAATAGTAAAATTACCTCCAGATAATTCTTCAATAGTAAGTTTATTATTTTCGGCTTTTTGGGCTAATTCTTTAATTTTGTGTTCTATTTTTGGAATACTCATTGTGTTTGCATTTTTTAAAACAGGTGCAATTAAACCTTTAGATGTAGAAATAGCAATATTTATATCATAAGATTTATTATATATAATTTCATTATTTTCAATATATGCATTAATTATTGGAAAATATTTTAAACATTCTACAACTGCTTGTACAAAAAAAGAAATAAATCCTAATTTTATATTATGTTTTTTTTTAAATTCTTCACCATATTGTTTTCTTATTTTAATAATAGAAGACATGTTTACTTCGTTAAAAGTCGTTGCTGTTGCTGTTTTTTTTTTAGCATTTAATAATTTTTTAGCTATACTTCTACGTATATAGGACATGGGAACAGATTGTTTTTTTATGTTTTCTTCTATTTTAAGTATTTTATTATTATTTTTTGATTTTTTAAAATATTGTTTAATATTATGTTTTTTATATATTTTTTTTAAATCTTTTTTTGTAAAATTTTTATTTTCAAATTTATATTTTGAAATGATTCTTCTGATTTTAGGAGTATAATGTACTTTTTGGAAAATATTATTTTTGCATTTTTTTATGTTTAATTTTTCGACTTCATTTGTATTTATAGTTAATTCATCTTTATTAATATTTAATGCATCTTTATTAATATTTAATGCATCTTTATTAATATCTAATTGATCTTTATTAATATTTAATGCATCTTTATTAATATTTAATGCATCTTTATTAATATCTAATTGATCTTTATTAATATTTAATGCATCTTTATTAATAGTAATATTATTTTTGTTTAAATTAACTTTAATATCAATGATTCCTAATATTTCATTAGATTTAATTAAATTTCCAGGTTTTTTAAAAATATCTTGTAATACACCACAAATAGGCGCAGGTATTTCTAAAATTATTTTATCTGTTTCTATATCTATTAATTTTTCATTTTCTATGATTTTATCACCAATATTTTTATACCATTTTACAATTACAGCCTCAGCTATTGATTCAGGTAATTCTGGTGCAACAATATTAACTGTATTCATTATTAATTCTCGCAATTAATTGTACTGAATATTTGATTAATAATTTTTTTTTGTTGTTTTTTATGTATATATAAACTCCCCACTGCTGTTGTAGAAGACGCTGGACGTCCAATATATTGCAAAGAAGCTGTATATGGTATAATTTTTAATAATATGTTTTTAATATAATTCCATGATCCTTGATTACGCGGTTCCTCTTGACACCAAATGAAATCATTTATGTGCTTATATAATTGTAATAAAATTTTTAATTGTTTTTTTGGAAAAGGGTATAATTGTTCTATTCGAATTAAAGAAATATTGTAATTTTTATTCTTTTGTTTTTGTATTAATAAATCATAATATATTTTTCCAGAGCAAAAAACTACACGTGTTATTAATTTATTCGATATTTTTTTTTCTTCTACAAGAATATTTAAAAATTTTTTATTTAATAAATCTTTAAAAGTAGATTTAGCTAATGGGTGTCTTAATAATGATTTAGGAGAAAAAATTATTAATGGTTTAATAATTTTTTTAAACATGTGACGACATAATAAATGATATATTTGAGCTGGATTAGATGGTATACAAATATACATATTTTTTTCTGCACAAAGTTGCAAAAATCTCTCTATTCTAGCTGAAGAATGCTCAGGACCTTGACCTTCATAACCATGTGGTAAAAAAATAACCAAATTAGATTTTTGATTCCATTTTGTTTCAGCGGAACTAATAAATTGATCTATTACAATTTGAGCTCCGTTAATAAAATCTCCAAATTGTGCTTCCCATATAGTTAAACATTTTTCATGATTTACAATAGAATAACCATATTCAAAAGCTAAAATCGCCGCTTCGGATAATGTAGAATTCCAAATATTAAATTTTTCTTTTGAGGTAATATTTTGTAAAGGAATATATTTTTTATTTGTATTTTGATCATAAATTGCACAATGTCTATGTGCAAAAGTACCTCTTTGCACATCTTCTCCGGATAAGCGACATGAAAAACCTTTTTTTAATAATATTGCATAAGCTAAATTTTCAGCAGCTCCCCAATTAAATAATTCTTTTTTTAACACCATCTTAATTCTTGAATTATATATCTTTTTTACTTGAAGATGTATATTAATATTTTTTGGTAAATTATTAATTTTATATGCTAATTTTTGTAATTTCTTTTTTTTAACTTTGTATTTTTTTTTTTTAAAATTTTTTTTATTTTCTTTTAAGAATGAGTTAAAATGTAATTTTTTATTACTAATATTTAAAAAAATAAAGTATTTTGTATTAAAGTATGTATTATATTTTTTTTTTATTTTTGCAATATACTTATTATCAACAATTTTTTGATTTATTAATAAATTTTCATATATTTGAGTAACTGTTTTATGTTTATAAATATTTTTATACATTATAGGTTGAGTAATATTTGGATCATCTGTTTCATTATGACCATGTCTTCTGTAACTAACTAAATTTATAAATACATCTTTTTTAAATATATCTCTAAAGTTTAAAGCTAATTTTATAATATAAATTGCAGATTCTGGTTCATCAGCATTAATATGAAATATAGGTGAATCAATCATTTTAGCAATATCTGTACAAAATTTGCTAGATCGTATATCCTTTTTATTTGAAGTAGTGAAACCAATTTGGTTATTTATAATAATATGTATTGAACCACCTGTTGAATAACCCCTGGTTTGTGACATATTTAATGTTTCTTGTACAATTCCTTGTCCACAAATAGCTAAATCCCCATGCACCATAATTGGTAAAACTTTGACATTATTATTTATTTTATCAATGTATGCTCTTGCAGTACCAGAGACCACAGGATTAATAATTTCTAAATGTGAAGGATTATATAATAATTTTACAACTATTTTGTCATCATTTTTAATTTTTATAAAACGAGTATAACCTTTGTGATATTTAACATCATCACTATATGAAATATTGTGATATTCATTAGAAAATTCATAAAATACTTGGGATAATTTTTTTTTTAAAATGTTTATTAAAACATTTAAACGTCCACGATGCGCCATTCCAATAATAACATATTTTTTATTTTTTTTTTTTGCAAAATTTAAAATTGTTTTTAATATTGGTATAAAAGTTTCAGAACCTTCTAAAGAAAAACGCTTAGTCCCAGGATATTTATTACCTAAATTTTTTTCTAATAATTCTGCAGAAATTAAATTTTTTAATAAGTTTTTTTTTTTTTTTATTGAAAGATTATAATTATAAAATTTTTCTTCTAATTGATATTGTATCCATTTTTTTTCTTTTAATTTTGATAAATGACCATGTTCTATACCAATAGTATTACAATATATTTTATTAAATTTTTTAAAAATTTTTTTTATTTTTTTTTTTTTTGGAAAATATTTTTTTAAATAAAAATTATTTTCATTTATATTCAAATATTTTTTTTTAATAATATCAAATTCAATAATATTGCTATTCTTTATTAAACCTAAAGGGTCAATTTTAGCAATTTTATAACCATGTAATCTATAAGTATTTATTATTTCTTTATAAGCATTTTCTTTTATATAGTATTTTATTTTTTTTTTTTTTATTTTTTTTTGTTTTTTAATAATTTTTTTAAATTTTTTACTCCAAATATTTGCAACTGAAGATTTTTTATTCAAATATTCATGATATAAATTATCAATATATGGTTGATTAAATACTGTAAACCATGTTTTTTTTTTAAATATTATATTAGATTTTTCTTTCATATACACCTGTATAATTATTTTTAAAATAAATATATAATATAATTATCCTAATTGTCGTAAATATTTCAAATAATGTCTTATAATTAAATAATTTATTATATTTTTTAAATTACATTTTTTAAAATAATAATTAATGTACTATAATTTTTAATTAATTGTATATAATATTAGGATTATGAAAAATATGAATAATAAAAAAAATATAGGAATATTTTTTGGCAGTGACACTGGTAATACAGAATTTGTCGCCAAATTAATACAAAAAACATTATATCCTAAACAATCTTTATTATATGAGATAAATAATACAAAGAAAAAAGATATAGAATCTTGTAAAATATTGTTTTTTGGTATATCTACTTGGTACTATGGAGATATGCAATGTGATTGGGAAGATTTTTTACCTATTTTACAAACAATAAATTTCCATAACAAAAAAATAGCTTTATTTGGTTGTGGAGATCAGGAAGATTATTCGGAATATTTTTGCGATGCTATGGGTTTACTATATAAAATTTTAAAATCAAAAAAAGTAGAAATTATAGGACAATGGTCTACAAAAGGTTATTACCATACTTCATCTAAAGCTGAAATAAAAAAGAATGTATTTTGCGGATTAACTATTGATATAGATAGACAACCAAAATTAACTAAATTAAGGGTTAAAAAATGGATTAAAAACCTAAGAATATAATAAAAGATATATAAATTATACTACCGTTATTTAAATTACATGCATAACGGTAAATATAATTTACATTGTATTTTAATTTAAACCAATAAACTAAAATATTAAAATTAAAATTAATTTTTTGTTATTAATTCTAATAAATCTAACACTTTACTTGAATATCCTGATTCATTATCATACCAAGCTATAATTTTTGAAAAATGATTATTTAATGATAAACCTGCTTTAAAATCTACTATAGATGTCAGTGTATTTCCATTAAAATCAGTAGAAACTACTTCATCTTCTGTGTAACCAATAATATTTTTCATATCATTATTGGCAGCGTGTTTTATTATATTACATATATTTTTATATGTAGATTGTTTTTTATAACGTATAGTTAGATCCACCACTGAAACATTAGAAGTAGGTATACGAAATGCAATACCAGTTAATTTTCCATTTAGTTCAGGTAAAACTTTTCCAACGGCTTGTGCTGCACCAGTAGATGAAGGAATAATATTTTGCAAAATACCTCTCCCACCTCTCCAATCTTTAT
The DNA here is from genome assembly GCF_039388045.1 of Buchnera aphidicola (Mollitrichosiphum nigrofasciatum). Lineage (GTDB taxonomy): Bacteria > Pseudomonadota > Gammaproteobacteria > Enterobacterales > Enterobacteriaceae > Buchnera_K > Buchnera_K aphidicola_B. The sequence continues at coordinate 212,285 of NZ_CP135015.1, read as the reverse complement.
TTGAAGCTGAGTCTACAGTTTTTTGTGTAGCAGTTGTCGCATGTACAGTTGTCATTAAACCTTCTATAATGTTTAATTCATTATTTAAAACTTTAATTAAAGGCGCTAAACAATTTGTTGTACAAGAAGCATTAGAAACAATTTTTTCACCATTATATTTTTCAAAATTTGCACCTTTAACATACATAGGTGTATCATCTTTAGAAGGTCCTGTTAATATAACTTTTTTTGCTCCTGCTTTAATATGTCTATAAGCGGATTCTTTAGTTAAAAATAAACCAGTAGATTCTATAACAACATCAATATTTAATTTACCCCAAATTAAATTTTCTGGATCACGAATGGAAAGGATTTTTATTATATTATTATTAACAATAATTGAATCGCCTTTAATATTAATTGTGTTATTAAATGTTCCATGTGTAGAATCATATTTCAACATATATGCTATATAATTTACGTCTAAAAGATCATTTATAGCTACTATTTTTATGTTTTTTCTTTTTTGAGCTAACCTAAAAACAATCCTTCCAATTCTTCCAAATCCATTAATACCCACTCTAATAGACATATACTCACCATTTTAATTAATTATATTAATATTATATTTTACTATTTAATAAAATTTTAAATACACTAAAAAATATTTTAGCACACAAATATTATTTAATAGTTTTATTTCAATTTACTATTATATGTAATAATTTATAAAATTTATTGTATATATTTTAATAAATTTTATATTATTAAATTCATATTATTTTTTCAATTGCATTTATTTAATAATATATTATGGTTTTTAAAAAACCAAAATCATCATATTTCGTACTTTAACATCTTAAAATTCAAATTAACTTAAATTTTATTTAATCTTAAATCCTTAAATATTATATTAAAATAATTTTAAAATACAATAAAAATTTATAATATTTATTTTAATTAAATATTTTAAAAAATTAAGTTTGTATATTTTCAAAAATAAATTTTTAAACTCCTATCTTAAAATAATAAAAAATACAAATATCAAACCAAATTCACATTTTATTAAAATTATAAATATATTATTTTATATAAATATTTTAATAAAAAATTTTTAAATTATTTATATTTTTTAAATTTTATATATTTTACTGATTTAAACGCATAATAAACAAAATGTAAAATTTTTTAAAAGCGTAATTTTAAAAATATCTTATTCAGGATATAAATATTATGAAAATTTTTAAAATTAGTCTCGCTTGGCAAATTTTAATTGCTTTATTTTTAGGTAGTATTTTAGGGGTTGTTTTGCATAATAACCCCGAAAAACGTTTATTAGTAATTAATCACTTCCTTAGCCCAGCTGGAGACATTTTTACACACTTAATTAAAATGATAGTTGTACCGATAGTTATTTCAACATTAATAATTGGTATTGCATCTGTTAGTGATACTAAACAGTTAGGCAGAATAGGTATAAAAACCATAATTTATTTTGAAATTGTAACTACTTTAGCAATAATTGTAGGTATTGCTTTAGCAAATTTTTTCAAACCTGGTTCTGGAATTGATATGTCTTTATTAAAAATGGTTGATATATCTAAATATCAAAATTCTGCCATGCAAATGCAAAATATATCTCATGATTTTATGCATATTATTTTATCTTTAATACCGCAAAATATTTTTTTTTCTATTGCACATAATGATATGTTGCAAATAATATTTTTTTCAGTATTATTTGGTTTAGGTTTATCTTCCCTTCCTTTGCAAGATAGAAAACCATTAATAAATATTTTTAAATCTACTTCAGCTACTATGTTTAAAATCACTAATATAATTATGTGTTATTCTCCAATTGGTGTTTTTTCATTAATTGCGCTAACTATTTCTAATTTCGGATTTTCTTCTTTTATACCTCTAGCTAAATTAGTTGTTTTAGTATATCTTTCTATATTTTTTTTTGCCTTTATAATATTAGGGGCTATAGCACGTATTTGCAATTTCAAAATAACTGTATTAATAAGAATTTTGAAAAATGAATTAATTTTAGCATATTCTACTTCCAGTTCAGAAACAGTTTTACCACAAATTATACAAAAAATGCAAGATTATGGCGCTCCAAAGTCTATAACTAGTTTTGTCGTACCTACAGGATATTCATTTAATTTAGATGGTTCAACATTATATCAAAGTATAGCAGCAATTTTTATCGCGCAATTATATGGCATTGAATTATCTCTTTCTGATCAAATAATTTTAGTTTTAACTTTAATGATTACTTCAAAAGGTATTGCCGGCATCCCCGGAATATCTTTTGTAGTTTTACTTGCAACTTTAGGTTCTGTAGGTATTCCATTAGAAGGACTAGCGTTTATTGCTGGAGTAGATAGAATTATGGATATGGCTCGTACTGCGTTAAATGTTATAGGTAATTCTTTAGCTGTTTTAGTAATTTCTCGTTGGGAAAATCAATTTGATGATATTAAATCTAAAAAATATGAATATAAAATATTAAATAATATAATAGATAATTAAATATTGTATTAATTGTATCAGTTAATATTGTAAATTAATATTAAGATATTTAAATATTTAAATTTTAATTTAATTATTATAAAATATTGCATTTTAATAATATTTATAATAAATATTAACTGTTATAAAATAAAATAAAGAGAATATATATATGAATCAAATAATTTACATATCTAGTTCAGAAAGTAAACAAATAGAAGTATGGCGTTTAGAAAATTTTGGAATATTAAATTTAATACAAATAGTTGCATTAAAAGGTGAACCACAACCTTTATGTATCAATAAAGAAAAAAAAATATTGTATGTAGCTATTCGACCAAAATTTTACATTATATGTTATAAAATTAATCGTTTTGGTTTTATAAAATTTTATAAAAAAGTTCGTTTATCCGTTAGTTTAAATCACATTACTCTAGATGTAAATAAACAATTAATATTTTGTAGTTCTTACCATTTTAATTCATTAAATATATTTAAATTGGATGTTTTTGGTATACCTATAATTGATTCATTAATTACATTACCTAATATATTAGGATGTCATTCATCATGCTTAAGCATGGATTATAAAAAAATATTTGTTACAGCGTTAAAAGAAAATAAAATTTATGTATATAATACTGAAATTAAAAAATTTAAAATAAAAAAATTAATTAAATTAAAAAACTCAATTAACTTCGGTCCTCGTCATATGTGTATACACAACAATGGAAAATATTTATATAATATTAATGAATTAAATGGCAGTGTTGATGTATGGTATATAGAACATTTTAATAACATTCTTAAAACACAAAATATAAGTATTTTTAAAAATAATATTAACACTAAACCATGGTCAGCAGATATAATTATACACCCTTCTGGAAAATTTTTATATAGTTGTGATAGAAAATTACATTTAATTACAATATTTAAAATTTTAAATAATGGAAAATATTTAAAAATTAAAAAAAATTTTATTACTGAAATACAACCTCGTTCTTTTAATATAAATAAAAAAGGAAATATTTTGATTGTCGCTGGAGAGAAATCAAATACTATTGCATGCTATTCTATAAATTTTAACACTGGTTATATAAAATTAATTTCTATTGGAAATACTGGTAAAAATCCTTTATGGGTTTTAATTCATAATATATAATATTTATTTAAAAATAAATTTAAAAAATTTATTTATAAAATATTTTAAATATAGTAATGTAAGTAATTTAAATAAATTGTTGAAAAATTATCATATTAAAATATTTGTTAATTTAATGTTTCACATTATAATAAATTATTATTAATTATATTCTTATTATTTCACTATGAGTGTAATTAAAATATTTAATTTTAAAAATGTAATACACATAAAGTAAAATTGCATTATATTTGCTTTTATGTGTAGAATATAATTAATAATTATATTATTTATTATAAACAGGAAATTTTTTACATAATTTTAATACTTTTTTTTTAATTTTATTAATAATATTTTTATTGTCTATATTTTCTAATATATCGCTAATCCAATTAGCTATCATTTGTGATTCAATTGCCCCCATACCTCTCTTAGTTATAGCAGGTGTGCCAATTCTAATACCCGATGTAATAAAAGGACTTTGTTTATCATTTGGTATGGTATTTTTATTAACAGTAATATTTGCTTTATTTAATGCATAATCTGCTTCTTTTCCAGTTATTTTATTTTTTGTTAAATCAATAACAAATAGATGGTTGTAAGTATTTCCAGAAACTATTTTATAATTTCTTAAAATAAATGTTTGTACCATTTTTTTAGAATTTTCTAATATTTTTTTTTGATATTCTGTAAATTTTTCTTCCATTGCTTCCTTAAATGCAATAGCTTTTGCTGCAATTATATGCATTAATGGACCACCTTGTATACCTGGAAATATAGAAGAATTAATCTTTTGATGTAAACTTTTATCATTAGAACAAGACAAGATTAAACCACCTCTAGGACCTGCCAAAGTTTTATGTGTTGTAGAAGTTACAAAATGAGCATATTTTAATGGATTAGGATATAATTTTGCTGCAACTAAACCTGCGATATGTGCCATATCTACCAAAAAAAATGCGTTTACAGTATCAGCAATATGTCGAATTTTCTCCCAATCACATAAACCGGAATATGCAGAAAATCCTCCAATAATCATTTTTGGTTTATATTTTTTCGCAAGTGATTCTATTTCTTTGTAATTTACTGTGCCATTTTCATCAATTCCATAACTTATTGTATTATATAATCTACCTGAAATATTTACTTTTGAACCATGTGTTAAATGTCCTCCATGAGTTAAATCCATTCCTAAAATTAAATCTCCAGGATTTAATAATGCATTATAAATAGCAAAATTAGCTTGTGAACCAGAATGAGGTTGTACATTAACGTAATTTGCGCCAAACAAAATTTTAGCTCTTTTTATAGCAATTTTTTCGATTATATCCACGTATTTACAACCACCGTAATAACGTTTTTCTGGATATCCTTCAGCATATTTATTTGTTAATATAGAACCTTGTGCTTGCATAACTAATTTACTAGTATAATTTTCTGAAGCAATTAATTCTATATGTTCTTCTTGCCTTTTTTCTTCTTTTTTTATAGCATTCCATATTTTTATATCATAATGTTGTATAGAATTATTTTTTATAGACATGCGTTTTTCCTTGGACTTTATATTTGAAAATTATGTATAATAATAAATATTCATTTAAAAAAATTTTTAATAAAAAAATAAATATTTTTAGAAAAAACAACAACTCTTTGATTTTGTTTACAAATTTTTACAGTAATATAATTATTTCTTCTTTCTTTGTCACCTATAAAAATTAACAAATGAATATTAAATTTAGAAATATTTTTTTTTTGATTAAAGAGATAATTATTACTATGAATTGTTATTGATAAATTAGGAAAAATATTATGAATATATTCAGATAATTTTATAGCTGATAATTTATTTCTATTTTTTATAAAACAAATGAAAATATTTATGGTTTTTTTTTTCTTTGTTTTTATATTTTTATAAAGCATTACTAAGCGTTCCATTCCAATTGCAAAACCTATAGCTGGAACATGATCTTTGTTACCTAATTGTTTAAATAAAGTATCGTATCTACCTCCTGAACAAACAGTATCTTGTGTTCCTAAAGTCTTTGTTTTCCATTCAAAAACAATATTGTTATAATAGTCTAAACCTCTAACTAAATTATAATTTATATTATATGGAATATTAAATTTCTTAAGCATTATGCATAAATTATTAAAATTATTTATTGAAATTTCTCCCAAATAATCTTTTAACAAAGGCGCTTTAGATAATATTTTTTTAATAACGTTATTTTTACTATCTAATATTCTTAATGAATTGAATTTAAATTTATGTATATTAGCTTTTTTAAAATATTGAATATTTTTTTTAAAAAAATTTTTTAAATCTTTAATATATTTTATACGTTCTTTTAAAAAACCAATAGAATTAATTTCTAAAGTTAAAAAATTACAAACATTTAATTTTTTCCATATTCTATTTATTAATAATAAAATCTCTAATTCAATTTCTGAACCTTCTAAACCGAAAATTTCGGCTCCAATTTGATAAAATTGTCTAAATCTTCCTTTTTGAGGTCTTTCATATCTAAACATAGGTCCATAATACCACAATTTTAATATTTTTTCATATAGAAGATCATTTTCAATAACTGATCTGACACAACTAGCGGTAGATTCCGGACGTAATGTAATAGAAAAATTATTTTTATCATTAAAACTATACATCTCTTTATTTATATCAGTATCTTGTCCTATAGTTCTATTAAAAAGATTTGTTTGTTCTAAAATTGGAGTTCTTATTTCATTAAAACAATAGCTTGTAAATATTTCTTTAATTACATTTTCTATTTTACACCACCAAAAATATAAATTTTTTGGTAAAATATCATTCATGCCGCGTAAAGATTGAATCTTGCTCATTTTTTTAAACCTTTAATATTTAAAATTTTAAATCATTTTTTCTATAAATATTAAAATTAATATGTTTTTTATAAATCACAATTTATAAAATTTGACAATTGCCCACAAGCGGCATTAATATCCGCTCCTCTATTTTTCCTAATTTTAACAATATAACCTTTTTTAAGTAAAATATTTGCAAATTTATGCATTTGCTCATATGTACTTACGCAATATTTAGAATATTGATTATAATTCCATGGTATTAAATTAATTTTGCTAGGTATATTTTTTAATAATTCTACTAGTTCTTGTGCAAATTTAATATTATCATTAATATCTTTTAACATAACGTATTCTATCGTTACACCTCCTTTATTGGTTTTAGAGGTGTTTAAATAATTTTTAGCAGTACTTAATATAGATTCAATATTATATTTTTTATTTATAGGTACAATTTTAGAACGTAATTTATTATTAGGTGCATGTAATGATATAGCTAATCTTATATCAATTGTATTTTTTAGTTTTTCTAATCCTGGTATTATACCTACTGTTGATAATGTAATATTATATTTAGAAATACACATTCCTAAAGGATCCAGCATAATTTTAACAGCAGTAATAACATTGTTAAAATTTAATAATGGTTCTCCCATACCCATGAAAACAATATTAAGTTTTTTTCTGGATTTTTTTTTTTTAATATTTAATATTTGACCAATAATTTCTGATACTTGTAAATTACGCTTAAAACCCATATAACCTGTTGCACAAAAATCACATTTTAATACACATCCTACTTGCGAAGAAACACATATTGTATTTCTTTTTTTTTCAGGAATATAAATGGTTTCTATATAATTTGTATCTATTTGCATTAAAAATTTTATAGTACCATCGTTAGAATTTAATTTTTTAATTATTTTAGGTATACGTAATGTCGTACGATGGATCAATTTTTGTCGTAAACGGATACTTAAATTTGTCATTTTATTAAAATCATAACAATTATGATTATATATCCATTTCATTATTTGATCTGCATGAAAATATTTTTCATTAATAGATATAAAAAAATCACGCATTTTAATACGATCAAAATTTAGCAAATTTATTTTCATAATTATATTTTTAAATAATTTTAATTAATAAAATATAAAAAATTATAACATTATTTGTATAGTTTATAATTTATTATAATTTTAATGTAATTTATTATAATTTTAATGTAATTTATTTAATTATTTTATATATTTTAAATTATAATATATTATTTTAAAATATAAATATTTAAGTAATTTTTTTTTATAAATTTTATAGATATAATAAAATTATTATTTAATAATAAAATTTTTTTAAATTAATTAAAATTAAACATTACAATTTAAAATTTATTATATTAAAAATAAATATTATACAAAATCAATAATTTAAATTAATATTAAAAATTTCAATATCATTTAAATTCATATCTTTGCAAGATTTACTAAAATTCTTAATTTATTTATTTTTTTTTTACTCAATTCTGTAAATTTCCCTTTTTTTAATGATTTTGGTAAAAATATATTTGCATAACTAATTCTTATTAATTTTTTTACTGTTAATCCTATAGATTCCCATAAAATCCTGACTTCCCTATTTCTTCCTTGATATAATGTTACTACAAACCATTTATTAAATTTATCACCTTTTATAAAAAAAATATTATTAAATATAAGAAATTTTTTATTATACCATAAACCTTTTTGTAATTTTTTAAACAAATGAGTAGTTAATAAACCACAAACTTTTACTTTATAATCTCTTTTAATATTATATTTAGGATGTGCAAGTCTGTAAGCTAATTCTCCATCTGTAGTAATTAATAACAAACCTTCAGTATTAACATCTAACCTACCTATATTAATCCATTTTCCATATTTAATTACAGGTAAATGATCAAATATAGTATTATAATTTTCATTTGTTTTTTTTGAGCAAATTTGCCCAATTTTTTTATTTAATATTAACATTTTATTTAAAAATTTCAATGGGGTATTAAAACAAACACCTTTTATTTGAATAATTTTAATATCTTTTTCCTCAAAAACATCCCCAATTTTAATTAATTGATTATTTATAAATATTTCTTTATTATAAATCATTTTTTCAATATTTCTACGTGAATTAAATCCATATTTAGATAATATTTTTTGTATTTTGAAAATCATATAATTATATATATATTATAAAATTATTAATAATGATAATATATATAACATATTATAAAAAAAATTTTAAAGTTTCAAAATATTTTTAGGTAACATAGTTAATAACATACCAAATACTAAAAATATTAGTAATAAAAATTGAAATAAAGTAATATTATAAGCATAGTAATATTTATCAATAATACATACAATAAAAGGGAATAATAAAAAAACGATAGAAGTATAAAGTGAATCAATATTTTTTTGTAAATAAAAATATGATAAAATTCCAAAAATACCAATAAAATTTCCTAAATATATTATTGCAATGATAGATTTTAAAGAAAAATTCTGTATTACAGGATTTTCAATAAAATAAGATAATATTAATAACATCAAACCTGAAAATAAAGAAGGTAAGGTATTAAAAGTTAATATAGATATTTTTTTACATTTTTTTTTAGTATAAACATAAATCCAAGCATGACTTATAACAGCTATTAATAAAGTTAATATACCTTTATATGTTTGAATATTATATAACAATTCGGAAAGTAAAATAATAAAAAATGAAAATAAAGATATAGTAACACCAATAATTTGCAAAAAATGAGTTTGTGTTTTAAAATAAATACAAGAAATAATTATAATAAAAATTGGCATAGTAGAAAAAATTACAGAAGCAAAAAAAGAACTAATATAGATACTACTATATAACATTAAAGTAAAAGGTATAAAAAAATAAAATAAAGAAATTATAAATTGATATTTTATTTTATTTGTAGGAAAAAAAAAAGGAACATTATTTAAATAACATAATATTATTAATAATGGAGAAGCTAATAAAAAACGCATTCCAGTTCCAAAAATTGGAGGTATTGTTTCTGTTACTAATTTCATAACAATCCATGTCGTCCCCAGTGTAATTGAAACTATTAAAAATAATAATAATATAAATAATTTCTTCATTATACTGGTCCCTTAAACATATAATTAAATAATATAAAAAAATATAAATATTAAATATAAATATTAAATTTAAATATTAAATATTAATATTATTCAAAATAAAGATCAAGATAAAATTTTTATTTTAATAGAATTATCAATAATTTAATTTTAAAATAAATGATTATTTTAAATTTAATATATACATTATATTTAATATTTATTAAAAATATTTTAATATAATTTATTTTATTTAAAATGTTTAATATTATTTATTTAAATCCAATATTATAAGATTAAATCATGAAAAAAATTTTACAAAAAATTTATAATGGTCAATATTTAACACAAAAAGAAAGTGAAAGATTATTTAAATTCATAATTGTCAATAAAATTAATGAAATGCAATTATCAGCTCTTTTGATGACAATTAAAACCCGCGGTGAAACAATAGATGAAATTTATGGTGCAGTATTAAGTTTATTTAAAAATTGTAAATTTTTTCCACGTCCTAAATACATATTTTCTGATATTGTAGGAACAGGAGGATGTGATTTTCATACTATGAATATTTCTACTGCAACTGCTTTTGTATTAGCTGCAGCAGGATTTAAAATAGTAAAACATTGTAATTATAATATATCTAGTAAAGTCGGTTCCGCGAATATTTTAAAATCATTAAAAATACCTTTAAATATAACACCTAATCAATCACGTTTCCTTTTAGATAATTATAATATTTGTTTTTTATTAGCTCCTAAATATCATTCTAGTTTTAAATTAATTCACAAAATTAGAGCAAATCTTAATACTAGAACAATATATAATATCTTAGGACCTTTGTTAAATCCTGCAAAACCTAATTATACTATTATTGGAGTTTATAATTATAACTTAATAGATCCAATGATTAATTTATTAAAAAAATTAAATTATAAACATGCTATTGTAGTTAACAGCGATAATATTGATGAACTGACCTTACATGATATTACACATGTCGCAGAACTAAATAATAATGTAATTACTAAATATAGTTTAACAGCAAAAGATTTTGGTTTAGAACCATATTCTAAAGATGTTCTGAAAAGTGGTACAGTAACACAAAATGCTCGAATACTTAAAAACATATTACAAGGAACAAAAAAATATATTGATTTAGAACACACTGTAGCAGCAAATGTTGCTTTATTTTTAAGAAATTTAGGTTTTTTAAATTTAAAAGAAAATACTAAATATGCATTAAAAATAATTTATAGTGGAATTGCATATAAAAATCTTTTATCTATTTCTAAGAGTTGTATTATATGAAAAATAATATTTTAAAAAAAATATTAAAAAAAAAAAAAGAATGGATTCATTATAATAAAATAGCAAATCCTATTTCATCTTTTAAGAACAATATTATTAAAAGTGATAGAAATTTTTATTCAAATTTAAAAAAAGAATATCCAGCATATATTTTAGAATGTAAAAAATATTCTCCTTCTCATGGTTTGTTAAGAAATAAATTTGATTTACCAAAAATAACTAATATATATAAAAAATATGCTTCTGCAATTTCAGTTGTTACAGATGAAGAATTTTTTAAAGGATCTTTTAAAAATTTATTATTAGTAAGAAATAATGTGCACCAACCAGTATTATGTAAAGATTTTATAATAGATAAATATCAAATATATTTAGCTAGATATTATAAAGCAGATGCAATACTATTAATGTTATCTATTTTAAATGATGCACAATATATTTATTTATCTAATATTGCAAAAAAATTAAATATGGGAATTTTAACAGAAATTTATGATATTAATGAAATGCATAGAGCACAAAATTTAAAAGCTAAAGTTATTGGAATTAATAATAGAAATTTAAATGACTTAAATATTAATATTCAAAATACGCAAAAAATAGCACCTTTAATTTCAAAAAAAACTATAATAATTAGCGAATCAGGTATAAATAGTTTTAAACAAATAAAGAAGTTACGTAAGATGGTTCATGGCTTTTTAATAGGATCGTATCTTATGAAAAAAAAAAATATTGATCATGCTATTAAAAGATTAATATTTGGAAATAATAAAATTTGCGGTTTAACAAATACACAAGATGCAATATGTTCGGAAAAAAACGGTGCTATTTATGGAGGATTAATTTTATGCAAAAATTCTCCTAGAAAAATAAACATAAACAAAGCAAAAAAAATAATTTCCAACACAAATTTAAAACACGTTGCTGTATTTCAAAATAATACTGCACGTTATATTATAAATGTATGTAAAAAAATAAATTTATATGCTATTCAATTACATGGTAATGAAACACAAGAATATATAAATAATATTCGCAGAAATATAAGTTCTAAAATAAAAATATGGAAATCTATACCTATCATAAATTCTTTTCCTAATTTAAAATTTATTCATGTTAAAAAATATATTTTTGATAATATAATAGGAGGTAGTGGAAATACATTTAATTGGTCAATTTTAAAAAATAAAAAAATAAATAATATTTTTATTGCTGGAGGGTTGAATATAGATAATTGCAAAATAGCATTAAAATTTGATTGTTTTGGATTAGATTTTAATTCTGGTATAGAAAGTATTCCTGGAATTAAAAGTGAAAAAAAAATACAAAAAATTTTTAAAATATTACGTACATTTTAATATTATAAAAGGTAATTTAAAATGACTTTATTAAACCCATATTTTGGTTCATTTGGTGGTATGTATGTTCCTCAAATATTAATTCCTGCATTATATGATTTAGAAAAGATATTTTTTAATTCTTTAAAAGATGAATTATTTAAAAAAAAATTACATTATTTATTAAAAAACTATGCAGGAAGACCAACTCCATTAACTCTTTGTCGCAATATTACCAAAGGAACAAATACTAAAATATACCTTAAAAGAGAAGATTTATTACATGGTGGAGCGCATAAAACTAATCAAGTAATAGGGCAATTGTTATTAACTAAAAAAATGAATAAAAAAAATATTATAGCTGAAACAGGTGCAGGACAACATGGAGTTGCAACTGCCATGGTATCATCATTTTTTGGAATAAAATGTCGTATTTATATGGGTCAAAAAGATATACAAAGACAATCACAAAATGTTTTGCGTATGAAATTACTAGGAGCTAAAATTATACCAGTACATAGTGGCTCCAAATCTTTAAAAGATGCCTGCAATGAAGCTATAAGAGATTGGTCAGAAAATTATGAAAATTCACATTATATGATCGGAACTTCTGCTGGACCACACCCATATCCAACTATAGTTAAAGAATTTCAAAAAATAATTGGTAAAGAAACTAAAAAACAAATTTTAAAAGCTGAAGGAAAATTACCAGACTCCATAATCGCATGTGTAGGAGGAGGATCTAATGCTATAGGAATTTTTTCTGATTTTATTAAGCACAAAGAAGTACAATTAATTGGAATTGAACCAGGTGGATTAGGTGTAAATAGCGGCAAACATGGCGCTCCTTTGACAAATGGTAGAACAGGTATTTATTTTGGAATGAAAACACCAATTATGCAAAATAAAAATGGTCAAATTAAAAAATCATGGTCTATTTCTGCAGGATTAGATTTTCCCGCTGTTGGTCCAGAACACGCTTGGTTAAAAGAAACTAAAAGAGCTAAATATTATAGTATTAATGACAAATATGCTGTAATGGCTTTCAAAAAATTATGTAAATATGAAGGTATTATACCTGCTTTAGAATCATCACATGCATTAGCTTATGCTTTAAAAATAATGAATCAAAATCCAAATAAAAAACAAACTTTAATAGTTAATTTGTCAGGTAGAGGGGATAAAGATATTGCAACTATAAATAAATTTAATAATAAGGAGATATTATGAATCGTTATTATAAATTATTTCAACAATTAAAAAAAAGGGAAGAGGGATGTTTTATACCTTTTGTAATATTAGGCGACCCTAATATTGAATTATCATATAAAATTATTAATACAATGATTTATTCTGGAGCAGATGCATTAGAATTAGGTTTTCCGTTTTCCGACCCTATGGCTGACGGAAAAATTATACAATCAGCAAATATTCGTGCTTTAAAAAATAATATAAATTATATAAAATGTTTTGAATTATTACAAAAAATAAGAAAAAAATTTCCCAATATACCTATTGGTTTATTACTTTACGCAAATATTATTTTTAATATAGGAGTTAAAAATTTTTATAAAAAATGCCATGAATTAAATATAGATTCTATACTTATTGTAGATGTTCCTATAGAAGAATCTGTTTCATTTTTATATTTATCTAAAAAATACCAAATTGCGCAAATTTTTATTTGCCCGCCAAATGCAGATGATGCATTAATTACAAAAATTTCTTTATATGCAGAAGGATATATATATATATTATCTAGAACAGGTGTAACAGGTATTACACAAAAAACTATAAAACCATGTGAAACAATTATTAAAAAATTTAATAACTTAACTAAAACACCTTTAATTCAAGGTTTTGGTATTTATGATATTAAACAAATAAAAGAAAGTATAAAATTAGGCATTAATGGAGTAATATGCGGTTCAATTATAATTCAAATTATTGAAAAAAACATACATAATTCAAAAATAATATTATTAAAAATACAAAAATTAATAAAAATTTTAAAAAAATCTACTAAAATTTTATGCTAATTAATGATATTTTAAAAAATAAATATTTACTAGTTTAATATTATAAATATATTTTTTAAAAAAATAATTAAATGATATATTTAAATTTATGTATTTAAAACAATTTTATTATAGGTGTAATATGAAGAAATTTATTGATATATTACCAATATTATGTTTTTTCCTATTTTATAAAAAATATGACATTTTTATAGCATCTAATACATTAATTATAACTTCTGGTTTAACTATTGCTATTAAATGGTTAATTTATAAAGAAATAAAAAAATTTGATATTATCAGTTTTGTCTATATAGTTTTTTTTACAACTTTAACTATAATATTACATGATAGCCAATTTATAAAATTAAAACCAACTTTCGTTTATTTTTCTTTAGCTATTTTTTTATTTATCAATCATATATGGATGAAAAAATTATTTATTAAAAAAATTTTAAAAAAAAAATTTATATTACCTGACTCTATATATAGAAAAATAAATATATCTTGGATATTTTTTTTAATATTATGTGGTTTTAGTAATGCTTATGTAGCTTTAAATTCACCAGATAACATTTGGGTAAATTTTAAAATTTTTATTTTAAATTTGGCTATTTTGATATTTGTTATATTAAATTTAATTTATATAAAATATACAATTTCAAAAAATGATAAACTGAAATAAAATAATATAAAAAAAATTAAATAAAAAAAGATATTTATAAAAAATTAGGATTTAAAATATTATAAAAAAATTTAAATAATAAATTTTTAATATTAAATAAAAATTGTATTGCGCTTATTTATACAATTTATATTTTTGTTTATTATAATATTATTAAAATAAATAAAAAAAATTAATAACGTAATATTTAAAAATTATATTAATAAATTAAAATTACTTAAAAACAAATTTTTAAAAATTTTAAAAATATTTGTCATTAATTTTGCTTAAATATAATTCTATTTAAATGCAAGATAAAATAATTTAAATATATAATTTATTTAAAATATTAAAAATTTTTAAATAATATAAATTTTAAATATTTGGAAAGAAACATGGATAAATACATTTTAATATCAACTAATTTGTTTTTTTTAAAATATTTTTTGATATACCTAATTATTGCAATAGAGATTTTTAAAAAAAAAAAATCTCAATTTTTATTATGCAAATGATTTTTTTGTTATTATTTTTAATAATTATATTATTATGGATTCAATGTATTAAAAAAAAACCTAATAAAAAAAAAAGAATATCATGCATCATGTTTTCAAAAAAAAAATATTATTTAAAATTTATTAATTCTTTACATTATAATTATAAAAAAAAAATTAGTGATGTAGCACAACCTTTATTGCAATTATGCAAAAAGCGCCAAGGGTTATCTGGATTAACTAATAAAAAAATAAAAATATTTACTAATTCTAATAATATCATAAAAAAAATAATATACGATATAAAAAAAGCAACTAAAACTATCGATATTGTTTTTTATATTTGGCAACCTGGTGGTATTGCAGATGATGTAGCAAATGCTTTAATTAAATCTTCTAAAAAAGGTATTAAATGTAAATTAATGTTAGATTCTACAGGTAGTTCAAAATTTTTTCGAAGTAAATGGGTTCAAAAAATGAAAAACTCTGGTATTAAAATAGTTGAAGCTTTAAAAATAAAATTTTCAAATATATTTTTAAAAAGAATCGATCTTAGACAACATAGAAAAATAATTTTAATTGATAATTATATTGTATATACTGGAAGCATGAACTTAGTTGATCCGGAATTATTTAAACAAAATTCTGGTTTAGGAAAATGGATTGATATTATGGTTCGAATAGAAGGAACTATAGCAGCAACTATAGGTTTAATTTTCTCTTGTGATTGGGAATTGGAAACAGGTAAAAAAGAAAAAAAAAAAATACCCAAAAAATTAAAAAAATTCACAACAATTGAAAAAAATCCCATTTCAATAGAAGTTATACCTTCAGGTCCAGGTTATTTAAAAAATATAATACATCAAGTATTATTAACTGCAATATATTCTGCAAAAAAAAAAATAATCTTAACCACTCCCTATTTAGTACCTAGTGAGCATTTATTATATGCAATTTGCATAGCTGCACAAAGAGGCGTAAAAGTT
This sequence comes from Buchnera aphidicola (Mollitrichosiphum nigrofasciatum), assembly GCF_039388045.1. Classification (GTDB taxonomy): domain Bacteria; phylum Pseudomonadota; class Gammaproteobacteria; order Enterobacterales; family Enterobacteriaceae; genus Buchnera_K; species Buchnera_K aphidicola_B. The sequence goes on along the minus strand of NZ_CP135015.1, from coordinate 195,857 downwards.
ATTATTATTTTACCCAAAAAAAATGATTCTTTTTTAGTACATTGGGCTAGCAGAGCTTATTTTACAGAACTATTAGAATCAGGAGTAAAAATTTATCAATGCAAAAAAGGATTATTACATAGTAAAAGTGTGTTAATAGATGATCAATTGAGCTTAATTGGAACATTTAATTTAGATATGCGTAGCATTTGGTTAAATTTTGAAATAACTTTAGTTATTGATGATATAAATTTTAGTAAAAGATTAACAAAAATACAAAATAAATATATTGCACATTCTAAATTAATCATTCTGAAATTATGGTATCTACGTGCATTTTGGAAGCGTTGTATAGAAAATTTTACTTACTTATTTAATTCTTTATTATAAATTTAAATATTTAATAATAATTTATTTTAAATAACTAATGTAAATTTAAAATTTTTTTAAATAATATACTATACTTTATTATTTAATATGATTATTAAAAATCAAATATATGTCCCATTTTTTTTTCTTTTGTACTTAAATAATTAAAATTTTTTTTATTTTTTCCTATAATTAAAGGAATTCTTTCCAAAATATCTAATCCTGTTGCAGATAACATTTTTACTTTAAAAGGGTTATTAGTTAATAATCTTATACTAATAACACCTAATATCTTAAAAATATCTGCACAAATAGAAAAATCTCTTTCATCTGCAGAAAAACCTAATTTATGATTAGCTTCTACAGTGTCAAAACCAGAATCTTGTAAAGCATAAGCATTTAATTTATTTAATAAACCAATATTTCTTCCTTCTTGTCTATGATATATCAATATACCTTTCTTCTCTTTAGCAATCATCATTAAAGCGGTTTTTAATTGAAAACCACAATCACATCTTAAACTAAATAACGCATCTCCAGTTAAACATTCTGAATGGACTCTAGATAAAACAGCAGCATTATTATTTACGTTACCATAAATTAATGCTAAATGAGATTTTTTATTAATTTTTTCTTCAAAACCAATAATTGAAAATTTACCCCAAGGTGTAGGTAAAATTGATTTAACAGATTTTTTTAACATTTCGATATTCCTTAAAAAATTTTACTATTTTAAATTAATATAATATAAATATTACAAAATACATAAATTTATATTTAAAATAATATAATTAAAATTTTATTAAATTTAAAAATATTCTATAAATAAAATGTTTTTAATAATTAAAAGATATATTATAAAAACATATTTTAATATTTTAAATAATATATTTAAATATTATAAAGTGATATAATTTAATACATAAAACAAAAAAATTTAAGTATTTAATTATTGTAATCTATATATAAAACAAAAAAATTTACAAAATAAAAATTTTTTTTAAAATATCTAAAGGATTTATTGCAGCTGTTACAGTTCTACCTAAAACAATATAATCTATATTATATTTTCTAGCTATTTTAGGGGTAATAACATTATATTGATCATTATTATTATCTCTTTCTAACCTAATTCCTGGTACAACATATTTAAATTTTTTATTTATATTTATAATTTTATTTTTAATATATTTGAAAAATACACCAGGACATATTACTCCATCTAAATTGCAGTTAAAAGCAATCTTAGATAATAGTAAAGCTTGTTTTTGCATAGAATTTACAATACCTAATTCAATAAAATTTTTAATATTAAAACTAGTTAAAATAGTAACACCCATTAACAAAGGAGCATCATACTTAAAGTATTTTAAAGCTGACTTGGCGGATCTTAACATATCACTACCACCAGAAGTATGAATACTTAACATCCATACCCCCATATCTGCAGAAGCTAGTACAGAATTAAAAATTGTATCAGGAGTGTCAAAAAATTTTAAATCTAAGAAAATTTTAAAATTTAATTTTTGCAACTCATAAATAAATTTTTTACCAAATAATGTAAACATTTTATTTCCAATTTTTAAATAATATAATTTAGGATCTATATTATATACTAAATTCATTGCTTCTTTTTTAGAACTATAATCTAAAGCTATAATAATTTTAGTCATAATAACACCTATCAAGTTTTTAAAATAATTAATAATATTTAAAAAATTATTATTTAAATTACAATAAAACAAATTTATACAATAATTTGTTTTGAAGCATGATATGAAGAACGCACAAAAACACCACAATATGCTTTAGCAAAACCCATACTTATTGCTTTTTTTTGAATTTGTGAAAATTCATAAGGTGTATAATATTTTACTACAGGTAAATGATTTTTACTAGGTTGTAAATATTGTCCAATTGTCAACATACTAACATTATTTTTTAATAAATCGATTAAAACTTTTATAATTTCACTTTTTGTTTCTCCTAAACCAACCATTAATCCTGATTTTGTTGGAATATTGGGAAATAATTTATTAAATTTTTTTAATAATTTTAATGAATTATAATAATTTGCACCTGGTCTTATTTTTTTATATAAACGCGGTATACTTTCAATATTGTGATTAAAAACATCTGGAGTGTTATCTACAATATATTGTAAAGCAATATTGATTTTCTTTCGAAAATCAGGTACTAAAATTTCAATTTTAGTCTTCAAACCATTTATTTTACGTATTTCTTTAATACAATTAGCAAAATGCAATGCTCCAGCATCTTTTAAATCATCTCGATTTACTGAAGTTAAAACAACGTATTTTAATTTTAATTTATAAATTAATTGTGCTAATCTTAATGGTTCTTTTTTATCTACAATATTGGGTCTACCATTCTTTATTGCGCAAAATGGACATGATCTTGTACAAATATTTCCTAAAATCATAAATGTTGCAGTTTTATTATTAAAACATTCAGGTAAATTAGGACATAAAGCATTTTCACATACTGTGATTAACTTATTCTTTTTAAGAATAGATTTCATTTTATTAATTTTTTTATTATCAACAGGTAATTTAATTTTAATCCAATTTGGTTTTACCAAATTTTTTTTTTTTTGAATATTTTTAATTGGAATTAATTTATTTATATCATATTTCATATATTATAATTTTATTTTATAAAATTTAATTTCGCATATATTTAATATACAATGCTTTTTTAAAAATAAATTTTTTATTTAAAGAATTTAAATTTTTTTATATCTTTATATATTATTTTTTTTATTTTAAGAATTTTTACAAAATTATATAAAAATTTTTTCTTTAATTGTATAAAAGAAGTTTTAGAGCAAAAATCAGATATTTGAGTCATCTTCATATATTTATCTCCACACGGTGTTATTAAATTAAATGGAGATAAATTCATTTTAACATTAATTGATAAACCATGTAATGTAAAACCATTTATTATTCTTAATCCAATAGAACAAATTTTTTTATTATTGACATATACACCTGGAAAAAAAAGTTTATTATATGCTACAATTGAAAAATAATTTAAAGTCTTTATTACACAATTTTCTATTATACTTATGAGTTTACGTGGATTAAGATTATATAATTTAATATTTATTAATAAATATATAATTTGTTGCCCAGGACCATGATATGTTATTTCACCACCTCTATTTGTATATACACAAGGGATATTAGTTTTAACATTAATTTGCTTTGAATTTAATCTTTGACCAAATGTAAATATAGGATAATGTTCTACAAACCAAATTTCATCTATAGAAAACATAGTTCTTTGAACAGTAAAAGAATGCATTTCTAAAAAAACAACTTTCCAATCTATTAAACCAAAATCCCGAACAATAATACAACTCAAAATATATACCTCACAATTTTAAAAATTTATATATTTAAAATCATATCTCTTATACTAAGATGAATAAATTCAATCCCTATAGAAATTAATAGTATACCCATTATTTTTGTAATAATTTTCATACCTTCTGTTCCAATAAAAGAATAAATGTAAGGAGAAATTTTAAACAATAACCAACAAAAAAAACAAAAAAAAGAAATTGCTATTACACAACCTACATGATTAAAGAAACTAGAATACTTCTCATTCCAAATAATTGTTGTGCTAATTGCTCCAGGTCCAGCAATTAAAGGTATAGCTAAAGGTACAATAGCTATTTTTTCAGGAGTATTAATTTTTCTACTGTCAACAGAATACATTAATTTATCATTTAACATATTTAATGCAATCACTATTATCAATAATCCTCCTGCCATACGAAAAGAAGAAATAGATATACCTAAAAAATACAAAATTTTACTACCTAAAAAAACAGTAATAGATAAAATTAAAAAAACAGTGAAATTAGTTATAAAATTTGTTTTTGATTTATTTATTGTTGACTGTTTTTGAGTCATACTAGAAAATATCGGAATAATTCCTATAGGATTTACTAATATGAATAAATTCATAAAAAAATTAAAATAAATTGCACAATTTGTCAATAAATTAATCATATATATTCCTAATAATGATAAATGTAATAAATTAATTTATATAATAAATATAAAATATTGTAAATAAAATATTACATTTTGAAAAAACAAAGAATTTATATAAATTATATAAAAATATTTTTATAAAAAATAAATTACAGTAATTAATACATTAAATTATAACCTCCATCAACATAAATAATTTGCCCAGTAATACCAGAAGAAAGATCAGAACATAAAAAAGCTGCTACATTACCTATTTCATGTATAGTTATATTTCTTTTTAAAATATTTTTTTTTTTACTATCATTAAATAATTTATTAAAGTTTTTTATTTTAAAAGAAGCTAAAGTTTTAATTGGAGCAGGTGAAATACCATTAATTCTAATATTATCTTTTCCTAATATATTTGCACTATAACGAACATTTGCTTCTAAAGAAGCTTTCGCTAAGCCCATTATATTATAATATGGTATTATTATATTAGCACCAATAAAAGAAATAGTAATTATCGATGATTTTTTATTTAACATATTTTTACAAGCTTTAATCATTGAAACTAAACTATATGATGTAATAACATGTGTCATATTAAATATCTTTTTTGTTATACAATCAATATAATTATTTTGTAACTGAGAAATTGGTGTATAAGCAATTGCATGAACAAAGCCATCAAATTTCTTCCAAATAATTGATAAATTTGAAAATAAATTTATTATATTATTATCTGATGATACATCACATGGAAAAATAATATTTGAATTAAAATTATTAGCTAATTTTATAACTCTTTTTTTATATTTTAGATTTTGATAAGTAAAAGCTAAATCCGCTCCTTGTTGATACATTGCTTTTGCAATTCCATAACCGATAGAATACTTATTTGCCATACCCAAAATTAATATTTTTTTACCTTTTAAAAAACTCATATAAATACCTTAAATTTAAGTCTCAAAAATTAAAATATATTAAATTATGTTTAAAAATTAAATAAAAAACACATTAATTAGTAAACTTTTCTACAATTTTTATCGCATACCCTATATAATTAGATGGATTAATTTTTTTAAAACGTTCTTTTTCTTTTAAAGGGATATTTAAATTATTAATAATATTATATAATTTTTTTTTATTTAATACTTTTCCTTTAGTTAAATTTTTAATATATTGATAAGAATTACTGAAACCATAACGTCTCATTATAGTTTGTAAAGGTTCTGCAAGAATTTGCCAGTTATTTTGTAATTCTAATAACATTTGTTTAGAATTAATTCTTAATTTTTGCAAACCTAACAATAAAGAATCATAAGCAATAATAGAATATCCGAAAACAACACCTAAATTTCTTAGAACAGTTGAATCACTCAAATCCCTTTGCCATCTAGATATTGGTAATTTATTAGACATATGTGTCATTAAAGCATTAGATAAACCCAAATTTCCTTCAGAATTTTCAAAATTAATAGGATTAATTTTATGAGGCATAATTGAAGAACCTACTTCATTTATATTATTATTTTGCTTAAAATAATTCAAAGAAATATAACCCCAAATATCACGATTAAAATTAATTAAAATATTATTAAATCTTATGATACAATTTAAAAGTTCAGCAATATAATCATGTGGTTCAATTTGTGTAGTACAAGGATTCCATTTTAAACCTAATGATTGAACAAAATCTTTGCTTAAAGTAATCCAATTAACATTAGGAAAAGTAATAAAATGTGCGTTATAATTTCCTATAGTACCATTAATTTTACCTAAAATAGAGATTTTTTTAAAAATAAAAAACTGCTTTTTTAATCTAAAATAAAAATTTAATATTTCTTTACCCATGGTAGAAGGAGTGCAATTTGGCCATGTGTTCTAGTTATTAAAGGTTCATATTTATATAAAATAGCTAAATTTTTTAAATATTTTAATATCTTTTTAAAATAAGGTGTTAAAATTTTTTTTTTAGTTTTTTTAAGCATGATACCATATGCTAAATTATTAATATCTTCAGAAGTACAAGCAAAATGCACAAATTCTTTAATATATTTAAAATATTTTTTTTTACTTAATTTATTTCTAATAAAATATTCTATAGATTTGACATCATGTTTTATTTTTTTTTCGAATACTTTAATTTCTTTTATATCTTTATCTTGTATATTGTTAATATTATTTATAAAATTTAATATATTTTTATTTAATTTTGGTATTTCTTTTATTTCTGAAACTGTAGATAACTTTTTAAACCAATTTAATTCTATATAAATACGAGCTTTAATTAAACCAAATTCACTAAAAATATTTTTTAGAAAAATAGTTTTATGTTTATAACGTCCATCAATTGGAGATATTGACTTTAAATACTTATAACACATTCAAAACTCCTAATATTTTAAAATTATTATTATATATTCAACTACCAATTTTATTAATATTATTAATTAAAAAAACTTTTGTAATAATTCCTCCTCCAATACATATATTATATTTATAAAATACAGCGGACTGTCCTACAGTAACTGCAATTTCATAATTTTTAAAAAAAATTTTAATATATTTTTTTTTTATTGGATATATAATACATTTTAAACTTTTTTTTCTATATCTTATTTGAACATCACATTTTTTTTTTTTTTTAAGTACTTTTAAATCAAACCAATAAGGTTTTTTAATTATAAAACCATAAGATCGTAAATAAATATTATTCGAACCTTGTGCTACAATTAATATATTTTTAGAAACATTTTTATCAATAACAAACCAAGGTTTATTTGAAGTATTTTTAATTCCACCAATATTAATACCTTTCCTTTGACCTATAGTATAAAATTCAACACCATCATGAAATCCAATATTTAAACCAAAAATAGTCTTAATTAAACCTTTTTTAATAGGAATATAATCAGTTAAAAATTTTTTGAAATTTTTAGGCTCAATAAAACAAATTCCTGTAGAGCTTTTTTTATTAGCAATTTGCATATTTAATTTATGTGCTAATTTTCTAACAATATTTTTATTTAACTCCCCTAAAGGAAAAATAATTTTTTTAATTATTTTATAATTTAATGTATATAAAAAATAAGTTTGGTCTTTACTTTTATCCCAAGATTTTAATAATTCCCTTTTATGAAAATTACTATTTATAGCATAATGCCCAGTAGCAAGATAATCTGCTTTTAAAATTTTTATAGCAAATTTTAAAAGGACGTTAAACTTAATTTTATAGTTACATAGTACATCAGGATTAGGAGTAAAGCCTTGCATATAATTTTTTAAAAAAACTTTAAAAACTTTATTCCAATATTCATAAGAAAAATTAACTTTATGTAAATAAATATTTAATTGATTGCAAACTAATTGAACGTCTTTTAAATTCTTTTTAGATGCGCAATATTCATTTGTATCATTTTCTTCCCAATTTTTCATAAATAATCCTTCAACATTATAATTTTGCTTTTTTAATAACCACGCTGCAATAGATGAATCAACACCTCCAGACATAGCAACAATTACTTTTTTTTTAAAATTCATATCTTTTCCTCTAAATATTTATAATTACAAAATCTTATTCTTATATCTTTACTCATTAAATAAATATTATATAATTAAATTTATATTCTTAATATTTATAAGATATTATTTATAATAATATATTAAATTAACAAGTTATTAATTGAAAATAAAAAATTATGAAAAAAATAAGAAATTTTTCCATTATTGCGCATATAGACCATGGTAAATCTACTTTATCAGATCGTTTTATTCAAATCTGTGGAGGTTTATCAAAAAGAGAAATGTCAGAACAAGTTTTAGATTCTATGGAATTAGAGAAAGAACGAGGTATTACTATTAAATCACGTAGCGTAACAATTAACTACACAGCAAAAAATAAAAAAAAATACAAATTTAATTTTATAGATACCCCAGGTCATGTAAATTTTTCATATGAAGTTTCTAGATCTTTAGCTGCATGTGAAGGTGCGTTATTAATTGTTGATGCTACACAAGGAGTTGAAGCTCAAACAGTAGCAAATTGTTATTTAGCATTAGATTTAAATTTAAAAGTAATTCCTGTATTAAATAAAATAGATTTACCTACTGCAAATACTGAAAAAGTTTGTAATGAAATTGAAGATATAATAGGAATTTCTGCTGCTAAAGCAGTTCATTGTTCTGCAAAAACGGGTTTTGGAGTTATAAATTTATTAGAAAATATTATAAAAAAAATACCAAAACCAAAAGGTAATATTAACAATCCTTTACAAGCATTAATTATAGATTCATGGTTTGATAGTTATATTGGAGTAGTATCTTTAATCAGAATAAAAAATGGTTTTATAGAAAAAGATATGGAAATACAGATTATGGAAAATAAAAAAACATTTAAAATAGAAAAATTAGGAATTTTTACACCAAAAAAAAAAAAAAAAAAAAAATTATTTTGTGGTGAAGTAGGATGGATTGTATGTGGAATTAAAAAAATCTCTTTGATTCCTATTGGAAGCACTATAACATATCATAAAAACCCAGCAAAATCACCTTTAATTGGGTTTAAGAAAATTAAACCAAAAATATTTGCTGGTTTATTTCCAGATTCTTCTGAAAAATATGAAATTTTTAAAAAAGCTCTAGAAAAATTAAGATTAAATGATTCTGCTTTATTTTACGAACCTGAAAAATCTCTTGCTTTAGGTCATGGTTTTCGATGTGGTTTTCTAGGTTTATTACATATGGAAATAACACAAGCACGTTTAGAAAGAGAATATAATTTAACACTAATTTCCACTCGACCAACAGTAATTTACAAAATAAGATTAATAAATGATAAAACAATATATTTAGATAATCCTGGAAATTTTCCATTAATTAACACCATAAAACTAATAAAAGAACCAATTGCAGAATGTAATATACTTGTACCACCTAAATATTTAGGTAATATTATGAAATTATGTTCTGAAAAACGCGGTGTACAAAAAAAATTAATATATCATACACATCAAGTTTCACTAACATATGAAATACCTATGTCTGAAATAGTATTAAATTTTTTCGATAAATTAAAATCTCTTTCTAGTGGATATGCTTCATTAGAATATAATTTTTTAAAATTTAAAAAATCAGAAATTATAAAATTAGAAATATTAATCAATTCCGAAAATATTGATGCATTATCTATAATCATGCACAAAAAAAATGCTCAAAAATACGCAAAAAAAATAGTTAAAAATATATCTACATTAATTCCTAGACACCAATTTAATATTTCAATACAAGCCGCTATAGGTAAAAAAATTCTAGCACGTTCAAATATAAAACAACTACGTAAAAATGTTTTATCAAAATGTTATGGAGGAGATGTAAGTAGAAAAAGAAAATTATTAGAAAAACAAAAGGCAGGGAAAAAGAAAATGAAAAAAATAGGCGGAATTAATATACCAAAAGAAATATTTTTAAAAGTATTATATAAAAATTAGTTTAAAGGAATATATATGTATATAAATTACATAATTTTTATAATATTTATAATATTTATTCAAATATTTTCTTTTAAAAAAAAAAAAAAAATACTAATTTCATTTTTAATAGTAGTTTTTATGCGTACTTTTATATATGAACTGTTTTATATTCCATCTAATTCTATGAATCCAAATTTATTAATTGGAGATATAATAATAGTTTCAAAATATATTTATAATATAAAAAACCCCTTTACAAAAAAAATTCTATTAAATTTTAAAATTCCTGAAAGAGAAGATATTATAGTATTTAAATATCCTTACAATACGAATAAATATTTTATAAAAAGAATTATTGGTTTACCTGAAGAATATATAATATATGATACATATAATAAAAATTTAAATATTTATAAAAAAGATATATTTAAAAAAAATTGTTATAAAAAAATCTTTGTTTCTTACATCAAGAATAACAATAAATTTAATTATTATAATTATTTTCAAGAAATTATAAATAATAAAAAAATACAAATTATTTTAAAAAAAAAATACACAAAAAAAACACAAAAAATACATTTTTACATACCAAAAAAATACTACTTTGTTATGGGTGATAATAGAGATGATAGTTTTGATAGTAGATATTGGGGCGTAATTTCTGAAGAAGAAATTGTAGGGAAAGCAACTAATATTTTATTTAATTGTATAAAAAATACAAATTATTTTTTAAAAAATTCTAACAATAGAATTTTAAATAAAATAAATTAATATGAAACATATAAATAGCATTAATTTAAATAAATTATTAAATAAATAAAATATATCTTAAATAAATAATGTAAATAAATTATTTAAATGGTATAACATGAATTATATTATAATTAAAAAAATACAACAAACATTAGGGTATAAATTTAAAAAAGTTGATTTACTTTATCAAGCATTAACACATAGAAGCGCAAGTAGTGCACATAATGAAAGATTAGAATTTTTAGGAGATTCAATATTAAATTATGTTATTTCTACAGCTTTATATAAATACTTTCCAAATGTAAATGAAGGTACTATGAGTAGAATGAGATCACTCTTAGTTCGAGGTAAAACACTTACACAAATAGCTTATAAATTTAATTTAGGAGTATTTTTAAATTTAGGTCAAGGTGAATTAAAAAGTGGAGGTATAAAAAGAAAATCTATTTTAGCTAATACAGTAGAAGCATTAATAGGGAGTATTTTTTTAGATAGTAATATAATTACTATTGAAATTTTAATATTAAAATGGTATAAAAAACGTTTTAAAAAAATTAACCCAATAAAAATAAAAAAAGATGCTAAAACACGTTTACAAGAATACTTACAATCTAAACATTTACCTTTACCTAAATATTTAATAATACAAGTATATGGAAAAGCCCATAAACAAGCTTTTACAATTAATTGCACAATTCAGGGAATTTCAGAAAATTTAATTGGAACAGGCGAAAATAAACGAAAAGCAGAACAAAATTCTGCTCAATTTGCATTAAATAAATTAGGAATAAAGTGAATAAAAAAAAAAAATATTTCTGTGGAAAAATATTGATAATAGGTAAAACTAATGTTGGTAAATCTACTTTATTAAATAGATTAACTAATAAAAAAATATCTATTGTATCTTATAAAAAAAACACAACACAAAAAAACATAAAATCTATAATAACAAATAAATACTATCAATATATTTATATTGATACACCAGGTTTAGAATATAAAAATAATAATACAATTAAAAGAAAAAAATTTTACATAAACACTAAAATAGATATAATTATTTTCGTAATTGAATTAATATATTGGAGTAATATAGAAAAATATATTTTTGAAAAAATAAAAAAAAAAAAAACACATATAATTTTAGTTATAAATAAAATAGATAAAATTAAAAATAAAAATATATTGTTACCATTTTTACAACAATTTAAAGAAAAAAAAATAACAGAAATAATACCAATTTCTTCACTTACAGGAGAAAACATTAATATATTGTTTAAAACAATAAAATCATTATTACCTATAAAAAAACACAAATATAAAAATAACATCACTATAAATGATTCAAAAAAATTTTTTATTTCAGAACTAATTCGAGAACAATGTATTAAATTATTAAAACATGAATTATCTGACACTATTGAAATTAAAATTAATACTTTTAAAAAAAATTTGTTTTCTTATTTTATAGATGCGACAATATTTGTAATTCACAAACGACATAAAAAAATAATTATAGGAAAAAAAGGTGAAATAATTAAAAAATGCAGTAAACTATCCCGTAAAAACATTGAAAAATTTTTAAATAAAAAAACTCATTTATATATTTGGGTAAATCAAAAAAAATAATCAAATATTTCAATAAAATAATATAAATATATGACAATATTTGGCATTGGAAATGATATATTAAATATATCTAGAATAAAGAAAATAAGAAAAAAAAACGGTTCACAATTTGCAAAAAAAATTTTAACTAATCAAGAATTAAAGAAATATTTTAAAGAAACATATAAAACTAAATTTTTAGCAAAAATGTTTGCAGTTAAAGAAGCATGTTGTAAAGCATTAGGATCAGGAATAAGAAATAAAATAAATTTTAAAAATTTTGAGTTATTTTATACCAGATTTGGAAGACCAAAATTAAAATTCTTAAATTATGCTAAATACTATGCTAAAAAAAATAAAATTACAAGAAAACACTTAACTATAACATATGAGAAAAAATATATTTACACATTAGTTATTTTAGAAAAGTAGTATTTTATCTTTTTTTTTTAAAAAAATTTTTTAATAAAAAAGAACATTTTTTTTTAAAAACCATTTTTTTAACTATAACTTTTGAAAATAAAACATCGTAAATTTTATAATATTTACATAATTTACATAATTGAAAATTTAAAATTTTCTTAGATATAGCTCCAATAACTAAACGTTTTATTCTACTATGCGCAATTGCCCCTAAACACATAATACATGGTTCTAATGTAACATACAATGTAGTTTCTAATAAACGATAGTTTTTAATATAAGAACCACCTTGGCGTAAAGCAAGGATTTCAGCATGAGCAGTAGGATCATTATTTTTTGTAGATAAATTAGTTCCAAATCCTATTATTTTATTATTTAAAATTAATATCGCCCCAATAGGAATTTCATAATTTAAATAATTTTCTTTAGCAAATTTTAAAGCATAATTCATCCAATATTCATCTATTTCATTTTGACAAATCATATAAACCTTATGTTATTTTTTTAAAATTTTTTTTTTGTAAACGCATTTTATCTATTTTCCAGTCATTTTGCTTTATTTTAAAACGTTTATCTATTTTTTTTTTTCCCTGAGATAATGCAAATTTTAATTTACACCAATTATTTTTCCAAAACAAAGATAATGCAATGCAAGTAATGCCTTTTTTCTTAAGTGCTAAAGATAAAAATTTAATTTCCATTTTTTTTAAAAGTAGTTTTCTTTTTCTTTTTATATTTATATCAGTAAATGTATTAATTATAGGTAAAACATTTATTGTAGAATTGATTAAAAAAAATTCATTATTAATTATAGATATGTAAGCATTACTAATATCAACTTTTTTAAATCTTAATGATTTAACTTCCCAACCTTTTAAAACTAAACCAGAATAATAAACATCTTTAATATAATAAGAATATTGTGCTTTTTTATTAATGCAAATTATAGATTTTTTATTATTTAACATAATATTTTTAAATTTAACATATTAATAATATAAAATTTTAAATTAAATTATTTTTTAGATACTACTACCATTGCAGGACGCAATAATCTATTATTTAAAATATATCCATTTTGCATAATGAAAAGAACAGTATTTTCTGGAAAATCTTTAGAAATCTGTATAGATATTGCTGCATGTAAATCTGGATTAAATGGTATATTTTTTTTATTAATAATGTTTACATTCATATCTCTTAAAAATAATTTAAACAATTTTGATAAATACAATATTTTTTTATCCAAAATATTATGTTTTGAATTTTTTTTTCCTAATATAACTGCTTGATCAATGCTATCAATAATAGGTAAAAAATCTGTTATTTTCTTTTCTAATGAAAATTTATAAGTATTTTCTAGTTCTTTATTTAACCTATTTTTAATTTTTTTAAAATTTAACTTTAAATCTGTTTTTTCTTGAATATATTTTTTTTTAATATTTGCAATTTTTTTAGTAATTATTTCTAGAATATCCATTGTTTTTTTATTATTTAAGTTTTTATTTACATTAATATTTTTATTTTCCATAAAAAATCCTTTTTAAATATTAAAAAATATAAAATAAAACTGATTAATTATAAAAATAATCAATAAATATATAAAAATATTTTTTATATTTTTATTATAATAAATATATTTATCTTTTAAAATTTTATTATTACAATTTTAATAAAAATTTTTAATTTATATTTAAATTTTTAATAGGTTTAATATATGACCAATGCATATCCCAAGGTTGTTCAATCCATGTATCTTGTGATATATCAACAACATATTTATCTACAAATATTTTTCCCATAGGTTTAGCAAAAATTGTTACAAAATATGCGTCAGGGTACATATTTCGAATAAATCTTGCTGTAGAACCAGTATCTACTAAATCATCTACAATTAAAACATTCTTTCCTAAAAAAGAAGAATTTTTTAAAATCTTAGTTTTTTTAAAATCTGTAACTTCATAACTAGATATACACAAAGTATCAACATAGCGGATATTTAGTTCTCTTGATATAATAGAAGCAGATACCAAACCACCTCTACTTACTGCAATTATCTTTTCCCAATTTCTTGTATATATTATTTTTTTAACTAATTTTCTAGTAAAAAAATGTAAATTATCCCAAGTTACTATATATTTTTTTTTCATATTTTTATAGAAAATAAATCCACCAATTAATAATTCGGTGCGGACGGGACTTGAACCCGTGACCCCCGGCGTGACAAGCCGATATTCTAACCAACTGAACTACCGCACCATAAAACTTTAAATATATAATAATTATTTAAAATAATTTATTATTATTTATTTTTCCATAAACAAAAACCTGTTTTTTTACGTATTTTTTTTATATAACTTTCATGTAAATTTTTTTCTTTTAAATTAGCTTTTTTTAAAAATATTTCAGAATTAAAATACACATAATCTTTATAATTATTATTATTTAAATCTTCTTTAAATAAAATCTTTTTTTGAATGCTAGTTAAAATTAAATAAACTTTAGCTAGTAATTGCGCATCTAAAATAGCACTATGTAAAAAACGTTCTCTAATAGAAATATCAAGCCTAGAGCATAAAGCATCTAAACTATTTTTTTTACCTGGAAACATATTTCTAGCAATTTTTAAAGTATCTGTTATTTTACATATTTCATTAACACTTTGAATATTTAATTTTAAATTATTTAATTCATAATTTAAAAAACCAATATCAAACTTTGCATTATGTATAATAATTTCAGAATTTTTAATAAATTTTAAAAAATCTATGAAAATATCAGAAAATTTAGGTTTATCTTTTAAAAAATTATCGGCAATTCCATGTATTTTGAAAGCTTTATCATCTATTATTCTATCTGGATTAATGTATACATGAAAATTTTTACCAGTTAAATTTCTATTAAATAATTCTACAGCGCCAATTTCTATTATTTTATGTCCTTTATAAAAAGGACCAGAAAAATTCATACCAGTAGTTTCTATATCAAGAATGATTTTTCTACAAAAATCATTATTTTTAATCATTTTACACGCTCAAAATTAAAATATTAATATTAATGGAGCTAAGCGGGATCGAACCGCTGGCCTCCTGCGTGCAAAGCAGGCGCTCTCCCAGCTGAGCTACAGCCCCTTTTTAAAAATAAAAAAGATTGGTTGAACATATAGGCCTGAGTGGACTTGAACCACCGACCTCACCCTTATCAGGGGTGTGCTCTAACCAACTGAGCTACAAGCCTGTGAAATATACATCAAATAATTTTACTGAGTACTGATAAATTAAAAACATAAAAAATGTAAGGAGGTGATCCAACCGCAGGTTCCCCTACGGTTACCTTGTTACGACTTCACCCCAGTCATGAACCACAAAGTGGTAGGCGCCCTCCTTTTCAGGTTAAGCTACCTGCTTCTTTTGCAACTCACTCCCATGGTGTGACGGGCGGTGTGTACAAGGCCCGGGAACGTATTCACCGTGACATTCTGATACACGATTACTAGCGATTCCGACTTCGTGGAGTCGAGTTGCAGACTCCAGTCCGAACTAAGACGCACTTTATGAGGTTTGCTTATCTTTACAGAGTTGCATCTCTTTGTATGCGCCATTGTAGCACGTGTGTAGCCCTGGTCGTAAGGGCCATGATGACTTGACGTCGTCCCCACCTTCCTCCGGTTTATAACCGGCAGTCTCCTCTGAGTTCCCGGCCAAACCGATGGCAACAGAGGACAGGGGTTGCGCTCGTTGCGGGACTTAACCCAACATTTCACAACACGAGCTGACGACAGCCATGCAGCACCTGTCTCATAGCTCCCGAAGGCACTCTCTCGTTTCTGAGAGATTCTATGGATGTCAAGACCAGGTAAGGTTTTTCGCGTTGCATCGAATTAAACCACATGCTCCACCGCTTGTGCGGGCCCCCGTCAATTCATTTGAGTTTTAGCCTTGCGACCGTACTCCCCAGGCGGTCGACTTAATGCGTTAGCTTCGGAAGTCATCTCTTAAGAAACAGCCTCCAAGTCGACATAGTTTACGGCATGGACTACCAGGGTATCTAATCCTGTTTGCTCCCCACGCTTTCGCACCTCAGCGTCAGTATTCGTCCAGGAGGTCGCTTTCGCCACAGGTATTCCTCCAGATATCTACGCATTTCACCGCTACACCTAGAATTCTACCTCCCTCTACGATACTCTAGTTTATCAGTTTCAAATGCAGTTCCTAGGTTAAGCCTAGGGATTTCACATCTGACTTAATATACCGCCTACGAGCTCTTTACGCCCAGTAATTCTGATTAACGCTAGCACCCTCCGTATTACCGCGGCTGCTGGCACGGAGTTAGCCGGTGCTTCTTATTCGAGTAACGTCAAGATGTAAATGTATTATATTTACATTTTTCTTCCTCGATGAAAGTACTTTACAACCCTAAGGCCTTCTTCATACACGCGGCATAGCTGCATCAGGCTTGCGCCCATTGTGCAATATTCCCCACTGCTGCCTCCCGTAGGAGTCTGGACCGTGTCTCAGTTCCAGTGTGGCTGGTTATCCTCTCAGACCAGCTAGAGATCGTTGCTTTGGTAAGCCTTTACCTCACCATCCAGCTAATCTCGTCTGGGTTCATCAAAAAGCACAAGGTCTATAAAGATCCCCTGTTTTGGTTTTTCAACATTATGCGGTATTAGCTACCGTTTCCAGTAGTTATCCCCCTCTTTAAGGTAGATCCCCAGATATTACTCACCCGTTTGCCGCTCGCCGTCAAAAAATAAATTTTTTACGCTGCCGCACGACTTGCATGTGTTAAGCTTGCCGCTAGCGTTCAATCTGAGCCATGATCAAACTCTTCAATTAAAAACTTGGAACTTAAATAAAACAATTTAAGTTTTAAAATTACTTAAAAAGGTAACGTTTTTAATTTACCAGCACCCAGAAAAATTATTTGATATATTTTTAAAGAGCTTTGTATTCCTAACTTTTTAAATAGTACAGCTTTTTTTTTAAAAGTCAACAAATTTTAATTATTTATAATAAAATATTTTAAATAATTTTAAATTAGATAAATTTGATAGATATATTATCATAATAATAATAAAATTACTATTTAAAACAGAAATTTAATAAATATTTATAATAGGTAAATTTCATGAACATGAAATATTTTATAAAAAAAAAATTTAAAAAATCTTTTATTTTAAATAAAATATATAAAATACAACCCCCATTAATACAAAAAAGCATAAATAAAAATTTAGGAATATATCAAATAAATAATGTTATGAAGATTGCGAAGATATTAAATATCAACGCATATAATTTAGCTACTATAATTGCAAAAAATATTAATTTAATAGGAATATCTAAAATTATTATTTCACAACCAGGGTTTATTAACATATCTTTCGCAAAAAATTGGTTAGAAAAAAACATACAAAAAAAAATTTTCACAAAAAGATTAAATATTGAATTTAAAAAAAAAAAAACCGTCGTAATTGATTATTCTTCTCCAAACATTGCCAAAGAAATGCATGTAGGGCATTTGCGCTCTACTATATTAGGTGATGCTACCGCTCGTTTAATGAAATTTTTAGGATATAACATAATACGAGTAAATCATATTGGAGATTGGGGTATTCAATTTGGTATATTAATTGCATACTTATCTCATATACCAATAAATAAAAATACATCATTAAAAAAAATAAACAATTTATACATCAAAGCTAAAAAAAAATATAATGAAAATAAAAATTTTAAAAAAAAAGCAAAACAATGCACAATAAAACTACAAAATGGTGATATAAAATACATATCTATATGGAAAAAAATTGTAAAAATAACAATAAAAAAAAATCAAAAAATATATAAAAAATTACAAGTAAATTTAAAAAAAAAACACATTATGGGTGAAAGTTCATATAATTATATGATTCCTAAAATAATAAAAGATCTTATTAAAAAAAAAATAGCAATTCGAAAAAATGGAAAAATAATAGTTTTTTTAAAAAAATTTAAAAATAAAAATGGTCAAAATATGGGCGTAGTAATACAAAAAAAAAACGGATCATTTTTATATACCACAATAGATATTGCTTGTATAAAATACAGATATAAAAAATTAAAAGCTAAACGTATAATATATTATGTAGATTCTCGTCAAAAAAGACATTTACAACAAGTTTGGGAAATAAGTAAAAAAGCAGGTTATATTCCAAAAAATATGATTCTCGAACACCATAACTTTGGCATGATGTTAAAAGAAAATAATAAACCTTTTAAAACCAGATCTGGAAATATAATAAAATTAACATCATTAATTAAAAAATCTATAATTAATGCAAAAAAAATAATTTTAAAAAAAAAACCTACTATTTCCAAAAAAAAACTACAATATTTAGGAGAAAAAATTGGAATAGGTGCAATAAAATATTCTGATCTATCAAAAAATAGAGAAAAAAACTACATATTCAATTGGAAAAATATATTATCTTTTAATGGAAATACCGCTCTTTATATACAATACTCATATACTCGTATAATTTCTATTTTCAAAAAAATTAAAAAAAAAGAATATTTAAAAAAAAAATACATATCATTAAAAAATAAAACAGAATTAAATATATCTATAAAATTATTACAATTTGAAGAAATATTATTAGAAACCCAAAAAAAGGGATCTTTACATATATTATGTAATTACTTATATGATTTATCAGTAATATTTTCTTTATTTTATGAAAAATATTCAATTTTATTTGCAAGCATTAAAAAAAAAATAACCCGTTTAAAATTGATTTTAATAATTAAAAAAACACTAAAAATAGGATTATATATATTAGGAATTAGCACATTAAAGCAAATGTAATAAAAATATAATATAATTAATATGTATAATTAATAAAATTCGTAATACAAATTTTCTTATTAGATACAATTTCCATAACAGATAAAACTGTAAGATTATTAAAAGATAAACTAAAAAATTTAGCTAAAAAAAATCTTAATCTATGATTTACTAATAAAACTAATGGCGCTTTAATTTTCATTTGATTGAAAATAGCTATTTTAGCTTGTTCTATTATATTTTTAGATAATATAGGATCAATAATTAAACTATTATCATCTTTAATAATTTTTAACAATAAATCTTCTAAAGTATTATTTAAACCTATAACTTTAATTACATCATGATTATAAAAAAATTTTTGTGTAATATATTTACCTAAAGAAATTCTAACAGTGGCAACTAAATCATTTATATTTCCGTTATTAATATTTGTAAATTCTAATAAAGATTCAATAATAGTATACATATCTTTAATAAAAATACGTTCATGAAGTAAATTTTTAAGAACTGCATGAAACGTCGTTAAAGAAATTAATTTAGGAATTAAATCTTTTGCAAACTTAAAATATGATTTATTAATTATATATAATATTTTTTTAACTTCATTTCTTCCCAATAACTCATGAATATTTTGCAAAATAATATATTTTAAGTGCATAACAATAATAGATTCAATTTTTAAAATAGTATATCCTGATTCTTTAGCTAAATTTTTTAAAGATTTTTCAATCCAAAAACCTGTAAAACCAAATGTTGGCTTTAAAATTTTATTTAAGAAAATATTTTTCTTAGCCCCACCTAAATCAGCGGCCATAATTAAATCAAAAAAAATCTCACCTGTAGATATTTCTATTCCTTTTATATAAAAACGATATTCAAAAGCGCCGAGATTAAAATTATTACAAATATGTATAGAAGGAGGTAAAAAACCAACATCATTAGCAATATTTTGTCTTATGACAGTAATAAGATGTAAAAATTTTATTTTTTTTTTTTTATCAATTAATAAATAAGATAAATTATCTCCTAACTCGAGTCTTATAATATCTTCTAATTTCATATCATCCCAAGAAATATTAGACAAATATTTCGATTTTATTTGATCATCTTGCCATGCATAATTATTTTTAATATCATTTAAGTCCCATATTTTATAAAATATAAAAAACATTACAGAAGAAAAAGATAAAAAAACAAAATTAGGCATACCTGGTATTAAACCAAAAACACCTATAACCATAGCACTAAAAAAAATAACTTTAGGATTATAAAATAACTGTTCTACAATTTGAAAACTTAAATCTTGTTTGCAATTTACTCGAGTTACAATAATCCCAGCTGCTGTAGAAATAACTAATGCAGGTATTTGTGCAACTAAACCATCACCAATAGTCAACAAAGTATAAATATCTAAAGCCTGAAAAAGTGTTAAACCATGTTGCATTACACCAATAATCAAACCTCCAAAAATATTTACCACTAATATTAAAATACTAGCAATAGCATCACCTCTTATAAATTTGCTTGCACCATCCATAGAACCATAAAAATCAGATTCTTTAGAAATATTTTTGCGTTTTTTCTTAGCTTGATCATTATTTATTATTCCAGCATTTAAATCAGAATCTACAGACATTTGTTTACCTGGCATACTATCTAATATAAAACGCGCATTTACTTCAGCAACTCTTTCAGCACCTTTAGTAATAACCATAAAATTAATTATTACTAATATTATAAATATTATTATTCCAATAGAAAAATTTCCACCAACTAAAAACTTACCAAAAGATTCAATGACATGACCAACAGCGCAAGTACCATTATGACCATACAAAAGAATAGCTCTTGCAGACGCTACATTTAAAAAAACACGCAATAATGTTATAAATAATAAAATAACTGGAAAACCAGAAAAATCCAAAATATTATGCACAAACATAGTTACTAATAATATTATTACTGAAATAGAAATATTAAAAGTAAATAACAAATCTAAAAAAAACGGTGGTAAAGGTAAAATAATCATAATTAATAAAATTAAAACAAAAATAGGGGTAATTAAAGTTTTCCAAGAAATTAGTTCAAAATCACGCATATTAAAAAATAAAGAACGTAACTTATTCATTTAAATTTTTTTCCAAAATTTACAACACATGAAACACAAAAGAAGAAGGTTTTTTAGGATATAAGCCACCATATTTTTTCCATTTGTTAAATATTTTTATCCAATTAATAATTTTTATAATTTCTCCTGCATGACAATCAGGTACTTTTTGATTAATATGTAAATTTTTATATAAAATTTTTATTAAATGAGAAGATCGCACAATTGGGATTTTATTATCTTTTGCTAATTTTTTTATTTTAAATATTATTAAACCAGAAATTTTAAAAATTAATTGTAAATTATTTTTTTCAATATTATATCTGATAGAAATAAGCTTCTTTTTTTTTGTATCAATAAAAAAAATATCGGAATGTAAAAAATTCTTTATATTATTATTTTCAATAAGTTCATGCATATTTTTGAAAATACGTTTTTTATTTAAATCATTACCTTCTAAAAATTTTTTCTCTTCTTTTACTTCTGTTTTTGTCATACTTAAAAGATTAAAATAATTTATTTTAGTAGATATAATATCAAATATAACAATTGGTAAATAAGAAAATAACAGTAAAAGATAAAAAACATATACTATATAAGTATATATTGATATAGTATTTTTAAATGTGTTATTTACAGATAATATAAATAATTGCTCATATAAAATTACACAATAAATTATATAAATCAAATTCATAAGTAAAATTTTCATCATACAATTCAGAGATTCATATATCTTGTTAAAAGAAAAAATATTCATCAATCTTTGTTTCAAACTAATATTTTTAAAATTTATAATCAGTTTATTAAATTTTACAAATTTATGACCTTGCAATAATGGAAAAAATATATTTACCAAAAATATAATACAAAAAATATACAAAAAATGAATAAATATAAAATAAAAAAACTCACCAAAATAAGATAAATCAAACTTTAAACTATATTGCAATACATTAATTAAATTAGAAGTTATTTTTTTTTTATATATCCAAAAATATGCTATTATTGTTAATAATATTACTAAAGTATTAAGCTCCTTAAAATAAATGTTATTTCCAATTTCGCGATTTTTTTTTAATCTATAAGAAGTTGGTTTTTCTGTTTTTTGTTCACTATTCATACCACACATATTTATTAATTTAAAAAGTTATTATTAAAAATAAAAATATTCTTTAAATATTATAATATATTTAATGTACATAATACAATAAAATATATAAATATAATTTTTAAAAAAAAAAAGNAAAAAAAAAAAAAAATATGTTATAATTTTTAAAATCCATTAATAAAATATATATAATATGCGAATTACTAAATATCCATTATTTACTATCAAAGAAAAACCTCAAAACGCTGAACTAATCAGTAATGAATACATGTTAAGATCTGGTATAATTCAAAAAAACTCTTCAGGTTTATACACCTGGTTGCCTTTAGGATACAGGATATTAAAAAAAATTAAAAGAATAATTAGATATTATATGAAAAAAATTAATGGTATAGAAATATATATGCCAATTTTACAATCGTCAGAAATATGGAAAAAAAGCGGTCGTTTAAAATTATATGGTAAAGAGTTATTTAAAATTAATGATCGTAAAAAAAAAAAATTTATATTATCACCAACCAATGAGGAAATAATTACCCAATTAATAAAAAAAAATGTCAAAATTTTCCAAAATATTCCTATATTATTTTTTCAAATTCAAACGAAATTTAGAGATGAAATTCGGCCAAGTTATGGTGTAATACGTTCTAAAGAATTTATTATGAAAGATGCATATTCTTTCGACATAAGTAAAAAATCTTTACAAAAAACCTACAAAAAAATGTCCAAAATATATAAAAAAATATTTAAAAAAATGAATGTACAATTTAAAATTGAAAAAGCAGATGGTGGTAATATTGGTGATGGTTTATCACATGAATTTGTAACTATTACAGAAAGTATGCAAAATATTAAAAAAAAAAAAAAAATAAAAAAAAAAAAACTTGAAATAGGTCATATATTTCAATTAGGTGTAAAATATTCCAAAATTATGAATATATACACTAAAGATAATAATAAAAATAAAAAATATATATATATGGGTTGTTATGGTATAGGCATTACGAGATTAATTGCAGCTATTATTGAACAAAATAATGATCATAAGGGTATAATTTGGCCTAATGCTATTGCGCCTTTTACTGTATCTATAATACCTATACAAATAAAGAAAAATAAAAAAGTTAAATTAATATCAGAAAAAATATATAAAACCTTTAAAGAACAAAATATTGATGTATTTTTTTATGATAAAATAGAAAGAACAGGGATAATTTTTTCAGAAATAGAATTAATAGGAATTCCACATAATATTATAGTCAGTAATAAATATATTCAAAATAAAGAATTAGAATATCAAAATAGAAAAACAGGAGAAAAAAAAATATTCAAAATTAAAGATATATTTAAATACATACATAAAATATTAAAAAAAAAATCACGTAATAATTTTACAAGTAAAAGCAATTAAATTAAATTTATTAATAAATTTATTCATTCTTAAAGTACCAAAAATAACTATTACATTATCTTTATCTAAAATATTTTCAATTTTATTTAATAAAACATCATAAATTATCACTGATAATTTATCAAAATGATCGTTTATTATTAAAATAGCAATACGTTTATTATCTTTTATAAATTTAATTTTAATAGAAGAAATTATACCAAAAACACATATTTTTTTATTACAAAAACTAGAATTTAAATGTTTAATACGCAAACCTTTTGTATAAATAAAAGCTTTTTTAAAATATTCGTTAATTGGATTACCAGTCAAATAAAAACCTAAAGCTTCCCTTTCAAAATATAATTTCTCTAAATTTGACCATGAAATTTTATGATTTAAAAATTTATATTGTAATTCTATCAATTCGTAATTTTCATCTATAAATAATCTGACTTGCTTATTAAGTTTGTTTTTCCAATATTGTTTAGACCAATTTAAAAAATATTCTAAATTATTTTTTAAAAAAAAACGATCTAATTTTAAACAATCAAAAGCTCCAGAAAAAATCAATTTTTTAAATATATTTTTCGTAATAATTGCTCTATCAGTTCTTTTAAGAATATCATAAAAATTAATATACTTGCCATTAATGTTTCTTTCTTTAATTAAATAAAATATAGCATTTTTACCTATACCATTAATTGCTCCTAAACCATATACAATATTTCCAGAATCATGAACATGAAAATAATATTTACTTTTATTAATATTCGGGCTTATAATTTTTATATTAAATAAATGTGCTTCTTCTACTAAAGCAATTAACTTTTCTTTATTATCCATTTCTGCCGTCATAACTGAAGCAAGGAATTGAGAAGGGTAATGTGTTTTTAACCATAAAGTTTGATAAGAAATTAAAGCATACGCAACAGAATGTGATTTATTAAAACCATATCCAGAAAATTTATTTAATAAATTAAAAATTTTTAATGCAAAAGTTGAACTAATACCATTTCTTATAGCGCCTGTTTTAAAAGCAAGGCGTTGTTTATTCATATCTTTAATATCTTTTTTACTCATTGCTCTACGTAATATATCAGCACTACCTAAAGTAAAACCAGCCAAAACTTGCGCAATTTTCATAACTTGTTCTTGATATAATATAATTCCATATGTTGATTGTAAAATGGGTTTTAATAATCGATGTTGCCATTTTTTATCAGGATAAAAAATAACTTCTCTTCCATTTTTTCTATTAATAAAATTATCTACCATACCAGATTGTAATGGCCCAGGACGAAACAAAGCCACTAAAGACACAATATCTTCAAAACAATCTGGTTGTAAACGTTTTATTAAATCTTGTATTCCAAGAGATTCTAATTGAAAAACACCTCTAGTATTACCAGTACGCAATAAATCAAAACTATTTTTATCATATAAATTAATTGAATTAATATTTATTTTTTTTTTTTTACTTAATTTAAATTTTTTATTAATCATTTTAATAGTTCGATGCATTATAGTTAAAGTACGTAAACCTAAAAAATCAAATTTTACAAGACCAATTTTCTCTATATCGCTTTTATCAAACTGAGTCACTGGATTGTTTCCTGAATCATCACAATATACAGGTACAAAATCAATTATTTTCGTTGGAGCAATAACTAAACCACCCGCATGTTTACCTACATTACGTGTTACACCTTCCAATTGCTTTGCTAAATTTACAATAATTTTAACTTCATCATCATTATAATATAAATCTGTAAAAGCGCACTCTAAGGATAGAACTTTTTCTAAAGTAATACCTACATCTAAAGGAATTAATTTTGATATATGATTAATAAAACCATAAGGGTAACCTAAAACCCTACCTACATCACGTATTACAGCTTTTGCAGTCATTGTACCAAAAGTAATAATTTGAGCAACAGATTTTTTACCATAACGTTTCACTACATGTTCAATAACTTTATCTCTTTTCTCCATACAAAAATCAATATCAAAATCAGGCATAGAAACTCTTTCAGGATTTAAAAAACGTTCAAATAATAATTTAAATGTAATTGGATCTAATTCAGTAATATTCAATGCATAAGCTACTAACGAACCAGCTCCAGAACCTCTTCCAGGACCAACAGGTATATTTTTATTCTTAGCCCATTGAATAAATTCCATAACAATAAGAAAATAATCTAAAAAACCCATTTTTTTAATCACATTTAATTCATGATATAATCGTTTAAAATATTTCACACTTTTACTGATTCGTTTTTTTTTTTTAGGATATAAACTTTTAAGTCTTATTTTTAAACCACATTTACTTTTATTTTTTAAAAAATCATAAGAATTTTTAATACCAGTAGGAAAATTTGGTAAAAAATACTGATCTAAACAAATATTTACATTACACCGCTTAGCTATTTCTACACTATTTTGTAAACTATTAGGAAGATCTGAAAAAATAGCACACATTTCTAATTCACTACGCATGTATTGTTGATCACTATAATTATGTACAAAATGCAAACTATTTAAAGTGCAACTTTGATTAATTGCAACTCTAATTTTATGTGCGTAAAAATCATTTTTTCTTATAAAACATACATCATTAGTAGCAACAACTGGTATGTTATATAAAACAGATAATTTTATTACCTTATTTAAATATAACAACTCGTTTATACGTCCAGTTTTAGTAATTTCAATATAAAAATTATTTGCAAAATACTTTTTATAAAATTCTAAACATAAAATAATATTTTTATCGTTATTAAATATTATGCTCTTACCAATATCTCCAAAAATACCTCCTGATAATATTATTATACCTTTATGATATTTTTTTAACCAATTCTGTTTAATAATAGCTTGTGAATTATTAATTTTTTCTATATAAGATTTTGAAATCAAAGCAATTAAATTTTTATACCCTGTATTATTTTTAGCTAATAAAGTTATTTTGTAATTCTCATTTTTCATAATTTTCGAACTACAAAGTACATCTATTCCAATAATAGGTTTAATTCCATATTTATAAGCTGCCTGATAAAATTTTATAACTCCATAAAAATTATTATAATCTGTTATAGCAATAGCAGGCATATTTAAAGTATTAGCATGATGCAATAATTCACATGGTTTCGCTAACCCTTCAACTAATGAATAATCACTATGTACACGCAAATGTATAAATTTTGGTTGCAAGATTTTATTCCTATAAACATAAAAAATTAAAACATATAATATTGAAACATTATTTTAAAAATAATAATATTTTATAAAATAAACTATTAAAAAATAATTTTAAAAAGAACAAATTATTTCAGATTTGCACACAATATTATTTTTAACAATTACAGAACCATTAAAAAAGAAATTTTTAAAAACTATTTTAATTAAAGAAACATTAATAATCATTTGGTCGCCTGGTATAACAGATTTTTTAAAAAAAGTTTTTTTAATTCCAGCCAAAAAAAAATTTCTTTCTTTATAAAAGTGACATTTAAAACTATAAAATAATAACATCAAAGCAGCTTGAGCAATAATTTCAATAATTAAAACACCAGGAAAAATAGGATTATTTTTAAAATGACCTAAAAAAAAAGATTCATTTACTGTTGCATTTTTTAAAACACAAATATTTATAAATTTTTTTAATATTATAATTCTATCAATTAACAATAACGGATATCTATGTGGCAAAAAACCAAAAATTTCATTTATCAATAAATTACATCTTATATTATTCACAATTATCCTTAATAAAAATAATAAAAATGTTAAATATTACTTTTAAAAATCTTAATTATGATAGTAACTTAAAATATTATAAAAAATATTTTAATATCTAGAATTTAATTTAAAATATTAAAATAATAATAAAAAATTTTAACAACATAAATAAAAAATTCAATCATTATAATAAAATTTTTATTATTAGATTTTTTTTAAAAAAACTTATCATTCTAATTATAATTAAAAATTTAATAAAATATTTAATATTTTAACTAACAATTTAAAGCAAAATCCGTTAAAAAATTTTAAATTTAAATTTTATTTTTTTAAAAAAAAATTAAAAGAACTATATTATAATAAATATTAAAAAATATTTACTAAAAAAATTTACTAAAAAAAACAATATTTTAAATATTAAAAATAATATATTATATATATAAAGTATTTTAAATTTATAATATAAAACTATTAAATGTATTTATTACAACTTTATATTTACAAATTTTTTATTATTTATCTAAATTATATAATAAAAAAATTATATATGTATTAAAAAATAACTCTTTAAGATATAATATATATTTATACGCAATTTTAAATTTTTTTTATAGAATTTATTTTTTTTAAAATAATTTTATCAATTTTTAAAATATTCTCATCCGTTAATAATTGTATTTTATTTAAATACAAATGTTCTTCATCAAGACTAATTTGTTTATTTTTAGACAATAATTTTATTTTTTCATTACCTTCTCTTCGAATATTACGAATATTAATTTTTGCATTTTCTGATTCTAATTCAAATATTTTAACTATTTTATTTTTTTTTTCAGTAGTTAAAACTGGAAAAGGAATAAAAATATGATTATCTGCCGTATATGGATATAAATCTAAATTTTTCAGAATAATAGAGTTTTTAATAATATTTACCATAGACTTGTCAAAAACAGTAATTTGCACTGTTGTGGAATTTTTCACAATAATATTAGAAATATTTTTCAAAGGTGTGGGAACGTTATAATAATCAATAATAATATTATTAAATATATCTACTGAAGGTTTTCCGATATTAAACTTATCAATTTTAATATTAAAATTTTTTATTTTTTTTTTCATTAATAAAAAAATATTATTTAAAATATCACTTGAAACATTAGAAAACATATTTACACCTCAAATAATAATTATAATGAAAGATATAAAATATAGCTAAATTATTAAAGTTCCTTCTTTTTCACCTGTAATAATGCGATATAATATACCTGGTTTATTTATATTAAACACGCGAATTGGTAAATTATTATCTTTTGCTAAAATTATAGACACTAAATCCATAACTTGCAATTTACGATCTAAAACTTCTTGATATGTTAATTTTTTATACATCTTAGCATCTAGATTAATTTCTGGATCACAAGAATATACACCATTAACTTTAGTTCCTTTTAAAACAATATCAACATGCATCTCAATGCCTCGCAAACATGCGGCTGTATCTGTAGTAAAATTAGTATTTCCAATCCCTGCTACAAAAATAACTACTTTTTTTTTTGATAAATAATCCATTGCTTTTTTCCAATCATAATGCATGCAAATACCATTTATAGGAACAGCAGACATTAAACAAGCATTGATATTATTTTTATTCATAATATCTCTAATTGCTAAACCATTCATTATAGTAGATAACATTCCAATATTATCTGATATAACTGAACTAATACCTATTTTTTTTAATTCTGATCCTCTAAAAAGATTACCCCCACCAACTACTATACCAATTTCAATTCCACAATTTACTAAAAATTTTATTTCATTTACTATACTTAATATTTTTTTTGCGTCTATTCCAAATTTATTCGCGCCTTGTAAAAACTCACCACTTAATTTTAATAAAATTCTTTTATATAAAATTTCTGTATTTTTATACATAAAAAACCCTGAAATTATAAAATTTAATATATAATATTAATAAAATTTATTTATATAAAATAAAATATATTTTTAAATCTATTAATATTAAATTGAATATCTAAATAGAAAATCTGACAAAAGACAAAATAGAAATATTATTTTTTTTAAGAAAATCACCAACATTAACATTCTTTTCAAAAATAAATTCTTGACCAAGTAAAGTATTATCATTAATAAACTTCTGCATTCTACCTTGAACTATCTTTTTAGAAATTTCTAACGATTTTTTTGTATTTAATGCAATTTCCATTTGTACATTATATTCCCGTTTTAAAATATATTCCGGTATATCTTTTTCATTTAAATATTTCGGTGAACATGCAGCAATATGCATAGCTATCTTTTTTATTAAACATGATGAATTTGCTATACCATCAACTAAAACTGCAATTTTAAAACCATGTAAATAAAAAGAAATTAAATTCTCACTCTTTAAAAAAAAAGTTTTCTTTATAATTATATTTTCACCAAATCTTAAAACTAGATTTTTTCTTTCTTGATCAAAAATTTTATTAATAAATTCTATATTACCATTTTCTTCTAATAAAATAAAATTAATAATTTTTTCACCAAATTTCTTAAAAATCTCATTTCTAGCAACAAAATCAGTTTCACAATTTAATTCTAAAATACCTCCCATTTTATTTTTAACAGATGCAAATACCGATCCTTGATTTATACTTTTAGAAGATTTTTGTTCAATTTTTAAATTACCAGATTTTCTTAAATAATCTACAGATAATTCAATATCATTATTATTTGTAATTAAAGCATTTTTACATTCAATAACTCCCAAACCAGTTATATCTCTTAATTTTTTAATAAGATTTACATCTAAATGCATATATTCATCCTTACAATTATAATTTTAAATTTCATAAATACTATTATAAAAATAAAAAATATTAAACTAAATCTATTTTATCCATTATATTATCTAAATCATTTTTATTACAATTTATAATAACTTTTTGCACTACACCAAGATATAATTTAATTGCTCTTAAAGCATCATCATTACCTGGTATAATATAATCAATTTTATCTGGATTAGAATTAGTATCCACTACAGAAAATACAGAGATGCCTAAATTATTAGCTTCTCTAATAGCAATTTTTTCATGTTCTGCGTCAATTACAAATATAGCATCAGGTAAACCACCCATATTTTTAATTCCACCTAAACTATTTTCTAATTTTAATAAATTCTTTAACCTTATTAAACCTTCTTTTTTAGTTAATTTCTCAAATGTACCATCTTTAGATTGCATATCTAATTCTTTTAATTTGTTAATTGATTGACGAACTGTTTTCCAATTTGTTAACATTCCTCCTAACCAACGATGATTAACATAAAACTGTTTACAAATAATAGCAGTTTCTTTAATTATTGTACTAGCAACTTTTTTAGTTCCAACAAATAAAATTTTACCTTTATGTAAAGCTATTTTTTTTAATTCTGAAATAGCCATAATAAACATCGGTAATGTTTTTTCTAAATTTATAATATGTATTTTATTTCTTGCGCCAAAAATAAAAGGTTTCATTTTTGGATTCCAATAACGTGTTTGATGCCCAAAATGAACACCGGCTTTTAACATATCTTTCATAGAAACAATAGACATACAATCTCCTTTAATAAATTTTTTATATTAAAATTTATATTTTATATCATAAAGATACTAATTAATATAATTTATAAAAAATATTTAAAATAAATACAATAAATATTGTATATTACTGTAAGTTTTCAATAAAATAAAATATTAATCTGATTTGAAGGTTTAAAATTTACAATGTATATAAAAAAAAAAGCAGAAATCACAAAAATACGAAAATCCGGGATTATTGTAGCAAAAATATTAGAAAATATTAAAAAATATATTAAACCTGGAATAAGTACAAATAAATTAAATAAAATTTGTCATGAACTTATAATACAGGAAAAATCAGTCCCAGCATGTTTAGGATATAAAGGTTTTCCAAAATCTGTTTGTATTTCTGTCAATGATGTTGTATGTCATGGTATACCAAATAAAACTGAAATTCTAAAAAATGGAGATATATTAAACATAGATGTTACAATAATTAAAGATGGATATCATGCAGATGCATCTAAAATGTTTTATGTTGGATATATTTCAAAAGAAAATAACATACTATGTCAAGAAGCGCAAAAAAGTCTATACTGTGCATTAAAAGTAATTAAACCAGGAATTTTAATAAACAAAATAGGTTATGCAATACAAAAAAATATTAGAAAAACAAGTTTTTCAATAGTAAAAAATTATTGCGGGCATGGAATTGGTAAAAAATTCCACGAAAAACCGCAAATATTACATTATTATTGCAAACAAGACAACCAAATTATATTAAAAAAAGGTATGATATTTACTGTTGAACCAATGATTAATTTAGGTAGTGATAAAGTACAAATTATGTCAGATAACTGGACGGTTAAAACAATAGATAAAAAACCATCAGCACAATATGAACATACTATATTAGTTACAAAATATGGTTGTGAAATATTAACACACCAATCAACAGAAAAAATACCAAAAAAACTAAACAATATAATTAAAGAAAAAACTTAAAAACATTAAAAACTTAATATATTTTATTAAAAAAAAATTAGGATAATGACAATGTATAATATTAAAAAAAATATAGAAAAAGCATTTGACAAAAATAAAAAAATTTCCGAAATAATGCAAGATAATATACTAATTGAAAATATAAAAACAGTAATAAAAAATTTAAATACCGGAAAAATACGCGTAGCAAATAAAATAAATAAAAAATGGATAACTAATGAATGGATCAAAAAAACAATAATGTTATATTTTCAAATTAAAAAAAATAAACTAATAAAAGTTAAAAATTTAAAATTTTTCGATAAAATTCCTTTAAAATATACAAATTATACTAAAGAAAACTTCGAACATGATCAAGTGCGAATTACACCTACAGCTAACGTTCGTTATGGTGCATTCCTTAATAAAAATGTTATATTAATGCCATCTTATGTAAATATTGGGGCATATATAGATGAAGGAACAATGATAGATACCTGGGCTACAGTAGGTTCATGTGCACAAATTGGAAAAAATGTACATTTATCTGGAGGAGTTGGAATAGGTGGAGTTTTAGAACCTATACAAAATAATCCTACTATTATTGAAGATAATTGCTTCATAGGAGCGCGTTCAGAAATAGTAGAAGGAGTAATTATTGAAAAAAATTCTGTAATTTCTATGGGGGTATATATTGGTCAAAGTACTAAAATATATGATAGAGAAAAAGACAAAATATATTATGGTAAGGTTCCTAAAAATTCCGTTGTAGTTTCTGGAAGCTTGCCATCTAAAGATAAAAAATACAGCTTATATTGCGCTGTAATAGTTAAAAAAGTAGATGCAAGAACATTAAGTAAAACTGAATTAAATAAATTATTAAGACAGTCATAAATATTTAAATATAATACAAAACGGTTCGTATTCAAAATTCGAACCGTTAGAATTAATGAATTATAAAAAAAACAAAACTATTATTTTTATAAATATAAAAAACAGTAGATTCTAAATTACTATACATAAGATATTTAATTAAATTTTTAGAAAATACATTATAATTATTCACAGATAAAATAATATCTGATTCACGAAAATTACAATAATATATCCAACTATTTTTTTTAATATCATTTATTTTTAAAAAAAATTTATTATTTTTTATATAATCTATTATATTTCGCTTATTAAATATAATATCAATATTATAATACTTATTAAATTTTAATAAAAATTTATATAAAACTAAATCAATTTTATATACAATATTCCTTCTAATAACTTTTAAATGCGCTATTTTATCAATATTTTGCAACATTATATTCATACGAAAAGATAAAAAATCTGTTACTCGATTATTATTTACAGAAATAATCATATCTCCTAATTGTATATCTGAAAAATAAAAAACAGAAAAAAAAGATATATTATTTATTAATAAACCTCTTTGAGAATAAATATTATTTATTTTAGATATATTATAATTAATATTTACTGAAGAAAAATTAAAAATATAATTATTAAAAACCTGTAAATTACTAATTCTATTTAACATAATATCTACTACTTCAATTGGAATAGAAAAACCTATACCTACATTACCACCATTATTGGAAAAAACCGCTGTATTAATTCCAATTAATTCTCCATTTATATTTAATAAAGCTCCACCAGAATTTCCTTGATTAATTGCAGCATCTATTTGTATAAAATTTTCAAAATATTCAATACCTAATTTAGTGCGATTTAATGAAGAAATAATTCCAGAAGTAACAGTATTTTCTAATCCATAAGAATTCCCAATAGCTATAACTTTATCTCCAACATGAGTATTATTTTTATTTACAATATTAATAGATATTAAATCACGAACGTTATTTATTTTAATTATAGCTATATCAATATTTACATCTTTAATAATAAGATCTGCTGTATATATTCGACCATCGTACAACTTTACATAAATTTTATTTGCATTTTTTATTACATGATTATTGGTAATTATATATCCCTTACGACTGTTAACGATAACACCAGAACCTAAGGAAGTATTCCTAAAAAATTTATATTTTTTAACATGATGTGTAAAATTTTTTGTTTTTTTACATATATGTGAAAAAAAATATGGTGAAAAGTTATTACAAAAAGGATATTTTTTTTTAAAAAAAAAATTAATTTTTGAATTTAGTATACTATCGTTAATAACATTTTCTTCACATATAACACTCACCATAGATGGTAAAACTTTTTCAAGAATTTCATGAAAATTTAAATTTTTATTTTGTAATAATTGTTTATTTAAAAAAAATAAAAAATTTTTATTTATATAAAAAATTTTTAAAAAAAATAAAATAAAAAATAACAAAAAAAATAAATTATATTTTTTCATATAAGATTTTTTTAAAAAAATAATAATTAAAACAACATATTATTTATAATACAAATAATTACATAAATAATTTTATTATTTTAAATATATACAATATTATATATTTAAATATATAATATTTAA
Organism: Buchnera aphidicola (Mollitrichosiphum nigrofasciatum); assembly: GCF_039388045.1. Classification (GTDB taxonomy): domain Bacteria; phylum Pseudomonadota; class Gammaproteobacteria; order Enterobacterales; family Enterobacteriaceae; genus Buchnera_K; species Buchnera_K aphidicola_B. The sequence goes on along the minus strand of NZ_CP135015.1, from coordinate 160,999 downwards.
TAAATTACAAATAATATATTACAAATATAACATAAATAATAAATTTAAATATTAAAAAAATAAAAAATCATATTAATCACATATAGATACATTATAGTAATATTATAATTTATAATGGATAGTTTATAAAAATATTTCTATATTTAGGAAAATATACCAAATATAATGGAGAAAAAATGAAAATGTTATCCGGTTCAGAAATGGTAATTAAATCATTAATAAAAAATAAAGTACAATATATATTTGGATATCCAGGAGGAGCTGTATTAGATATATATGACGCATTATATACTATAGGAGGAATAAAACATATTTTAGTTCGTCACGAACAAGCTGCCACTCATATGGCTGATGGTTATGCAAGAGCAACAGGTAAAATAGGAGTAGTACTTGTAACCTCTGGGCCTGGAGCTACAAATGCTATTACTGGAATTGCTACAGCTTATATGGATTCAATACCCATGATTATAATTTCAGGGCAAGTAGATTCCGCTTTAATTGGTTATGATGCATTTCAAGAATGTGATATGATAGGTATTTCTAGACCTATAGTCAAACACAGTTTTTTAGTTAAAAAAACAGAAGATATTCCTAAAATATTTAAAAAAGCATTTTGGATTGCAAACACTGGCAGACCAGGACCAGTGGTAATAGATTTACCAAAAGATATACTAAATATTAGAAATAAAAAAGAATATTTATATCCTAAGAAAATATTAATACGTTCATATAATCCAACACAAAAATTTAAAACAACAAAAAAAATAAAAAAAATATTAAAAACATTATTTTTAGCAAATCAACCAATAATATATATAGGAGGAGGTGTTGTTAACTCTAACAGTTCAAAAGAAATTTTATATTTAGCAGAGAAATTAAATTTACCTGTAACTACAACACTAATGGCATTAGGCGCGTTTCCAGGATCACACCCACAATGCTTAGCAATGTTAGGCATGCATGGAACATATGAAGCTAATATGTCTATGCATAATTCAGATTTAATTTTTGCCATAGGGGTTAGATTTGATGATCGTACTACAAATAACTTAGAAAAGTATTGTCCAAAAGCAAAAATAATACATATAGATATTGATCCAACTTCCATTTCAAAAACTGTAAATGCAGACTTATATATTATTGGTGATGCTAAAAAAATTCTTACTAAAATATGTAATATTCTTAAACTTATAAAAAAAAAAAAAAAACTAAACAATTGGTGGTATCAAATTAAAAAATGGAAAGATAAAAAAAGTTTAAATTTTATACAAAATAAAAAAAAAATAAAACCACAAAGTGTCATTCAATGTATTTATAAATTAACCAAAGGAAAAGCATATATAACATCAGATGTAGGACAACATCAGATGTTCACTGCGTTATATTATATTTTTAATAAACCTAGAAGATGGATTAATTCCGGAGGTTTAGGAACTATGGGATTTGGCTTACCTGCAGCGTTAGGTGTAAAATTAGCATTTCCAAAAAAAACCGTTATTTGCATTACTGGTGATGGCAGTATACAAATGAATATTCAAGAATTAGCAACAGCTATGCAATATAAAATACCAATTTTAATTTTAAATTTAAATAATTACGCATTAGGAATGGTTAAACAATGGCAAGATATTATTTATTATGGAAGACATTCACAATCTTATATGAAATCTTTACCAAACTTTATGCAATTAGCGCAATCATATGGACACATAGGTATAAATATAGAAAATTTTTATAATTTAAAAGAAAATTTAAAAAAATCATTAAAATATGTTAAAAAAGGAAAATTAGTGTTAGTAAATATAATAATAGATTTTTCTGAACATGTTTACCCAATGCAAATACGTGGTGGAGGTATGAATGAAATGCATCTTAGAAAAAAATATAAGGAAGAATAAAAAAAATGGGAAAAATTTTATCTATTCTATTAGAAAATGAATTCGGTGCGTTATCTAGAGTAATAGGATTATTTGCACAAAGAGGATATAATATTGATAGTTTAACTGTTGCACCAACAGAAGATCATACTTTATCATTAGTAACGATTAAAACTATTAGTAATGAGAAATGCTTTGAACAAATAAAAAAACAATTATATAAATTAATTGATGTATTAAAAGTCAATCAAATAAAATCAAAAAAACATATTAAAATAGAAACTATGTTAATAAAAACAAAAAAAATAACCACAAAAAAAAAAAATTTACTAAAAATAATTAAAAAAAAAATAAAATTTGATTTTATATATCAATCAGAAAAAATTTCTATAATACAAATTACAAATATACATACAATTCTTAAGCGATTTCTTAATAAAATAAATAAAATAATAAAAATAATAAAAATTTCAAGATCTGGAGTAATAAGCATTTCAAAAAAAAGTTTTTAAAAAAATAAAAAATATAATATAATATTCATAAGTGAACAACAAAAAATCATATTAAAAAAATGTTATTACATAAAACTGTATTATTAAATGAATCAATAAAAGCTTTAAATATTCTAAAAAATGGAATATATATAGATGGAACATTTGGTCATGGAGGGCATTCAAAAAAAATTTTAGATAAATTAGATAAAGGTTTTTTATATGCTTTTGATAAAGACCCTTATGCTTGTAAATATGCAAAAAAAATAAATCATACTCAATTTAAAATAATAAATGATAATTTTTCTAAAATAAAAAAATATTTAGAAATGAAAAAAATAAAAGGAAAAGTAAATGGAATTTTACTAGATTTAGGTATTTCTTCAATTCAATTATATGATTCTAAAAGAGGTTTTTCTTTTTTAAAAAATGGGCCATTAGATATGCGTATAAATCAAAGAGAAAAAATATCTATTTCAAAATGGATCCAAAAGAATAATGAAAAAAAAATACAAAAAATATTAAAAAAATATGGAAATGAAAAATTCTCAAAAAGTATTGCTAAAGCTATATTTTTTGAAAAAAAAAATATCCAAACTACACATGATCTAGCTAAAATTATAAAAAAAAACACACCTAATACCTTACAATATCAAAAATCATTAAAAAAAACTTTTTTAGCTTTTCGTATATATATCAATAAAGAAACACAAGCACTAAAAAAAATACTAAAACAAGTTGAATTTATTTTAAAACCTAAAGGACGTTTAGTAATAATAACATTCAATCCTATAGAAAATAAAATAATAAAGAATTTTATAAAAAAAAACAATAAAAAACATAACATACCACCTGAAATTCCCATAACTGATAAAGAAATTAAAAAAATACACAATATTAAATTTAAAATATTTAAAAAAATAAAACCGAGTATACATGAAAAATATTATAACACTAAATCTCGTAATGCAGTATTAAGAATTATAGAGAAATTATAATATATAAAAATATTATTTTAAAATAAAATATATAAATCATATTATAATACATAATATTAATTATAATAAATTTTCAATATATTCATATTATAAAATTTATTAAATCATTTATTTAATACTTTAAATATATTTATTTTATTCTAAAATAATAAATAAAAAAATTTAAAAAAATAAATTTATATTTTAAAATATATCAAAATTATAAATTATATTTATAAAAATAAATTATTTAAAAATAATAATACAAAATTAATTAAATAAATTATTTAATAAAATAAATAAAAAATATTTTCTTAAAAAAAAAATGAAAAAAATATAAAAAATATATTAAATTTAAACATTAATCTAAAGAAAAAATATTCCACCAAGTAAAAAACAAAATACTACGATATACAATATAAAAAATTTAACTTATTAAAAATATAAATATTAATTTTATATTAAACTGTATTAATTTTTAAAAATATTTAATATAAAAATTTTTTTATTTTTAAATATAACAAGAATGTTAAAACATATTCTTAAATATATAATAAGGTTATATATGAAAAAAATATCAAAAAAAATAAAAATCACAAAACCTGCAATTAAAAAAATAACAAACCTAAAAAACAAAAATAAAACAAAAAATCTAAGAATATTTATTAAAGGAGGAGGGTGTAATGGATTCCAATATCAATTTCATTTAGATGAAAAAATTAATAATGATGATATATTAATTAAAAAAAAAAACATACTTCTAATAATTGACGTAATAAGTATCAATATTTAATAGGATCAACTATTGATTTTTCAGAAAACTTAGAAGGATCAAAATTCATTATTCATAATCCACAAGCTAGAAACACATGTGGATGCGGTGCATCATTTAATATATAAATATTTGGATATCCTATTTAAAATAATAAGGATACCCAAATATTAATTTGAAAAATTAATTAATTTTTATAAACATTTCAAATAAAATATTTAAAAAATATTTTTCAATAATATCAAATATATAAAAAATGTTTAAAAATAAAGTAAAAAATAAACATAAAAATTCAATATTTATTTTCAAATGCTTAAAAATATTTTATTTAACATTTATAATATCAGTTACCGTACCTTGAAAAATTTCAGCAGTTAATCCAATAGTTTCATATAAAGTAGGATGAGCATGGATAGTTAAAGCTATATCTTCAGCATCACAACCCATTTCAATAGCTAAAGATATTTCAGATAACAATTCACCTGCATTACTACCTATAATTGAACCACCTATAATTTTACAAGTATCTCGATTAAAAATTAATTTAGTTAAACCAAAAGCAGAATTTACAGCAATAGCTCTTCCTGAAGCACTCCATGGAAAAGAAACTGCTTTATAATTTATTTTTTTAATTATAGCTTGCTCTTCATTAATACCAACCCAAGCTACTTCAGGATCAGTATAAGCAATTGAAGGAATTACTTGAGGTTCAAAAAAATGATTTTTACCAGATATAACTTCTGCTGCTATATGCGCTTGATGTATAGCTTTATGAGCTAACATAGGTTCACCAACAATATCTCCAATAGCATAAATATTATTAATATTTGTTTTCATTTGTTTATTAACTTTAATAAAACCTTTATCATTTAACTTTAAACCAATACTATCTATTTTTAATAATTTAGTATCAGGATATCTACCTATACAAACAATTATATTATCATATTTTTTTTTACTTTTTAAACCATTTTGATTTACTATAGTTACTATATATCTACAATTATCCTTTTTAATACAAGAAACATGTGCTGCACGTAATAAATTAAATTCATTTTCAATATTTTTTTTAAATATTTTCATTATATCATTATCTACCATAGATAATAATTTTTTTGAATTATCTACTACATCTACTGTAGAACCAAATGAACTATACAAAGTAGCTAATTCTAAACCTATAACACCACCACCTATAATTAATAAATTACTAGGTATTTTAGGAAAATTTAAAGCTTGAGTAGAATTCCATAAACCAGAAATTTTTAAAGGCAAATCAACAGATTTAGAACCAATTGCAATAATACAATACTCAAATTTAATTAAAATTTTACTATTTTGATTAACAACTGAAATTGTATTATGATCAATAAAAGAACCAATTCCATAAATTATTTTCACATTTCTAAATTTAGCAATATTTTGCAAACCACTGCTGATTTTATTAACAACAGAGTTTTTCCAATTATGTAAGGAATCTACATTTAATTTTGGAAAAGAATTAAAAATTCCTTTTTTATATAATTCTCGTGTATCTTTAAAAATTTTAGCTATATGTAATAATGTTTTAGATGGAATACAACCTACATTTAAACATACACCACCTAATTTATTATAACGTTCAATTAATATTGTATTTAAACCTAAATCCGAACAACGAAAAGCAGCAGAATAACCAGCAGGACCCGCTCCAATAACCACAACTTTAGTAGTAATTACATGATCTTTCATAATATTTACCTTGATAATAATAAATGTTAATCATATTAAGATTTTCAATAATATATTTTTAAAAATATTCCCGAAATATATACATATTAAATATTATAATTATAAATAATTTTTAAAAATAGATAATAAAAATAAATACATACATTTATTTACATTAATAAATAACGTATATCAGATATTAATTCATTCATAGAAAAAATAAATTCACCTGCATCTACTCCATTAATAACTCTATGATCATATGATAAAGAAATAGGTAAAATTATTCTTTCAATTAATTTTTTATTAATTAAATTAGGTTTTAAAATTACTCTAGACATACCTAAAATCGAAACTTCCGGAAAATTAATAATAGGTGTAAAAAAACCACCACCAAATTTACCCAAATTTGAAACAGTAAAAGTACCTGAATTCATTTCTGTTAACAATAATTTTCGATTATGAGCTTTTTTAGATAACACATGAATATCATCAACAATATCTAAAATTTTTTTTTTATACACATTTTTAATTACAGGGATGAATAAACCATGTATAGTATTTACAACTATACCAATATTTATATTTTTTTTAAGAATTATCTGATTATTATGTAAATCTAAAGAACTATTAAATTTAGGAAATTTTTTTAAAACTTGAGCAACTATTTTTAAAATAAAAGGTAATAAAGTAATTTTTGTATTTAATTTTAAAGAATTAATATTTGTATTATATTTTATACGAAAATTTTCTAATTCAGTAATATCAAGATCTTCAAAATGCGTTACATGTGGTATATTTTTCCAACTCTTTTTTAAATTAAAAATTATATTTTTTTGTATATTGTTAAATTTTATACTTTTTATTGTTTCACAATCATTAATATTTTTATTAGATGATGTAACATTATCTAATATTTTTTTTTGATTTAAATTATTTAAATAATGGTCAATATCTTCTCTAAGAATACGGCCTTTTCTACCAGTTCCAGAAACTCTTGATATATCTATTTTATTTAAACGAATTAATCGACGTATTAACGGTGAAGCATGATTTGTTTTTTGTTTTTTAATATATTTTTTCTTGAAATATGATTTTCTACTTAAATTTTTATTTCTAATAATATCATTATCTACATTTTTTTTTTCTTTATTTTGTAGTATTTTTTCTTTAATAGTTAAAACACATATTTTATCATTAGTATGTATTTTATCACCAATTTTAACAAATATTTCTTTAATTATTCCATCTTCAGGTGATGGAATTTCTATAGCAGATTTATGCCCTTCTATGTTTAATATACCTTGATTTTTTTTTATAAATTTATCACTATGAACCAAAATTTCTACTACTTCCGCTTCATCAATTCCAATATCCGGTAGTTGCACTATAATATCCACTATATAAACCTTTTAAAACAAACGAGGGTTAATTTTATTAACATCAATATTAAATTTAATAATAGCATTAGAGACTATATTTTTATTAATATAACCACAATCTGATAAAATAAATAATGATGCAACAACTATGTAATATTCATTAATTTCAAAATAATTACGTAAATTTTTTCTACTATCAGACAAACCAAAACCATCTGTACCTAAAACAAAATATTTTTCAGAAGGAACGTAATCTCTTATTTGTTCTGCAAATAATTTCATAAAATCTGTAGCAGCAACGGCAGGAAAATTATTCATAACTTCGGCAACGTAAGGTTTTTTTTTATTTCTATCAGGATTTAACATATTCCAACGTACACAATCTTGCCCATTTCGTGCTAATTCAGTAAAAGATGTAACACTATAAATATATGAACCAATATTATATTCTGATAATAAAATTTTTGCAGCATTATTAATAATTCTTAAAATTGAACCAGAACCTAATAATTGTATACTACAATTAAAACTATGAATAACACTTAATTGATAAATACCCTTACATATTCCTAATTCTGCTCCTTTAGGCATTGCTGGCATTAAATAATTTTCATTCGAAGTAGTAATATAATAATATATATTTTCTTGTTCAATACCATACATACGTCGTAAACCATCATTTATGATAACTGCTATTTCATAAGCATATGCAGGGTTATATGATATACAATTTGGTATAGTCAAAGATTGTATGTGACTATGTCCATCTTGATGTTGTAAACCTTCACCATTTAATGTAGTACGTCCAGAAGTTCCTCCTATTAAAAAACCTCTAGCTTGTTGGTCTCCAGCTGCCCAAAGTAAATCACCAGTTCTTTGAAAACCAAACATAGAATAATAAATATAAAATGGTATCATTGGTAAGTTATTTGTACTATAAGAAGTAGCTGCTGCTAACCAAGATGCAGTTGCACCAAGTTCATTAATACCTTCTTGTAAAATTTGGCCATTTACACTTTCTTTATAATAAGATAATTGTTCTTTATCTTGAGGAATGTAATTTTGTCCTTTAAAATTATAAATACCTATTTGTCGAAAAAAATCTTCCATACCAAAAGTTCTTGCTTCATCTGCTATTATAGGTACAATTATTTTTTTAATAGCTGTTTTTTTAATTAATATATTTAAAAACCTGATAAAAGCAATTGTAGTTGATATTTTTTTTTTTTGTGATGTTAATAAAATTTCAAAATCACTTAATTTAGGTAATTGTAAATCTTTTGTAAATTTATTTAAACGCTGAGGTAAATAACCATTTAATTTTTTTCTTTGTTTATGTATGTATTTATATTCATCAGTTTTTTTATTAAATTTAATATATGGTAAATCATCTATTTTTTTTTTTTTAATTGATATATTTAAATGATTATAAATTTCATGTAAATCTTGCATATTTATATTTTTCACTTGATGTGCAATATTTTTAGATTCAATATTTAAACCTAATCCATAACCTTTTACAGTATGTGCTAAAATCACTACTGGTTTGCCAACTATACTTTTAGCTTTTACAAATGCGGCATATACTTTTTTAAAATCATGCCCTCCTCTTTCTAAATTCCAAATCTCTGTATCAGTCATATTTTCTACTAATTTTTTAGTTTCTTTATATTTTCCAAAAAAAAATTTCCTTATATATGCGCCATTTTTGGATTTAAAATTCTGATAATCTCCATCTAATGTTTCATTCATTAAATATGTTAATTTTCCAGAATAATCTTTTTGAAATAAAGCATCCCAACTACTACCCCATAATACTTTAATAACCTCCCAACCCGCTCCTATAAAAAACGATTCTAACTCATTAACTATTTTTCCATTACCCAACACTGGTCCATCTAATCTTTGTAAATTACAATTTACAACAAATATTAAATTATCTAAATTTTCTCTAGAAGCAATATTGATAACACCTTTAGACTCAGGTTCATCCATTTCACCATCACCTAAAAAAACATACACAGTTTGTTTTGTAGTATCCTTCAAACCTCGGTTATTTAAATATTTTAAAAATTTTGCTTGATATATTGCACAAATAGATCCAAGTCCCATAGAAACAGTAGGAAATTGCCAAAAATTAGGCATAAGCATTGGATGAGGATAAGAAGATAAACCATTACCTTGCAACTCTTGTCGAAAATTATCCAATTGCACAGAAGAAATCCTACCTTCTAAATATGCTCTAGAATAAATACCAGGTGAGATATGTCCTTGAAAATAAATTAAATCCCCATCATAATCGTTTCCACTACCTTTAAAAATATGATTAAAACATACTTCATATAAGACAGCAGAAGATTGAAAAGAAGATAAATGCCCTCCTAAATCCTGTTTTTTTTTTGCAGCTTTTAAAACCATAATTATTGCATTCCAACGTATTGCAGAACAAATGCTTTTTTCTATTTTTAAATTTCCTGGATATTCTGGTTCATTTTCAACAGGAATAGAATTTACATAATCACTAAAAAACTGCAAATTTAAATTACAACCTTTTTTATATTTAATATAATCAGTTATTTTTTTTAATAAAAAAAGTGATCTTTCAATACCATCATTGGCAATAACTGAATCTATTGATTGAATCCATTCATCTGTTTCTATAGTATCCAAATCATTAAAAAAAGAACTACCCATATTTTACATCCCTAATATAGTTTACAATAAAATTATAAAATATGTATAACTAAATATTTAAATAAATAAAAAATATACTCAAATAATTCAATATAGAACATGAAAATTTTGAAAAAATTAAATAAAATAATGTTAAAATAAGTAATATATTATAAATTTATTTTCTATAATTAAAATAAATAAAAATTATGAATTCTTATTAATAATATTAATATTTGAAAACATAGGATTATAAAAATTTAAAGATGCTATATTACTTTTACTTAAAATAGAAATTACCTTGTATTTTATTGCATCAAACATTGAAACAAACATAATATATGACTCTTTTATATACTCTTGCTTAGGATCTTTTTGAGCATAACCTTTTAAATATATACTTTGACGCAAATAATCAATATTAATTAAATGTTCCTTCCAAAAAATATCTAAATTTTTTAACATAACTGATTTTTCAAACAATCGCATATTTTCTAAACCAACAAATTTCTCTATATTAAATAAATTTAAACGTATTTTAAAAAGTATTTCCTTAAAAATATTTTTTTTATATTTTTTAATATTTTGATTCAATAATTTAATTTTTGCAATATCTACATTAAAATCTTTTTTTAAATCACATTTTAAAGATTTTATATTAAATTCATTTGTTATTTTATCTTGTATAAAATGTTTATTTAAAATATTTTTAACAATATCATATAAAATATCATTTATAACATTATGTATACTTTTTTCATTCATTACAATATTTCTATATCTATAAATTATTATTCGTTGTTCATTAAAAATATTATCATAATCCCATATTTGTCTACGAATATCAAAATTACTTTTCTCAATTTTAATTTGAGCATTGGTAATCACAGAATTAATCCAAGAATGTTGTATTGATTGTCCATACCTAATACCTAATTTTCTAAAAAAAACTATAACATTTTTAGGAATAAATATGCGCATTATAGAATCATCTAAAGAAACATAAAACTGCGAAGATCCAACATCACCTTGTCGTCCAGAACGTCCTCTTAATTGATTATCAATTCTTCTAGACTCATGGCGTTCTGTTCCGATAATATGCAATCCTCCAGCATCTAACACGAATTTGTGTTTTTTTTTCCAAATTTTTGTTTTTTTCTTAATAATTTTTGATGATAATGAATAGTTATTATTAAAAATAAAGGTATCTTTGCAACCTCCTAAAACTATATCCGTACCTCTACCAGCCATATTAGTAGCAATTGTAACTGCTCCAACATCTCCAGCTTTTGCTATAATTTCTGCTTCTTGTGAATGACTTTTTGCATTTAAAACATTATGTTTAATACCTAAATTATTTAATTTTTTAGAAATTATCTCAGATTGTTCAATAGATATTGTTCCAACTAAAACAGGTTGTTTCTTCTTAAATCTATTCAATACTTCTAAAATAATAGCATTTATTTTTTCTTTATGAGTTAAAAATACTAAATCAGGTAAATCATTACGTATCATGGGACGATTTGTAGGTATTACAACAGTATTTAAATTATAAAAACATTTAAATTCAAATGATTCAGTTTCAGCGGTACCTGTCATGCCAGATAATTTTTTATATAACTTAAAATAATTCTGAAAAGTTATAGAAGCTAATATTTGATTATCATCTTGTATTGCAATATTTTCTTTTGCTTCAATAGATTGATGCAAACCATCAGACCAACGACGACCATGCATAATTCTACCAGTATGTTCATCAACGATCATGATTTTATTATCTTTTATAATATAATCTATATCTTTAAAATACAAATAATGAGCACGTAAAGCAGAAATTACATGTAAAAAAAAAACAATATTTTCAGGATAATAAAGAGATTTTTTATCATTTATAAAATTATATTTAATTAATAATTTTTCTATTTTTGTAAAACCACTTTCTGTTAAATATAATTGTTTACATTTTTCATTAATAATAAAATCACCATTTTTACATAATACATTTGACTCCTCATAACCTTGAAAAATTAAATTAGGGATAATAATATTATTTATTTTAGTAAACACATTTTTTTTATTATTTACTATACCAGATATAACCAAAGGAGTCCTAGCTTCATCAATTAATATTGAATCCACTTCATCAATAATAGCATAATTTAATGACCTTTGAACTTTTTCTTGTGTAGAATAAACCATATTATCTTTTAAATAATCAAATGCATATTCATTATTTGTTGCATAAGTTATATCTGCACAATAAGATTTTTTTTTTAATTGAATAGACATATTGGATAAATTTAAACCTACAGTGATACCTAAAAAATTAAATAAAGGTGCATTTTTATTAGCGTCCCTTTGAGCTAAATAATCATTCATGGTAACAATATGCACACCTTTTTTATTTAAAGCATTTAAATAAGCAGGTAATGTGGAAGTTAATGTTTTTCCTTCACCAGTAGACATTTCAATAATATATTTTTTATGTAAAGCTATACCCCCAAGTAATTGAACATCGAAATGACGCATTTTAAAAATTCTTTTACTTGCTTCCCTGACAGTTGCATACGCTTCAGGTAATAATACATCTAAACTTACACCTTTTTTAACAAGATCATGAAAATAAAAAGTTTTATTTTTTAATTCATCATCATTTAATTTTTCAAAAATTGGTTCTAAATTATTAATATCATGAACTATTTTATAAAATTCGCGTAATATATGATCATTTTTATTAATAAACAACTTTTGAAACATTACCTTCCACATTTTATAATACTCATATGTATATTAGTTATTATTCTCGTAAAATATAATTTACCAAAAAAAAAAAAAAAATAAATAATTAATTTTAAAATATTACTATTTACAATAATTACATACATTAGAAAAATAATTATTTAATTTAAATAATTAAATATATAATTTTTATATTATCAATTTCATATAAAAGATTTAAAAGATTTTGGTATATTAAAAAATTTAGGATATTTTACATGAATTAAATATAAGCCATTGGAATTAGCTGTAGAAGAAGCATACATTCTATTATTCATTTTTAACAAATCTTTTATATAAAAAACATTTTTTTTACACGTACCAATATCTATCAAACAACCTACTATATTACGAACCATATGATATAAAAAAGCATTGGCTATTATATCAATAATAATTAAAGGTCCATCACGTAATATATTAAAATAAGTTAATTTTCTATAATTACTAGATGATTGACAACCTTTCGATCTAAAAGAAGAAAAATCATGCTCTCCGAGCAAGAAATTACCTGCAAATTGCATATTTTTAATATCTAATTTTTTATTAACATGACATAAAAAATTTTTAAAAATAGCAGTTTTATATTTTTTATTATAAATAATGTACCTATAATGCCGTGATAATGCACTATGACGAGCATGAAAATAAAATGGAACTGAACGAGCCCATAAAATAGTAATATCATCCGGTAAAAAAGAATTAGAACTAGATATCCATAATTCCATAGTTTTAATAGTAGAAGTATAAAAATGTGCTACTTGACCTATACTATGTACACCAGAATCTGTTCTACCGGCGCTATATAATTTAATTTCATGTTGTGCTATAAAAGATAAAACAGACTCAATTGTTTCCTGAACAGTATTTTTAAAATTATTTTGTTTTTGCCATCCTTTATATCTAGAACCATTATATTCTATTCCTAAAGCAATTTTTGTATAATTTAAAATTTTTCTCATATAATCATTCCTAAATATTAATTATATATAAAAATTTTTAATTTCATATATTATGAAATCTTTTATTGCATATTTTTAGTAATAATGAAAATAATAATATATTAAATATTATAAAAAATCTTCATTAATATTTAAAAATATTTTAAAAAATATTAAAAAATAACTTTAGCTATATAAGGTAAAGATCTATAATATTGTGCATAATCTATACCATATCCAACTACAAAATCATTAGAAATATAAAAACCTGTATAATCAATATGAATGGAAATATCACGGCTTTTGGTTTTATTTAATAAAGTGCAAATAGCTAAAGAATGTGGTTTTTTAGACTTTATAATTTCCCTTACTTTAAACCAAGTATTACCTGAATCTATAATATCTTCAATAATTAAAACATTTTTACCACAAACATCTTGATTTAAATCTTTTAGTATTTTTACATTCATATTTGTAACTGTATTATTACCATAACTCGATATAGTCATAAAATCAATTTCATGTTCAATATTAATACATCTACATAAATCTGCAATGAATATAAAAGATCCTTTTAACAATCCAACTAATACCATATTTTGTTGACTATTTTTATAATTACTAGTAATTTGTTGGCCAAGCTCAATTATTCTTTTACGAATTTGAGTAGCAGAAATAATCATCTGAATAGAGTTCTTCATAATGTTCATTTATATAAATATATCTTCATTATATAATATTTTAACATTAAAATATTATATAATATTTATTTTATTTTTACAGTATATAAATAAAATTTTTATCAAAATATTTAAATAACATACTATTTACTGTAAAAATAAAAAATATATTAAAAAAAAGTAAATTATATAAATATCTAAATATAATTATAAAATAAAATATATTACTTAAAATAATATAATTTGATACAAATAAAATATGAAAGGAACATATATATTATGAAAATATTAAAGTTTGGAGGAACATCATTAGCCAATGCTGAAAAATTTATAAAAATAATGCATATCATTGAATCACAAATTCACAAAGAACAGATATCAGTAATTTTATCAGCTCCAGCAAAAATTACTAATTATCTTGAAAAAATAATAAAACACCATAAAAATAAAAAAAAAATAAAAAAATACATTTATAAAATATTTAAAAAAATAAAAAACATAATAAAAGAAATTAATTCTAAACAAAAAAATTTTATTTATAAAAAAATAAAAAAATTTATTAAAAAAGAAGAAAAACATTTAAAAAAAATAATTAAACAAATAAATATATTACAGACGTGTCCTAATAAAATATATGCTTATATTATTTCTAAAGGAGAAAATTTTTCTATAAATATAATGCAAGCATTATTAAAATCCCGAAACCATAAAATTACCATAATAGATCCAGTGAAAAAAATTTTAGCAATAGGAAACTTTTTAGAATCAATTGCAAATATTGAAATATCTACTCAACTTATACAAAAAAAAAAAATACCATCTCGAAATATAATTTTAATGCCAGGTTTTATAGCAGGAAATAAAAATAAAGAAATGATGTTACTAGGTAGAAATGGTTCAGATTATTCTGCTACTATTTTAACCGCTTGCTTAAAAGGATCTTGTTGTGAAATTTGGACAGATGTAGATGGAATATATACAAGTGATCCTAGAGTTATTCAAAAAACTAAATTATTATCTTCATTAACTTATCAAGAAGCAATAAAATTATCATATTTCGGAGCTAAAGTATTACATCCGAAAACTATTTTTCCAATTTTAAATTTAAATATTCCTTGTATTATTAAAAATACCTTAAATATAAAAAATAAAGGTACAATAATTCAAAAACAAAATACTCAAAATAATACAAATAAAATAAAAGGTGTAACACATTTAAATAATATAATACAAATATATATTGAAAATAAAGATATACAAATAATCAATCATTTACACAAAAAAATATGTAAATTTTTAAATAATAATTCTATATGGAATATATTAATACCTAATACAACTTACAATAATAGTATTAATTTATATATTAAAACAAAAGATAAAAAAGAATTAAAATTTTTAATAAAGAAAAATTTTAAAAAATCAAAAAAAATAAAAACAAAAATAAAAATTACAAAAAATTTAGCAATAATTTCTATTATAGGAAATAATTTGCATTTAAAAAAAAACCTTGTTAAAAAAATTTTTAAAAGTTTATCAAATATAAATGTAAATATTTTACAAATTATTCAAGGAAATAATAAATACTCCCTATCATTAGTTATAAAATCATCGAAAATGATAATTGCAGCTCAATCAATACATCACGCTTTATTTAATAGAAAAAAAATAATTGATGTATTTCTTGTAGGATCAGGAGGCGTTGGTAGCGCTTTATTAAAAAAAATAAAAAAAAATAAAAGTATATTAAAAAAAAAAAACACAAAAATAAAAGTCTGTTGTATAGCAAATTCACAAAAAATACTTATCAACATCAATGGTATTCAATTAAATAATTGGAAAGAAGAACTAAATAAATCTAAAAAAAAATTTAAATTAAATAAAATATTAAAAATCCAAAAAAAAACATATTTAAATAACCCAGTATTAGTAGATTGCACATCTAATAATCAATTACCAAGTAAATATTTAAAAATTATTAAAAACGCATTTCATATAGTCACACCTAATAAAATATATAACACTTTAAACATGAAAAAATATAAAAAATTAAGGAATATTGCACATAAGAAAAAAAGAAAATTTTTATACGAAACGAATGTAGGTGCAGGATTACCTGTAATAGAAACGTTGAAAAATATAATTCAAACAGGTGATAAAATAATCAAATTTAGAGGTATTTTATCTGGTTCTTTATCATATATATTTGGTAAATTAGATAATAATATATCTATTTCTCAAGCAACAAAAAATGCTGCAAAATTAGGCTTTACTGAACCAAATCCTCGTGATGATTTATTAGGCCTTGATGTTGCTAGAAAATTATTGATTTTAGCACGTGAGATGGGTTATAAAATAGAATTAAAAGATATAAAAATACAAACAATTCTTCCAAAAAAATTTCAATCCATAAATAATAAAACAGAATTTTTAAAAAAATTAAAACAATTAGATCAATATTTTTCAGAAAAAATTAAAAAAACACTTAAAAAAAACAAAGTTTTACGTTTTATAGGTGTTATTAAATCCACAGGGCAATGTTATGTAAAATTGAAAAAAATAGATAAATTAGACCCATTATATGAAGTAAAAGACGGTGAAAATGCATTAGCATTTTACAGTAATGAGTATCAACCTATACCTTTAGTAATACGAGGATACGGTGCAGGAAATAATGTCACCGCTGCTGGAATTTTTACTGATTTATTAAAAATATTATCATAAAAAAGGAAATAAAATGATAAAAATTTACGCACCTGCTTCAATTGGAAATGTTAGCGTTGGTTTTGATTTACTAGGAGTAGCTATTAAACCAATAAATGGAACTTTACTAGGTGATTGTATACAAATTAAAAAATCAGATAATTTTAAAATTAATATCATTGGTAAATTCGCCAATCAATTACCTAAAAAAATAAACCAAAATATTGTCTGGAAAGCATGGAAAATTTTTTTAAAAACAACACAAAAAAAAAAAAATGTACATATAACATTAGAAAAAAATATGCCAATTGGATCTGGTTTAGGTTCAAGTGCTTGTTCTATAGTATCAAGTTTACATGCTATGAATGTTATTTTTAATAATCCATTGAATGATGAACAATTATTAAAAATTATGGGTGTTTTAGAAGGGGAGATATCCGGTAGCATACATTATGATAATGTTGCACCATCCTATTTAGGAGGAATGCAATTAATTATAAATGAAATGAATATTATCAGTCAAAAAATACCTATATTTGAACATTGGTTTTGGGTTGTTGCTTGGCCAGGAACTAAAGTATCTACAGAAAAAGCACGATTTATATTACCAAAAACATATAAAAAAAAAACATGTATACAACATAGCAAATTTTTAGCTAGCTTTATTCATGCAACATATTCTATGCAAGAAAAATTAGCACTTTATCTATTAAAAGATCATATAGCAGAACCATATCGTAAGAAATTATTACCAGGTTTCTCAAATGCTAAAAAAAATATTATAAAAATTGGTGCATTAAGTTGTGGAATTTCAGGATCCGGTCCAACTTTATTTGCAATATGTAAAAAATTAAATATTGCCGAAAAAGTTTCAAAATGGTTAAATAATAATTATTTGCAAAATAAAAATGGTTTTGTACATATCTGTCATTTAGATACAAAAGGTTCACGAATAATATAAAGGTTAAATATGAATTTATATAATTTAAAACATAAAAATGAAAAAGTAAGTTTTGCACAAGCAGTTAAATTTGGTTTAGGTTTTAATCAAGGATTATTTTTTCCTAATGATCTACCCATTATAAACAATAAAGAATTAAAAAATTTACTAAATATGAATTTTATAGAAAGAAGTACAAAAATATTAAATAAATTCATAGGTGATGAAATTCCTATAAAAGATCTAAAAAAATGCATAAAAAATGCATTTTCCTTTTCTGGACCTAAAATAAAACCTGTTTTAGATAATATCGCTTGTTTAGAACTATTTCATGGACCTACTCTAGCTTTTAAAGATTTTGGAGCTAGATTTATGGCACAAATTTTATCTTATTTAAATCAAGGAAATGAAATAGTAACTATATTAACTGCTACTTCAGGTGATACTGGAGCTGCAGTAGCACATGCTTTTTATAAAATGCCAAAAGTACGTGTAATAATATTATATCCAAAAGGTAAAATTAGTATTTTACAAGAAAAAATGTTTTGCACACTAGGTAAAAATATAAAAACCATCGCAATAGATGGTAGCTTTGATGATTGCCAAAGTTTAGTTAAACAAGCATTTAATGACCAAGAATTAAAAAACAAAAAAGGTTTAAATTCAGCTAATTCTATTAATATTAGTAGATTATTAGCGCAAATATGTTATTATTTTGAAGCATTTGCATTAATTCCAGAAGAATATAAAAAAAACTTAACTATATCTGTTCCATGTGGAAATTTTGGAAATTTAACAGCAGGTTTATTAGCTAAATCATTAGGTTTGCCTATAAAATCTTTTATAGCTGCTACTAATGCAAATGATACAGTACCTAGATTTTTAAAAAACAATATATGGGATCCAAAAAAAACAATTTCTACAATATCTAATGCTATGGATATTAGTCAACCAAACAATTGGCCTAGAGTAGAAGAATTATTTAAAAGAAAAAAATGGAATTTAAAAAAATTAGGATATGGAAGTATAAACGATAAAAAAACTATACAAACATTAGTAGAACTAAAGAATTTAAAATATGTTTCTGAACCACACGCAGCTATAGCATATAAATTATTAAAAAATAAAATTTCAGATAAAACCTATGGATTATTTTTAGGAACCGCGCATCCAGCAAAGTTTCAAGAAACCATTGAAAAAATACTAAAAGTTAAAATTTCTCTGCCAGTATCACTAAAAAGCAGAGAAAATTTACCACTATTATCGTATCACATGAAACCAGATTTTATAAAATTAAGAGAATTTTTACTAGAAGCTTAAAAGAAAAATTAATAGAGAAAAATATAATTATTTTTCTCTATAAAAAAACTAAACATTAAATAAAAAATTTAAAATATCTCCATCTTGAATAATATAGTTCCTACCTTCAATTCTTAACTTTCCTAATGCACGTAAATCTTTCTCATCTTTATAAACTAAAAAATCATGGTATGAAATAACTTTTACTCTAATAAAACCTTTACTAAAATCACTATGTATTAAATTTGCAACTTGTATAGCATTGCTATTTTTAAGAAAGAGCCATGCTCTAACTTCTTTAGTTCCTACAGTGAAAAAAGTGCACAAATTTAACAAATTAAAACATTGGTTTATAATTTGTAAATAATCAGATTGACTTAAATAATAATTTTTAACATTATTATTAGTTCTATTAATATCTTTAGAACTAACACGCTTAGAATTTTTCATAAAAATAGGTATAATAGATTCTTTTTCTTTGTTTAAAAATATTTTTATTTGTTTATATAGATTCCTACTAGCTCTAGTTTTATCTAAATTTAAAATATATATAACAGGTTTTAATGTTAAAAAATTAAAAAAAGACAAAATATCCTTTTCTTTAATACTAAAATTTGATATTCTTAATAAATTTTTATTAGACAAATAAATTTCACATTTTTTTAACAACTCTCTAATATAATCAATATCTTGATCTTTAGGAATATTTTTTTTATTTAGATTTTTTAGTAAATTAGTACATATAGATAAATCAGAAGAAATTAATTCTTGATTAATAATTGATATATCTAATATAGGATCAATTTTGTTATTTATATGTATTATTTCTAAATTTTGAAAACATCTTACAACATGTATCACAACATCAACATTGCGAATATTATTTAAAAATTGATTACCTAGGCCTTCACCTTTAGAAGCACCTTTAACTAAACCAGCAATATCAATAAACTTTATATAACCATATGTTTTTTTATTGGATTGTACAATATTAGAAAGTATTTTCACACGTTCATCACACACAGGTACAATTCCAATATTTGGTTTAATCGTACAAAACGGAAAGTTTAAAGCTGGAACGTGTGATTTTGTTAAAGTGTTAAATAAAGTAGATTTCCCAACATTGGGTAGACCTATTAAACCACATGATAGACTCATATAATACAGACCTAGTTAAATTTATTAATGGATTGATAATTCAAAATTATTTTATTAATAATGAATGTTTATGTAATAATTTGTTTAAAAATGACATATTCATATCTTTAATAAGATTATCAGTTATATTAATCATATATTTGATAATAAATTTTATTTTTATTTTATCTAAAATTGTAGGATTAGATAGAACATAAGAAGATATTTGTTTACAATATTTGGGTCTTCCTATACCTATGCAAATTCTATAAAATTTTTTATTTTTAAAATTTTTTACAATATTCCTTAAGCCATTATGTCCATTATGTCCATTGCTTAATTTAATTTTAATATTTCCAGGCAATAAATCTAATTCATCATGCACAATTAACATATTTTCACAACTTAATTTATAATATGCAAGAACAGAAAAAATAGCTTTAAAATTTAAATTTATAAATGTATTTGGTAATAAGATATAAACATGCTTTCCAAAAAAATTTATTTGACCTAAATATCCATATTTTTTTTTTTAAAAAATCCAGAATGTTTACGCATTAAACCTTGTACATACCAAGCACCAACATTATGACGTGTATCATTATATATTTTAATAGGATTTGATAAACCAATTATTATTTTTATATTTTTCATTTCATCCTTACTTTAAAAATTTATAATAAATGTTAATTATTTTATTTATAACATAATATTTATAAAATTAAAAATAAAAAATTTTAACAAAAATATATTATTTAATAAATATAATATTTAAAAATTAAATAGATTTTAAAAATATTTCTGAAATATATGTCCAATTTACAATTTTCCAAAAAGCATTAATATATTCTAATCTATTATTTTTATATTTTAAATAATATGCATGTTCCCACAAATCTAAACCTAATACAGGTATTCCAGATACATCACAAATACTATCATGCATTAAAGGATTATCTTGATTAGAAGTAGTTCTTATATGTAAAGTATTTTTATCCAATACTAACCATATCCAACCAGAACCAAACTTAGACAACGCCAATTGTGTAAATTTTTTCTTAAAATCTTCAAAAGAAGAAAATTTTTTAACAATAGAAATTTCCAATTCTTCTGATAATTTAGAAATTCCTGTTATAAACTGCTTCCAAAAAAAACTATGATTAACATGTCCACCGATATTATTTTGCAAACCTACACGCATATTTTTTGGAAAAATTGCTAAATTTTTTAAAATTTCAATTGATGACATCTTATTAAATTTAGTATTTTTTAAAATTTCATTAGCATTATCAACATATTTTTTATGATGCATCATATGATGTATATACATAGTTTCTTTATCAATATAAGGTTCTAAAGCATCATAAGAATAAAGTAATTTAGGCAAAACAATCATAATTTTTCCTTTATAATTATAAATTATTTTTATAAAAAATAATATTATATTAATATAATTTATTTTAATTGTAAAGAAAGATTTTAAAAGATTTAAATTTTAAATTTAATAATTATTTTATTATATACAATATTTTTTAATATAATTTTGGAAATAAAACTACAACAATGTATAAAGAGAGATTCAATATCAATAAAAATAGCTTAAATTCTATAAAAAACCGATTTAGAAAATTATTACCTATAGTAATAGATATTGAAACAACAGGTTTAAATCCTAATATTCATGCAATATTAGAAATTGCAATTATTACTTTAAAAATGAGTAAATTAGGTTGGTTGAAAAAAGATTTTATATTGCACTTTCACATCAAACCATTTAAAAATTGTAAAATTAATAAAAAATCATTATTTTTAAACAAACTTGATCCTTTTAATCCATTGCGATTTGCTATCAGTGAACAAGAAGCATTAAAATCAATATTTCAAATAACAAAAAAAAAAATAAAAAAAAATGAATGCAAAAAAGGAGTGATAATTGCACATAATGGCTATTTTGATCACAGTTTCTTAATGAAAGCTATTAAAAGAAATAACATGTCAAAAAAAATATTTCATAATTTTACAATATTCGATACAGCAACTTTAAGCGCTTTAGTACTAGGTCAAACAGTATTATCTAAATCTTGTAAAGCAATGGGGATATCATTTAATCATTCAAAAGCGCATTCGGCATTATATGACGCCATAAAAACAGCGGAATTATTTTGCAAAATTATTAACTTTTTTAAAAAAGTTAATTAAATATAAAATAATTTAAAATAATATGTGTAAATAAAATACAACATGTTTAATTAAACAAAAATACACATGTCGTATTTAAAATAATTATTTAAATATTAAAAATATAAATACAGCTATAAATATATTACATAAGTAAATTTTTTAAATTTTTATTTTTATGCATTTCTGTAATAATATCACACCCACCAATTAATTCACCATTTATAAAAACTTGAGGAAATGTAGGCCAATTAGAATATTTTGGTAAAAATATTCTAATATCTTCATTTTCTAAAACATCAACATAATGAATTTTTTTTTTATACAATAATAATATTTTGATAGTTTGCGCAGAAAATCCACATCTTGGTACTTTTGGAGTTCCTTTCATATAAATTAAAACATTATATTTCTTAACTTGTGTATCAATTTTTTTTAAAATATTCATCATTTAAACTTTAAAATTTTAAAAGTTATATATTATATTTACCATGTATTTTAAAATAAATAATAAAATATTACAATTAAAATATTATACACATTATAAAAAATATGATATAATTAATTATGGGGCTGATTTTGGATTTGACAAAATTTATTGACACCAAAGTGCATGTCGAGATTCGGTATCACTCGTTAAAAACCGATAAATAATTGCAAAAAAACAAAATTACGCTTTAGCAGCTTAAAAATTGCAAAGCTCTCTTTCTGTATTTAAATATAGACAGAGAAAATTAATTTTTTTTAAAAATATTGCATAAGTATTTTTATAATATTTAATTATGCTATAATACTTAAAAGTTGTTTATTACTCAAAAGTAATGAATAAAAAAAAAAATAAACTAAACATGTAGTACTAAAGTGAATTTAATTTTGGACGCGGGTTCAAATCCCGCCAGCTCCAATAAAATAAAATTAAAAATTATTAAACAGGAAAAAATTTTTTTGACCAGTTTAATTTATCACTTAAAATATTAAAATAATTATACTTAATCGGATGTAAAAAAGATAAATTATATTTACTTTTATAAATTACAACTGTGTCATTTTTTTTTATTGATAATATCTTTTGACTATCACAAGTAACTCTTAATTTTCCTGGAAAATCATGAAACTTCAAAGAAACAATATTTTTATTATGTATAATTAAAGGTCGAACAGATAAAGTATGTGGGGACATGGGAATTAAAATAATAGCATCTAATGAAGATTCTAAAACAGGCCCACCTGCTGACAAAGAATACCCTGTAGAACCAGTTGGTGTAGAAATTATTAAACCATCTGCACATTGTGAAAATGCAAATTTTTTATTAATTAATACATCAAACTCTATCATTTGTGTGGCATTTTTTGGATGAATTACAAATTCATTAATAGCTTTACTTTTAGCTATAAACGAATTATTTCTATATACCGAAACTTCTAATATAAAACGATTTTCAATAAAAAATTTACCAGACAAAATGCTTTTAAGATTTGCAAAAATAGTTTTATAATTCAAATCAGTTAAAAAACCAAAATTACCTCTATTAATTCCTATCATACATATTGTATAAACACATAAAGCCCTTCCGGCTCTTAAAATATTTCCATCTCCCCCGATTACTAAAGCTAAATTACAACATTTTCCAATACCAGATAAAGATAAAGCCATAGGTTTAATTAAAAAAAGTTTATCAAGAATTTTTTTCTCAACATATACATTATAACCTTTATTGTTTAACCAATAATAAAGTATTTCATGTGTAACAAAAGCACGATCATGTCTTGGTATTCCGATAATACCAATATTATTAAAATATCGTTTCATTATTTACACCATATAATATATAACGTATTAAATTTAAACTAATTTAATCTTGAAAGATTTTTTTTAAAACCTTATAATATAATAATATTAAATTATAAATAAAAAATTTAACAAAATTAAAATGAACATAAAAAAAAAAGAATTTTTAATAAATTTTAAAAAAAAATTTAATAAAATTAAAAAAAAAAGAAAAGAAATTAATTTAAGAATGCAAGCAAAATTAGAAAACACAAAAAAAAAAATCATTATACAACAAAAAACAATAAAAACTCAAAATATTGAAAAATTTTTTAAAAAAATAATACCTATAATAGATTATTTAGAAGATTCTATATCATACTTAAAAAAAATATATAATTTTAAAAATAACACCATAAAGGGATTAATATTAATATTAAAAAACTTACATAATAATTTTAAAAAATATAATATCATTGTAATTAATAATAAAAAAATAAATTTAGATAAAAAAAAACATAAAAATATAATAAATATCAAAAATAAAGAAAATAATTCCACAAATAAAATAAAAAAAATAATTAAAAAAGGGTACATTAGAAAAAATACAATATTAAGAAAGGCGTATATAGAAACATACAAATAATAAATTAATTTATAAAAACCAATTAATTGGCCTTCCTCCTATAGCACATAATATATTATTAGTTTTAGAAAAATGCCGACAACCAAAAAAACCACGGTTAGCTGAAAAGGGGGAAGGATGAGAAGCAGTAAATAAAAAATGTTTGCTTTCATCAATTATTATTTTTTTTTTTTGAGCTGCATTCCCCCAAAGTAAAAAAACCACACCAATACAATGCTTACTAATTATAGATATAACTTTATCTGTAAACATACTCCAACCTAAATGCATATGTGAAAAAGGTTTTCCAGATTCTACAGTTAAAATAGTATTTAATAAAAATACACCTTGCTTAGCCCAATTCATTAAACAACCATTATTAAATATATAACCTTTTTTATTATAGTCATTTATTAACTCCCTATAAATATTTTTTAATGTAGGAGGTATTTTTATACCACACGGTACAGAAAAAGCTAACCCATGAGCCTGTTTAGAACGAAAATATGGATCTTGTCCTAATATTACAACTTGAATATCACTTAATTCAGTCATATAAAAAGCTTTAAATATGTTTTTTTTTTTAGGATAAATCTTTTTATTACAATATAAAATGTTTAAATGTTTAATAATATTTATAAAATATTTTTTTTTTTTTTCTTTATTTAAAAAATCACACCATTTTTTATTCATTTTTGAATCAACTCAGTTTAAAATAAATATCTTGCAAATTAGCTAATTTATATATAATTTACAAAAATGTTAATAAAAACAATTTAAAAAATTTTAGATTTAAATAATATTCATAAATAATAAAATTTCATTTAAAAGGATAGAAAAAATGGTATTAGTCACTCATAAAGCACCAAATTTTACTGCACCTGCAATATTAAAAAATGGAAAAATAATTGAAAATTACAATTTTTTAAAAAATATTTCAAATAAAATAACAGTTTTATTTTTTTGGCCAATGGATTTTACCTTCGTTTGTCCTTCAGAAATTATAACATTTAACAAAAATTTAAATGAATTTAAAAAGCGCAATGTAAAAATAATTGGAGTATCTATAGATTCTGTATTTGTACATAATGCTTGGAGAAATACACCAATTAATAAAGGTGGTATTGGAAACATACATTATACAATGATATCAGATATAAAAAGAAACATACAACAACTATATGGAATTGAACATCCTAATAACGGAGTTGCTTTAAGAGCGACATTTATAATTGATAAGAAAAAAATTATACGTCATCAAAGTATAAACGATCTTCCTATAGGACGTAATATAAAAGAAATAATTAGAATAATTGACGCTATTGAGTTTTATGAAAATTCTGGAAACGTCTGTCCAGCAAATTGGAAAAAAGGAAAAGCAGGTATCAAACCAAATCAAAAAGGAATACAAGAATATCTAAAAGAAAATTTTTAACACTAATTTAATATATTTTATCTATAACTGTATTCACAATTATACAGTTATAGACAAAAAATGTCCTAACTATAAATATTCATCATCATCTTCTTCATCTTCATAATCATCATAATCGTATGAATCTGTAAATTCTGTGGTTTCAGAAGTAGAATTGTCATCTGAAGAAAATTTTTTCTCTTCATTTAAAATATAATTATTTCCAGTACTATTTTCGCTATTTTGAAATAAATTACTTGCATGATTATTAGAATTATTAGAATTATTAGTACTAAATAATTCTGAACTGGATTTATTATCATGATTAAATAAATTCATCAACATATTTGCAGTAACTACACCACCTGCTACACCAATAGCTGTTTGTAAGGCGCTTCCTAAAAAACTATTATTTTTACCTTTTAAATCGTTATTTTTATTACCAGAATTTAATTTAGTTAAATTAGGAGAAGTTTTAGTATTCTCAGTTTCTACTTTATTATTAATTTCTTTTTTAGTTTTAGAACCAAATATACTAGATAAAAACCCAGTAGATTTTTTATTAGAATTTATTTTAGATTCCTGATCTTTGATAATTTTTTCTAAATTTTGTATCTTTTCATGTAATTTTTGCACAGCATGCTCTTGTATTAATATAGTTTGCACCATATAGTATGGAGAATTAGGTTGTATTTTTAAGTTTTCAAAAATAAGTTTTTCTGCTTTCGCATCTCTAATCTTATTCTTAATTTCTGTATCATTAAATCTTGAAAATAAATTCTTAATTAATTTTTTTTCAACACTATTCATATAATATCCTTTAAAATTTATATTAGTTTAACAAAATATATTAAATATAAATATAAATCACTTTATATAATTTTCAACATATATTTATATTATTTTAATTAAAAAATTATATATATAAATAATATTATTTAATTTATGTTAAATAAAAATTTTACAATATAAAATATTATTATTCTATAAATATCAGAGAAATATTTGATGAAAGAAATTGCCAAGGAAATTAAAAATATATCAATTGAAGAAGAATTAAAAAACTCTTATTTAGACTATGCAATGTCAGTAATTGTTGGACGCGCTTTACCTGATGTTCAAGATGGATTAAAACCTGTACACAGAAGAATTTTATATGCAATGAAAATATTAGGCAATAATTCTGAAAAATCTTACAAAAAATCAGCTAGAATAGTAGGAGATGTTATAGGTAAATATCACCCACATGGTGATTCAGCAGTATATGAAGCAATCGTACGTATGGCGCAAACATTTTCCTTACGATATACTTTAATTGAAGGACAAGGAAATTTTGGCTCAATAGATGGTGATTCTGCTGCAGCTATGCGATATACAGAAATTAGAATGTCTAAAATTTCTAACGAATTAATGAAAGATTTAGAAAAAAACACTGTAAAATTCATACCTAATTACGATAATACAGAAAAAATACCAGAAATATTACCCTCTAGAATACCAAATTTACTAATTAATGGCGCTTCTGGAATAGCAGTAGGAATGGCTACAAATATTCCACCACATAATTTAAAAGAGATAATAAATGGTTTTTTAAAATATATTGAAAATAAAAATATTAGTTTAAAAAAATTAATGAAATATATACCAGGGCCAGATTTTCCAACATTTGGAATAATTAATGGAACAGAAGGTATAAAAAAAGCATATAAAACAGGAAGAGGTAAAATTCTAATTCGAGCACGTAGTAAAATTGAACATAATTTACATAAAAAAAAATCCATAATAATTTATGAATTACCTTATCAAGTTAATAAATCTAAATTAATAAAAAAAATAGCAGAACTTATAAAAGAAAAAAAAATCGAAGGCATAAATAATCTAAGAGACGAATCTGATAAAGATGGTATGCGTATTGTTATAGAAATAAAAAAAAATAATATTCCGGAAATAATATTAAATAAACTGTATTTAATGACGCAATTGCAAATATCATTCGGCATAAATATGGTTGCTTTATATAAAGGACGTCCAAAAATTCTTTCATTAAAAAAAATTTTAAAAGCTTTCTATCGACATAGAATTAAAATTGTAACAAATCGTACTATTTTTGAATTAAAACAAGCAAATAAAAAATTACATATCTTAAAAGGTTTAATTATAGCATTAACTAACATCAATAAAATTATATATATAATACAAAAAATACCAAATTTCGCAGAAGCAAAAAAAAAACTTACTAAAAAAAAATGGTTAATAAAAAACCAAATATTCATATTTACAAAAAAACAAGCAAAATCTATTTTAAATTTAAAACTACATAAACTAACTCATTTAGAAACAACAAACATAAAAAAAAAAGAAAAATTATTAAAAATTAAAATAAAAAAATTTAAAAAAATTTTAAATAATAAACAAAAAATGATAAAAGTTATAAAAAATGAACTAATTAAGATACGTAATAAATTTAAAGATAAACGCAGAACAAAAATAAAAAATGCTAATCCTAATATCAAAATAGAAGATATTATTGCGCAAGAAAATGTAGTTGTAACTTTATCTAATTCTGGATATGTTAAATATCAACCTATAACGGATTATGAAGCTCAAAAAAGAGGAGGAACAGGAAAATCTGCTGCTAAAATAAAAGAAAAAGATTTTATAGAGAGTTTATTAATCACTAAAACACATGATTTAATACTATGTTTTTCAACTATAGGTATAGTATATTGGATAAAAGTTTATCAATTACCAGAATCTAGTAGACATGCAAAAGGAAAACCTATAGTAAATCTATTACCATTAAGTAAAAATGAAAGAATAACAGCTATTTTACCAATTAATAAATTTTGTAATAAAATAAATGTTTTTATGGCAACAGCACAAGGCATTGTAAAAAAAACCCCTTTAAAAGAATTTAGTAAACCTAGAAACAAAGGAATTATTGCTATTAATTTAAATAAAAATGATAAACTTATTGGAGTTTCTTTAACTAACGGAAAAAATAATATAATGTTGTTTACTGCGAAAGGTAAAGCAGTACATTTTTCTGAAAATTCCGTTCGTAAAATGGGAAGAACTGCATCAGGCATAAGAGGAATAAAAATAAATACTAATGATCGTGTAGTTTCTTTAGTTATACCAAAAAAAATAGGAAATATTTTAACCGTAACTGAGAAAGGATATGGAAAGCAAAGTCAAATGAAAGAATTTCCTATAAAATCAAGATCAAATAAAGGTATAATATCCATAAAAATAACAAAAAAAAATGGCATTTTAATTGGGGCACTAGAAGTCACACAAAAAGATCAAATTATGATAATAACAAATGCTGGTACATTAGTTAGAATTAGAGTATCAGAAATAGCAATATTAAAAAGAAATACACAAGGTGTGATATTAATCCGAACTAAAAAACAAGCAAAAGTAGCTGCATTACAAAAAATAAATAGTAAATATTTTAAAAAACTTTATTGAAATTATTATATTATATTACAATACATAAATTTTAAATAATAAAAAGTATTTAAAAATGTACATTTTAAATAAAAAAAATTTCACAAAAACCAAAAAAAAAAAATTTAAAAAATTTAAATATTTATCATGGATAAAGATATGAAAAATAAATTTTTTGTCATCAAAAGAAATGGACAAAAAGAATTAATAAATTTAGATAAAATACATAAAGTTTTAAATTGGGCTGCGGAAGGTTTAGAAAATATTTCAATCTCACAAGTCATTTTAAGATCAAAAATACAATTTTATAATAATATTACAACTATTGCAATACATAAAACAATAATTAAATCTACTGCTGATTTAATTACTAAAAAAGCATCAGATTATCAATATATGGCAGCCAGATTATCAGTTTTTCATATTCGCAAACAAGCATACGGACAATTTCAACCCCCTAAATTATATACACATATAAAAAACATGATTAAAAATGATAAATACGATGCTCAATTACTAAAAATATATACTCCATATGAATATAATATTATAGAATCATTTATAGATCATTGGAGAGATATGAATTTTTCATACGCTGCTATAAAACAATTAGAAGGAAAATATTTAGTTAAAGATAGAGTTAAAGGTAAAATATATGAAAGTGCACAATTTTTATATATTATGATCTCTGCTTGTTTGTTTGCAAATTATCCCAAAAAAACAAGACTAAAATACGTAAAAAAATTTTATGACGCAATATCCACTTTTAAAATTTCTTTACCTACTCCAATAATGTCAGGTGTGCGTACTCCTACTAAACAATTTAGTTCTTGTGTATTAATTGAATGTGATGATAATTTAAATTCTATAAACGCAACAGCTAGTAGTATTGTAAAATACGTTTCACAAAGGGCAGGAATCGGGGTAAATGTTGGTAAAATACGCGCCATAGGAAGTCCTATAAGAGGAGGCGAGGCATTACACACTGGTTGTATACCATTTTATAAATATTTTCAAGCAGCAATCAAATCATGTTCACAAGGTGGAGTTAGAGGAGGGGCTGCAACATTATTTTATCCCATTTGGCATTTAGAAGTGGAAGATTTATTAGTTCTAAAAAATAACAGAGGGATAGAAGAAAATAGAGTGCGTCATATAGATTATGGTTTACAAATAAATAAATTGTTTTATAAACGATTAATTAAAGGAAAGAACATAACTTTATTTAGCCCATCAGATACACCAAAATTATATGATTACTTTTTTTCTGATCAAAAAAAATTTAAAAAATTATATAAACATTATGAAAAACAAAAAATAAGAAAAAAAACAATAAAATCAACAGAACTATTTTCACTAATCATGCATGAACGCACATCAACTGGCAGAATATATATACAAAATGTAGATCATTGTAATACACATGGTTCTTTTAACCCAAAATTAGCTCCTATCAAACAATCAAATTTATGTTTAGAAATCACTTTACCAACTAAACCATTAAATGATATTAATGATACAGAAGGTGAAATTGCTTTGTGTACATTATCTGCTATAAATTTAGGAAGTATTGATAATTTAAAAGAAATTTCCGAATTAGCTGATTTATCCGTACGTGCTTTAGATGAATTATTAGATTATCAAGAGTATCCTATATATGCAGCAAAAAAAAGCACAATGAATCGAAGATCTTTAGGAATAGGTGTTATAAATTTTGCATATTATTTAGCTAAAAATAATGTACGATATTCAGATGATAGTGCAAATTCTTTAACACATAAAACTTTTGAAGCATTACAATATTATTTATTAAAAGCATCTTGTAATTTATCAAAAAAAAAAGGCGCATGTCCATTATTTAACCAAACTAAATATTCTATGGGTATATTACCAATAGATACATATAAAAGAGACATTGATACATTTTGTAATGAACCATTACATTTAAATTGGGAAAATTTACGTAAAAAAATATTAAAATATGGCTTAAGACATTCTACATTATCATCTTTGATGCCATCAGAAACATCTTCACAAATATCAAATTCCACTAATGGAATCGAACCACCTAGAGGTAGTATTACTATAAAAGCATCAAAAGACGGCATGCTAAAACAAATAATACCAAATTATAAATTACTTAAAAAAAAATATGAATACTTATGGGATTTACCGAATAATACAGGATATTTAAAATTAGCCAGTATTATGCAAAAATTCATTGATCAATCTATTTCAACAAATACAAATTACGATCCTAGCCGTTTTAGAAATAATAAAATACCTATGAAAGTATTATTAAAAGATTTATTATTTTCCTATAAAATTGGATTAAAAACATTATATTATCAAAATACTAGAGATGGAGCCATGGATTATCAATGTAATATTCCACAATTAAATAATATTGATGACTGTAATGGAGCTTGTAAAATATAATATTAATTTATAATTTTAGTAAAATAATTTATTATATAAAAGTATAAATCAGGAAAAAATATGACATACACTACATTTTCAAAAAATAATAATAACCAATTAAAAGAACCTATGTTTTTTGGACAATCAGTAAATATAGCTAGATATGACCAACAAAAATATAAAATTTTTGAGCAATTAATAGAAAAACAATTATCCTTTTTTTGGAGACCTGAAGAAATTGATTTATCAAAAGATAGAATAGATTTTCAGAAATTATCTAAAAATGAAAAACATGTTTTTTTAAGTAATTTAAAATACCAAACACTTTTAGATTCTATCCAAGGTAGAAGCCCAAATGTTGCATTCTTACCTATAGTATCTATACCAGAACTTGAAACATGGATAGAAACATGGTCTTTTTCTGAAACTGTGCATTCAAGATCGTATACACATATTATAAGAAACATCATTAATAATCCTTCGACTATTTTCAATAATATAATCAATAATCAAGCAATTTATTCCAGAGCTAAAGATATATCTAAATATTATGATAAATTAATAAATAACACCAATTACTGGCACTTATTAGGTGAAGGTGAACATAATATTAATGGCAATAAAATAAATATTAGTTTAAAAAACTTAAAAAAAAAATTATATTTATGTTTAATAAGTGTAAATGCTTTAGAGTCTGTGCGTTTTTATGTAAGTTTTGCTTGTTCTTTTGCTTTTGCAGAACGTAAATTAATGGAAGGAAACTCAAAAATTATTCGATTAATAGCGCGTGATGAAGCATTACATCTTAATGGAACGCAACATATATTACATTTGTTAAAACATGATAATGACTCATTTGAAATGCAAAAAATTATAAAAAAATCCGAACATGAATCATATCAAATATTCTTAACTGCTGCAGAACAAGAAAAAAAATGGGCTCAATATTTATTTCAAGATGGTTCAATATTAGGTTTAAATAAAGAAATTTTATGCAAATATATTGAATATATCACTAATATTCGTATGCAAGCTTTAGGTTTTAAAATGCCTTTTTCTGTTAATATTAACCCTATTCCATGGATTAATGCATGGTTAGTATCAGATAATGTACAAAATGCACCACAAGAAGTAGAATTAAGTTCATATTTAGTTGGTCAAATTAAATCTGAAATAAATAAAGATGAATTTAACGATTTTATTTTATGAATTCCAATAATTTAATAACTATTATACAACAAAATATTCAAAAAAAGATAATTAATATTAAAAAACAAACCCTATTAAAAACTTTAGAATTAAATAATATACATGTTTCATATCAATGCGAAAAAGGGTATTGCGGTATGTGTAGAGTAAGTTTAATTAAAGGTTCAATAAAATACATCAACAAAGAACAATTAGCAATATTAAACCCAAAAGAAATTTTGACATGTTGTTGTATTCCAATAACTGATATTATAATTAAAATATAATAATAAGATAATTAAAATTAATTTATTTTTTTTTTACACTGTATGGAAGTTATTGCAATAGTATATACAATATCTTCCACTAAAGCCCCTCGTGAAAGATCATTTACTGGTTTTTTAATTCCCTGTAAGATAGGTCCAAATGCATATATAGAATTATATTTCGCTGCGCTACACTGAACTGCTTTATAAGTAATATTTCCAGAATTTAAATCAGGAAATATTATAATTGTTGCTTGACCTTTTATTATAGAAAATGGAGATTTTAATTTACAAATACTTGGAATAACTGCAGCATCATATTGCAATGGACCTTCAATAATTAAATTTGGATATTTTTTTTTAACAATTTTAACAGCTATTCTGACTTTATCAATTGTTTTACCAGTAGAGGAATTACCTGTAGCATATGACACCATAGCGATTTTTGGATTTATTCCTAATAATTTTGCTGTTATAGCAGATTGCACGGAAATATCAGCTAATTGTTTAGCATTAGGATTTCTATTAATAGCACAATCAGCATAAACTAATACTTTTTCATCTAATAACATAAAAAAAACAGAAGAAATTAAACTAAATTTATTATCTTTTCCTATTAATTGAAATACTGGACGTAAAGTTTCAGCAGTAGTATGAATGGATCCAGACACAATTCCATCTACATCATTATTATATAACATAAGAGCAGGTAAAACCATATATTGTCGAATATCTTGATAAACATAACATTTATTCATATCATTATACAAACGTAATTGTATTAGTTTATATATGTATTTTCTAAAAATACATTTTGAATTAATAATTATAATATCTTTATGTAAAAAAATATTATTTTTTTGAACAATTTTATAAATTTTCTTTTTATTTCCTAATAAAATACACTGTGCTAAATTTAATTTTTGACATTTAGAAGCAGCTTTAATTACTCTAATTGAATAACCTTCAGGTAATAAAATTTTATTATAATTACTTTTAGATAATTTATATATATTTGTAATAAAATCTTTTGGTTTTAAAAAAACAGATTTATTTGACATATTTCCATACCATATATGAATTAAAATAATATAATTAACATGTTTAAAAAAAATATAATAAAAAC
The DNA here is from genome assembly GCF_039388045.1 of Buchnera aphidicola (Mollitrichosiphum nigrofasciatum). Lineage (GTDB taxonomy): Bacteria > Pseudomonadota > Gammaproteobacteria > Enterobacterales > Enterobacteriaceae > Buchnera_K > Buchnera_K aphidicola_B. The sequence continues at coordinate 126,200 of NZ_CP135015.1, read as the reverse complement.
TTTTTATATCAAAAATTAAATTAATGATAACATATTATTAAATATTGATAAATAAAATAACTAAATTTTTTAAAATATTATAAAATTTTATATCTTTTAAAATTTCTATAAAAATTTATAATAATATTATAATTTTAAAAAAATTTATAATTAAAAGTTGCATTTAAATTATACAAATACTAATGTGTAATTATAAAAATTTTTTAAAAATATATATTTAAATATTTTAAAAAAATTATAAAATAAACAAAAAAGTAAAAAAATAAAAAATCACATAACATTAATTTTGTATTTATTAATTAAATATAAAACTTCTTCAGCAATTATATATTCTTCATTAGAAGGTATAATTAAAATATTGATACTATTTTTAGTATTTATGAAAATATTTTTATTAACAACAGAATTGTTTTTACTTTTATCTATATAAAAACCTAAAATCGATAATTTAGAAATAATTATTTTTCGAACCAAAGGAACATTTTCACCTATTCCACCAGTAAAAATTAAAGCATGAATTTTTTTTTCATTTAATACAAAATATGCTCCAATATATTTTATTATTCTTGCACAAAACATATCAATAGACAACTTAACAAACTTATTTGTATAATATTTTTTTTTTAAATAATGAAAGTTTTGCGAAATACCATTTATACCTAATAAACCAGAATTTTTTGTTAAAATTGACTCAATACTTTCGATACTCATTTTTAATTTTTTATACATATAAAATACAATTGAAGGATCAATATCGCCACTTCTAGTACCCATAATTAAACCTTCTAATGGAGTCAAACCCATGGAAGTATCAAGACATTTACCATGTTTAACAATAGAAATGGATGATCCATTTCCTAAATGACAAATAATAACATTTAGTTTATTTAAAGGAATATTTAATATTTTAGATACTGTTCTTACTGAATATAAACAACTAATACCATGCGCTCCATATTTTCTTATACTATATTTCTTATAATAAAAGTAAGGAATACCATATAAATAAAATTTTTTTGGAATAGTTTGATGAAAAGCAGTGTCAAAAACAGCAACATTATTTTTTTTAAATAAATTCATTTTATTAAGAATAATTTTAATACATAATAAATTTATTGGATTATGTAATGGTGAAAAAATACAAGCTTTTTTAATATAATTTAAAACTTTTTTATTAATAATAACAGATTTATTAACATATTGCGCACCATGTACAACTCTATGGCCAATACCTATTAATTTAGATAATAAATATCTTTCTTTAAATATAATTTCTTCCAAAATAAAATTTATAACAATTTTATATGAACCATTAAAATTTAATAAAGATTTAAATTGTAAATCACCTATAGTCCATACAACAGAAATAAATTCTTTTCTAATAAAATCTACAACACCATATAAAAATTTTTTCTTACTATAAACATTTAATATAGAAAATTTCAAACTAGAACTACCACAATTAAATACTAAAATCAAAGTATTTTTCATTAAATCCTCTAAAATATATTTATGAAATATTAAAATATATATTATAAATATTTTTATATAGTACAAAATAAATCTATTTTATTTGACCTATTGTAATACGATATATACCATAAATATCTTTATAAGAAATTATATTACTATATTTATGTATTTTAAAATATTTTAAAATAATTTTTCTTTGCATAAAACCATGTTCAATCATTAACCAACCGTTTGAATTTAAGTATTTTTTTGATTCTTGAATAATATACTTTATATCTCTTAACCCCTTTTTTTCTGAAAATAAAGCATTTAAAGGTTCAAAAAAAATATTTTTCTTTAATAAAAAATTCTCTTCATAACTAATATATGGAGGATTACTAACAATAATATCAAAATGCATATTTTTAATAGAATTAAACCAATCACTTAATATAAAATAAACATTGCTAAGATCATGTATAATAGCATTTTTTTTAGCTATCATAATAGATTTAAAATTTTTATCTAAACCTAATATTTTATTATTTTTGTAAAATTTAGCAATACTTAAGGCAATTAAACCAGAACCAGTACCTAAATCTAATATTGAACTATTAATATTTTTAACTTTATTTAAACAACTTCAATTAAAATTTTAGTTGAAATTCTAGGAATTAAAGTATCTTTGGAAATTACAAAATTCAAAAAAAAAATATTATTTTTTTTAAATAAATAGTCTAAAGGTTCGAAATTAAGACATCGCGATAATAAATAATTTAGTTTATTTAATATTTTAAAACATAATAAAAATTCAATATTTAAAAAAATCCAATTTTTTTTTTTATTTAATATAAAACAAATTATTTCTTCAGCATAATATTTTGATAAGGAATATTTTTCGAGTTTTATAAAAGAAAATACTAACCATTTATTAATAGTCATATATTATTTAGAAATATTTAATAAAATATCAGCGTGATATTCTTGTATAATAGGTTGAATCAACAAATCCATATTACCAGCTAAAATATCATTTAAACAATATAAATTTAAATTAATTCTATGATCCGTAACTCTATTCTGAGGGAAATTATATGTTCTATTACGATCTGAACGTTCACCAGTTCCTAATAAATTTTTACGTAAAAAAGCTTTTTTTTTATTTTTTTTTAAAATTTTTGCATTATAAACACGAGCAGATAAAATAGACAAAGCTTTTGCTTTATTTTTATGTTGCGATCTTTCGTCTTGGCATTCTGCTACTATACCAGTTGGAATATGTGTAATTCTTATTGCAGAATCAGTAGTATTTACATGTTGTCCTCCAGCACCTGAGGCACGAAAAGTATCAATTTTTAAATCATTAGGTAAAATATTTAATAATTTTGATTGTTTAACTATTGGCATAACCGCCACAGTACAAGTAGAGGTATGCAATCGACCTTGTGATTCTGTTTTTGGTATACGTTGTACTCTATGCCCACCTGATTCAAATTTTAATTTTCCACAAGCTCCATAACCAATGATTTTAAAAATAATTTCTTTAAAACCACCTTTAACACTATGTTGTACATGCATAATATTAATATTCCAAGAATTTAACTCAGCATATCGACTATACATACGAAATAAATCACCTGCAAAAATTGAAGCTTCGTCACCTCCTGTAGCTGCATGAATTTCAATTATACAACCATTTTTATCATTAGGATCAATAGGTATTAATAAAAACTTTATTTTTTTTTCTATTTTTTTTTTTTTAATATAACTATTTTTTAAATCATTATATGCTAACTCGTACATCTCAGAATCATGTAATAACTCTTTAAGAGAAATAATATCCTTTTTAATTAATTTCCAATTAATAAAATACTTACATATACGAGATAATTTTAAAAATTCACGAGATAAAGCACTGAATTTTTTATTATTAATAATAACATCTTTTTTAGTTAATAATACTTGAATTTCAATATAACGCTTATATAAAGATTGTAATTTTAAAACCATTATTTTTTTCATATAATTATAATTCCTTAATTAATACAATATAAAATTATTAATATATTTCAACATTCAGTAGATATTCAAATATTTTATTTTCAAAATGTATATAAAATTGTATTTTAAAAATATATTATTAAAATTAATATTTAATATATATAAATATTATTTTAATATATTTATATATGAGAATTATTTATAATATTATATCCAATATTTAATATATAAGGAACTAAAATGTCGGATATAAAATTATTTTCTGGAAATGCTACACCAAATTTAGCACAATCTATTGCAAAAAGTTTATATCATAAACTAAGTAATGCAATAATAGGTAGATTTAGCGATGGAGAAATTAGCGTACAAATTAATGAAAATGTTAGAGGATCAGATGTTTTTGTAATTCAATCAACTTGCTACCCAACTAACGATAACATAATGGAATTAATAGTTATGATTGATGCAATTAGAAGAGCATCTGCAGGAAGAATTACTGCTGTAATTCCATATTTTGGTTACGCCCGACAAGATCGAAGAGTAAGATCTGCAAGAGTACCGATAACCGCCAAAGTTATAGCAGATTTTTTATCAAATGTAGGGGTAGATAGAATTTTAACAGTAGATTTACATGCAGAACAAATTCAAGGTTTTTTTGATATACCTGTGGATAATGTTTTTGGTAGTGTAGTATTATTAGAAGATATGTTAAAAATACATCTAATAAACCCAGTTGTAGTTTCACCAGATATAGGAGGGGTTGTTAGAACTAGAGCAATAGCAAAGTTATTAAACGATACAGATATGGCAATAATAGACAAAAGAAGACCATATGCTAATTATTCACAAGTAATGCATATAATAGGAGATATTGAAAACAAAGATTGTATTTTAATAGATGATATTATTGATACTGGAGGGACATTATGTAGTGCAGCTAAAGCACTAAAAAAAAATGGCGCAAGACGTGTTTTTGCATATGCAACACATCCAATATTTTCTGGACCTGCATTAGAAAACATTAAAAATTCTAGTATAAATGAAATAGTGGTATGTGACACAATCCCATTGACTAAAAAAATAAAATCTTTACCTAATGTACGTACATTAACTCTAAGTTACATGTTAGCTGAAGCTATACGTAGAATAAATAATGAAGAATCAATATCTGCTATGTTTGAACATTAGAAATAATAAATAAATTTAACAGGAATAATAATTTCACAAATTATTTAAAAATGATCATGAACTTATCTTACAAACGTAAATTACTTTTAAAATATTACATTATTTTAATAATATAAAATAATTTTATAATCATTTATTTAAAAAATTTTATATACTAACATAATATCAATACTAATAAAAATAAAGAGAATATATTTAATATTATCTAAATAATATTAAAAATTTATACATTTATGTTCAACATATAGTGAATGTAAAACTTGATATTGGTAATATTACCAATATCAATAAAAAATTTAAAATATAAATAACGACAGCACAATCCTGTTAAGATCTAAAATAATATTTATTAATTAAAATTATTAAATTATTAAATTATTAAATTATTTAAATATTTATATATAAAAATATGTATTATATTTAAAAATAATCCTTTTAAATTTTAAAAAAATTTAAATTAATTACATATGAATATATTATTCAATAAAAGAAATAAATTTAAAAAATAAATATTTATTATTTAAATATATAAAATATAATTAATGTAAATTAAATAAAATTAATAAGAATTTAGGATAACAACCATAAAATATAATTAAAAAAATAATTAAAAAAAGTGCAAAATAATTTATAATAAGATTACAAATAGAATAGTTTTCACGAAATAACAAATTTGCAGGATAGCAAAATAAAGGAAAAATTATTTTAAAATAACAATATATACCTAAAACACTACTTATCGTCATTAATATAACTAAAATAAAATATTTTTGATTAAACAAAAAAAACATAAGATAAAACTTACTAATGAAACCAATAGTAAATGGTATTCCAGAAGCTGATAATAAATTAATTGTCAATGATAAAGCTAAAAATGGACTTTTCCAAAATAAACCCTTATACATTGATATAGTATTACAATTATTATTTATATAAAAAATATTTGATATTGTGCTTAAAGTTCCAAAAATTCCGATATTAATTAAAAAATAATTTAAAAAATAAAGATAATTAGTGCTAAAAATTAAAGATTTATTATAAAAAGCAACTAAAGTAATTAATATATAACCGAAATGTGATATAGAAGTGTAGCTTAATAAGCTTTTTATATTATTTTGCATTAAGGCTATTAAATTTCCTAAAAATACAGAAAAACAAGCTAAAATATATATAAGATAATATATATTTTGAATATAATTTATAGGAATATTTTTAAAAAAGTTCATTAAAAAACTAAAAACTGCAATTTTAGCTACAATAGAAAAATATATTAATACAGGAAAAGTAATTCCTTGATATACATCAGATATCCAAAAATAAAAAGGAAAAATAGACAGTTTACATAATAAAGAAATCAATATTATTAAACATCCCAAAATTAATAAACAATTATCTTTCAAAGAAAGTAAATCAAAAAAATATATAAAATGATCAATATTAAAACTACCCAAAATTAAATATATAAAAGAAACACCTAATAATAAAAAAATCGAAGTAATGCTAGACCAAATAATATATTTTAAAACAGATTCTAAAGAATTTTTATAATTTATAAAATATCCTATTAACCCAAATAAAGGGAAAAAGAGTAATTCTATAGAAATATATAATAACATCATATTATTAGTACTAATTAAAATTATAGCGCCTAAAGTAGATAGTAATAATAACAAATATAACTCTTCTTTATTAATAGACACAAATTTGAATCGTAAATAAAAAAACAAACATGTAAATAAACTAGTCAATAATATTATTACTTCATTAAAAAAAGAATAATAATCTATAGTAATATACTGTATAAAATAAAACGGTAAAACATACAATTTATTATATATAAATATAGAAAATAAAGATAAAAAAAAACAAATAATAGAAACACTAAAAACAAATAAATGATTTCTATAAATAGAAATACTAAAAACTATTAATAATATAGAAAAAAAAATAATTATTATAGGAAATAAAGCAATTATTTGTTGCAATAAATTAATTTTACTCATGATAACCTTCTAATTTTCTGTCAAATAATTAAAGTTTTTATAAATATTCATAATAGAATAATATAAAATATCTAAAATTTTTTGAGGATACAATCCAATAATAATTACTAAAATAAACAAAAAAAACAGAACAAATTTTTCCAAACATCCTATTTGAATAATAAATTTATTTTCATTTTTATAAATACCAAAAATAAAACTTTGCAAAATTTTTAATGAATATATCATAGTAAAAATTAAACAAATAGAAACCAGAATTGTAATATTAGGAACATAAAAATAACTACCTAAAAGCATTAAAAATTCACCAGTGAAATTTCCAGTACCAGGAATTCCTAAATTCGCCATACAAAAAAATAAAAGAAAAGCAGGAATATAATTTAAAATTATCCATATACCAGAAAGTTTTGTTATTTTTCGCGTCCCAAGAATAAAATAAATATCACCTAATAATATAAACAAAGCAGCTGTAGTAAACGCATGAGAAATTACTTGTATAATTAACCCTTCTAAAGATAATAAATTCATGCTATATAAAGAAATTAATATATATCCCATATGCGCAATAGAACTATAAGCAATTAAACGTTTTGCATCTTTTTGACTATATGCAAGAAAAGAACAATAAAATATATTTATTAAACCCAATAAAATAAAAAAATAAGAAAAATATAAAGAAGAAATAGGAAAATAACAAATATTAAAACGTAATAAACCATAAATAGAAGTCTTTAATAATATACCAGAAATATCTAAAGCTCCCGAAATAGGTGCATAAGTATGAAAATTCACCATCCAATTATGAAAAGGTACAATAGGAATTTTAATAGAAAAAGATATAAAAAATAAAAACATTAATAAACATTCTAAATTCCAAGAAATAGGTGTATTTAAAATTAAATTATAATCAAATGACCAATGATTAGTCAAAGCATGATAATTAAATACTAAACCTAAAACACCTAATAATAAAAAAAAACTAGAAATTTTTGAATAAATAAAAAAATTATTAATAGAATATTTAAAAAAATATTTTTTTTTATTCTTAAAACCCCATATTAATATTAAAAAATACATAGGAATAGAAACTAATTCCCAAAAACAAAAAAAAACAAACAAATCTAAAGATAAAAACACACCTATAATTGAACCAATTAACCACATAAGACAAAAATAAAAAAAACCCTGATTTTTAAATTTCACGTTCCAAGAACATAAAACAGAAATGAAACCTAATAAACTAGTTAAAATAAGCATTACATAAGATAATCCATCTAAACCCAGATGAAAATTAATACCTAAATTAGTAAGTAAATTATAATTAAATTCTATATCCCAATAATCTTTTATATGAATTTTTAAAAAATTATTATAATATTGTTCAAACCAAATTTTAATTAGCACAATAAATGTGCTAAAAATTGTCAATAATGCTACAAAACGCGGAAATTTTAAGTCAATATATTGAGATTGAAGACATAAAATTCCACCAATAAAAGGAAGAATAACTAACAAAAAAAGTAACATTTAAAAATTCCTATAAATATTCAAAAAACATACATTATTTTAAATTCAAAAATAAAACAAAACTTTTAATAAATTTTTAAATAAATATTTATAAATTTTCCATAATAGACAATATAATTAAAAAACTAAATATAGTTAACGTTATATACCAACGTAAGTAACTATTAATACATAAAATAATTTTTTGACCTATAAAATTTAAAAAATAAACATTTAAACTATTAATTTTATTTACAGGATCGTGGTATAAAATTTTAGAAATTTTGTTATAAAAAGAAACAAAAAAATATTTATATAATAAATCAAAATAAAAAGATTTATAAAACATTTTATAAAAATAACAAATATATTTATATTTAAACAATTCCCTTAATAAAGTTTTATTTAATATCCATAAATAATAAGCACAAAAAATACCTAATATAGATAATAAACCAGAACAACAACCTAAAATTAATTTATAATCATGTGAAAAAATTTTATAAGAAAATACATTAAATACATTAGGTAAAAATAAAAATCCAATATAAGTGGAACATATAACTAAAATAACCATAGGGAAGATTTGCATTAAGCTACTAATAGGAATAGAATAACCATCATGATCATAATTAAAGATAAGAAAAAACATTTTAAATGTGTATATCGATGTTAAAAAAGTACATAACAAACTAATACTAAAAAAAAATAAATTTCCATTTTGTAAAATGTTAAATAAAATATTTTCTTTACTATAAAAACCAGATGTTATAATTGGAAAAGATATTAAAGATAAACATCCAAAAATAAAAGAAATATATAAAAAAAATACATTTTTTTTACAAATCAACATTTTAAAAATATTTTGATTATTACAATATATTATTAAACTTGCTGCAGTAAGAAACAATAAAGCCTTAAACATTCCATGAATAACTAAATGAATCATCGCAGCATCCCAAGCTTTTACACCCAGAGATAAAAACATATATCCAATTTGACTTATAGTAGAATATGCTAATATTTTTTTTAAATCTTTTGCTGCTAAAGCGCATATACATCCAATAATTATAGTTAATAGACCACTAATTCGTAATATTAATAAAATAAAAGGATTTAAAATAAATAAATAATGCATACGAGTAATTAAATAAACCCCAGCTGTAATCATAGTTGCAGAATGTATTAAAGCTGATACTGGAGTAGGTCCAACCATAGCATCAGATAACCATATGTGTAAAGGAAATTGTGCAGATTTACCTATAGCTCCAAAAAATAAAAATAAAGTAATTAAAAACAGATGATTTGTATGAATTAAAGTGATATTATTAATTATCATATTAATATCATTGAAATTACAAGTATTGAATTTAAAATTTAACATTAAAATTGCAATAAATAAAAAAACATCTCCTATTCTAGTTATCAAGAAAGCTTTACTAGCATAAAATCCATTATTTTTATTAACATTATAAAATCCAATTAACAAATAAGAACATAAACCAACAATTTCCCAACCAAAATACATTAAAATAATGTTATCAGATAAAACTAATAAAACCATACTTGCAATAAACAAATTTAAATACGCAAAAAATCTAGAATAATCAAATATACTTACAGATTTCATATATGAAACAGAAAACAAATAAATTAAAAAACTGATAAAAATTAACAAACTTAGCATTATAAAAGATAATTGATCTAACAATAAAGAAAAAACAATATTAAATCTATTTATAGATATCCAAGTGAATAAATGCTCATAAAATACATTACCTGATCTAAAAAATTTAAAACAAATACATAAAAAAACAAACAACTCTAAAAATATAAAAAAAACACCAAAAAATTTAGATTTTTTTTTTGCAAATAAAGTCCCAAAAAAAATAAAAAAAATAAAACTTAAAAATGGTATTAAAATTAATAAATAAATACATTTCATAAATGCATCTCACTTAAAAAATCAATATTTAAAGTTTTATATTTTTTATATAAATGCATTAAAACAACTAATCCTACACCAATTTCTGCAGCAGCTATAGTTATAATGATAATATACATTAATTGTCCATCAGTTTGCCCCCAATAATTACCTATAATTACAAATGCTAAAGCAATAGCATTCACCATAATTTCTAAACTAATTAATATATATAATAAATTACCTCTAATAAGCAATGAAAAAACACCTAATGCCAACAACATAAAAACCAATATTAAACCATGATATAAGGAAATCATTACAATACCCAAACATTAAAATAATAATTTTAGAATTATAAAATATTATTCAGCATTTTTACCTATATGAAATATAATAATTAATGCAGTTAATAATATCATTGAAATAGATTCAACTATAATAGAATGATGACTAAATAAATCAAAACCAATATCTTTAAAATCAATAATTAAATTTAAAATAACATTTTTATTTTTAGTACTCGCAACACTTATGCTCATAATAATAAAAAATACAAAAGATAAAAAAAAAGTTTTAACATAAGATAAAAAATAAAACCATTTACGTTCAGAAATAATAGTTAAATTTCCTAAATTTAAAATCATTACAACAAAAACAAACAAAACCATGATAGCACCAGTGTATAAAATAATCTGTAATGTTGCTGCAAAAAAAGCACCTAAAATAAAAAAAATACCCGATATAGATATAAATGAAATAATTAAATATAATAATGTGTATATTGGATTACTATGTAAAATAGCAATTAAAGTCGAAAAAACCGAAAAAAAAGACAACAAATAAAACATGAACTCCATATTTTTCCTTACAATAATAAATCTGTAACATTAATAGGTTTTACTTTATTTTTTTTAAAATCATTATTAGTATCTTTGTAAATTATTTTTGCACCAGAAATTTTATAAAAATTATAATCGGGATACTTACCAACTCCAGAAATTAATAAATCATATTTTTCATATATTAAATCTTTTCTAGAATATTCAGATAATTCAACATCTTGTATTAATTGTATAGCTAAAGTAGGACAGGCTTCTTCACACAAACCACAAAAAATACAACGTGAAAAATTTATCCTAAAAAATATTGGATACCAACGTTTGTTCTTTTTTTCTCCTTTTTGTAAAGAAATACAACTTACTGGACAAACTACAGAACACAAATTACAAGCTACACATCGTTCTTCACCATTTGGATCACGAGTTAAAATAATTCTTCCTCGATAACGCGGAGCCAGTGACAAAGGCTTTTCTGGGTACATCCGTGTTTCACTTTTAGAAAAAAGTTTTAAAAAAATCATCCAAATGCTTCTTAATTGTGTAAAAAAATTTAAAAAGAAATTTTTAAAATTCATAAATTCATTACTTATAAGATAAATTTAATAAAAATAAAGCGGTTATTAAAATATTTAACAATGATAAAGGTAAACAAATTTTCCAACCAAATAATAACATTTGATCGTACCTTGGCCTAGGTAAAGCAGCACGTATTAATATAATTAAACACAAAATAAAAAAAGTTTTTATAAAAAACCAAAAAAAATGTAAAAAATATGGACCATTCCAACCACCAAGAAATAAAATTACTGTTAACATAGAAATGATAATTATCGAAACATATTCCCCAATAAAAAATAAACCAAATTTAATACCAGAATATTCAATATGATAACCATCAGCTAATTCTTGTTCAGATTCTGGTTGATCAAATGGATGCCTGTGACAAACTGCTAAACTAGCAATAAAAAAATTTAAAAAACCAAAAAATTGAGGAATAATATTCCAAATAGTATTTTGACTACATACTATATCTATTAAATTAAAAGATCCTGATCTAGCTACAACCCCTGCAATGGATAATCCTAAAAAAACCTCATAACTTAAAATTTGCGCACAAGATCTTACAGCACCTAATAAAGCATACTTATTATTACTTGACCATCCTGCAAATAATATTGAATAAACTGAAATCCCTGCCATCATTAAAAAAAATAAAACACCTATTTTAAAATTTATAATATAAAAATAAGGTGATATTGGAATTGAGCAAATAACTAATGGTAAAGCAACAAAAGCAATAATTGGAGCTATATTAAAAAAAAACTTATTAGAAAATTTTGGATTCCAATCTTCTTTAAAAAATATTTTAATCATATCAGCAAATAATTGCAAAGAACCATACCAACCAACACGATTTGGACCGTGTCTATTTTGAAAAAAACCTAATAATTTTCTTTCAAAAATTGTCATAAACGCACCAGAAAAAACTAATAATAAAATTATAAAAACAGATTTTAAAAAAAAATGCAAGAAACTAATATTCATTACATTATCATAAAATTTCATAAATTTTTTCCTCTCCTCACATTCGTTACTTCTTTTCCTAACAAAGAATGAGGTAAGCCAAACATACCTAAAGGTAATCCAATGCTACCTCTAGACAAATTTCTTGATATAAAAACCTTTAAACAATATTCCATATTTAAACATGTAAAATATAAAAAATCATGATTTTTTATATTAATATCTAATGCATCTAAAAAATTAATTTTAACAAACACAGTTTTTAATTTTTGTTTAATAAAATGCGATTTTTGACTCATTTCTTCACTACCAAATAATCTATAATATGAAACTACACGCCACTTAAATTTTTTAAATAAATTTTTATAAACATATGTCAAATTATTATAATTATTTTTTTTTTCTTTAAATAATAATAATCCAGAATTTTGATAAATTTTATCATAATTAATATATTTATTAAATTTATTCCAAGATTGAGCAGAATTCCATCCAGGAAACCAATAAAATGGTATATATGAAGAATACTTCCAAGAATGTTGTATTCCTTCCATTGAAAAAGAAAAAATAGTATCTTTATCTTGTGGTTGATGAATTTCATGTTCATTAATATGTGCTCTCATCACTGTTCTTCCGCTATAACGATTCGGAGAACGTGCTATTTTTTGACCAATAAAACGAACATCAGCATTAGGGGAAATATTTTTTAAATCCCTAAATAACGGAAAAAATAGAAAAAATGTTTTAAGTAAATCATCTAAAGATTCCCATTTTAAAAAATTAGGATATAATTTTTTGTGTATATAATACAACCAGCGCCAACTCTCTAATATACCTACATCTTTATTATAATAAGAAGGATCATACACTTGAAAAAATCTTTGAGCCCTTCCTTCATAATTTATTATGGTTCCTGAACTTTCAAAAAAACTAGCTGAAGGGAAAATCAAAGTTCCTTTTTTTACTGTATGAGTATTTTGATGATCTAAAACTATAACATTACGTATTTTATTAAAAACATTATCTAATTTTAATTTTTCAACTAAATAATATAAATCATTTTCTAAAATTATTAAAGAATCAACATTTTTATACTTTATATTATAAAAAACTTCTTCTAAAGATATACCTTGCATTAAAGAAACACCAATTCCATTAGCAAAAGAAGGTAATAATATTAATCCAACATCTTTATTTTTTTTTTTTAATATATTAGCTACATTAACTGCTAATTGCAGAAAAATAATTTCATCATTCTTCATGCCTGATATAATTAATGGTTTTTTAGATCTTAATAATGCTTTAACAATAAAATTAATTTTATGTATGATATGGGAATTGAAATTGTTAATTTTATATTTTTTATTACTAATAATATTTATTATTGATTGTATAAATAAAATTTGATTTGAAAAATTATCAAAATAAGTAATTTCTGCAATATCATCTAAACGAGTTACATCATTAGAAGTTAAAAACAAAAAATTACGCGCATTATTTCTAAAATTATTTATACCATAATTATTCCAAATATGAATATTATTAGCAACCGCCTGATTTATTTTTTTTTTTTTAACCGCTTGTCTTACTGCTAACGCTAATCTTGCAGCAGTTTGTGTTATATCTTCTCCTATAATTAAAATACAATCATAATCTTCTACTTCCGTAATAGTAGGCACATATAATCCACTGTTTTGTAATACATCGATAATAAAATTTATAGAATCGTTTTTAATTTTCGACATACCTGTCGAAAAATTCTTTTTTCCAACTAAATTATATAAAGCAAAATTATTTTCTATACTTGAACGCGCCGAACCAATGCCAATAAATTTAGAAGATTTTTTTAATAAATTGACAGCTAATTGAATTCCATCATTAAAATTTAAAATACGCATATCAATTTTATTAATTTTAGTTATATATTTTGGACGATCTAAAATATTATTGTAATCATAACCAAATCTTCCTAAATCACACAAAAAAAATTTATTAATACTTTCATGGTATCTATTTTCAATACGACGTAACTCACCATACCTTTCAGCTGCGCTAATATTACACCCAATACTACAAAAATGACATACACTAGGAGCATATTGCATATCCCATTTTCTATTAAAATTATGTAAATGTGTTTTATCACTAAAAACCCCAGTAGGACAGACTTCAACTAAATTACCGGAATATTCACTTTCTAAATCACCAGATTTTAATTTTCCAAAATATAATTTATTATTCGCACCATACACTCCAAAATCATCTCCATCCGCATAATCATTATAAAAACGTACACAACGATAACAACTAATACAACGATTCATTTCATGAGTTAAAAAAGGCCCTAAATATTGATTTTTATAAATTTTTTTTGAAAATTTATACCTTCTATTATTATGCCCAGTCATAACTGTCATATCTTGCAAATGACAATTTCCACCTTCTGCACATATTGGACAATCATGAGGATGATTTAACATTAACAATTCTATAATATTTTTCCTAAATTGTATTACTTCAGGATTATTAGTTGAAATAATCATTCGATCAGTAATCTGCGTCATGCAAGACATCACAATACTACTACTTTTTATATTTTTATCGACCATTGTATATTGCTTCACTGCACATTGTCTACAAGAGCCAACACTACCTAAAACAGGATGCCAACAAAAAAAAGGGACATCTAACCCTTTAGATAAACATACTTGTAATAA
Source organism: Buchnera aphidicola (Mollitrichosiphum nigrofasciatum) (assembly GCF_039388045.1). Lineage (GTDB taxonomy): Bacteria > Pseudomonadota > Gammaproteobacteria > Enterobacterales > Enterobacteriaceae > Buchnera_K > Buchnera_K aphidicola_B. The sequence goes on along the minus strand of NZ_CP135015.1, from coordinate 111,043 downwards.
ATTTTCCTTACGTGACACATTATATGATTTTTTATCTATATAAATTACAACCATAATAATAATTTTCCAAAACCATAATTTTAGTTAATAATTTTTATAATATTTTAAAAATTTAATGTTATGTAAATTTTATATAATATTTAATAAAAATTAAACTTAATAAAAAATTAAAAAAATTTAAAATAAATTATATATTTAAAATTTAATACCACATTCAAATTCAGAACGAAAAAATTTAATAGCACTTTGTAAAGGCTCAATCGCTCCAGGAGCTAAAGCACAAAAAGTTTTTCCAGGTCCTAAACTAACACATAATTCTTCTAAAATTTCAATATCACCTACACAACCTTTATTGTCTTTTAAAGAACGCAATATATGTACAATCCAAGGTAATCCTTCTCTACAAGGAGTACACCAACCACAAGACTCTCTAGAAAAAAATTTTTCTATATTATACACTAAAGATACTATATTTATTGTATTATCAACCACCATAGATATAGCTGTTCCTAAACGACTACCTATAGATCTAATACTATTAAAATCCATTGGTGTGTCAAGATGTTTTTCAAGCAAAAAATCTGTACCTGCTCCACCTGGTTGCCACGCTTTTAATTTCAAACCATCACGCATACCACCAGCATAAAACTCTAACAACTCTCTTGCAGTAATACCAAAAGGAACTTCCCATAAACCAGGTTTTTTCACACAACCAGAAAAACCCATTATTTTTGTACCTGAATCTAAACTATTAGATAAATTCTTGTACCAAGAAACACCATTTAATACTATAGCAGGTATATTAGATAAAGTTTCTACATTATTAACACAAGTAGGCTTTCCCCACAATCCCACCATTCCAGGAAACGGTGGTTTAGATCTAGGATTTGCTCTTTTACCTTCTAAAGAATTAATTAAAGCAGTTTCTTCCCCACAAATATAGCGACCTGCACCAGTATGTATAAAAATATTAAAACTAAAATCACTACCTAAAATATTTTTTCCTAAATATCCAGCATTAATTATTTCTTTAATTGATTTGTTTAAAATTTTTTCTGCTGTATGATATTCTCCACGTAAAAATATATAACCACAAGTAGCTTGTAAAGCCAATCCAGATAATAAAATACCTTCAAGTAATTGATGAGGAATTTTTTCCATTAAAAAACGATCTTTATAAGTACCAGGCTCCATTTCATCAGCATTACAAATGATATATCTATTTTTAATATTTAAATCATTAGAAATTAAATTCCATTTTAAACCAGTTAAAAAACCCGCCCCACCTCTACCTTTTAAACCAGAATTAAGAACTAATTGTTTAATATCTTGCGAAGACATAAAACGTAAAGCTTTTTTAAAAGCTAAATACCCATTTTTTTTACTATATTCTTTAAAATAAACAGTATAATCTTGATCTAATTTATCACCCAACCACCAAGTTAAGGGATGTGTTTCTGCATTAATTTTTCTTGATATCATTATACGACTCTATTATTAAAGGAATAATTGAATAATTTAATTTTTTATAAATTTTTTTATTAATTGAAATAACCGGTCCTTGATCACAATAACCTAAACAACATGTAGATAATAAAGTAAACTTTTTGTCTACAGTTGTCTGACCAGGTTTTATATTTAATTTTTTTTCTAAAGATTTTTTTACATTCTTATAACCTGTTGTAAAACATACAACACTATTGCAATATTGAATAATATATCGACCAACAGGTTGTCTAAAAATACCACTATAAAATGTAGCCACTCCTTCTAAATCTGTTGATGAAATATCTAAGAATTTTGCTATAGCAATTATAGCATTTTGAGAAATCCAATTTCTTTTTTTTTGAACAATTTTTAATGCTTCAATTGAAGCAGCTCTTGGATTTTTATAAAATTCTTTTACTTTATTGATATTCATCTGTTCTAATTTAGTTAATTTAAAATTAATAAATATTAAATTATCAAAACTTCTTAAATTTGTATTCATATTTTACCTATCGACATCTGACATAACAAAATCAATACTACCTAAATAGACAATTAAATCAGAAATTAAACCCCCACGAATTACCGAAGGAATTTGTTGCAAATGCGCAAAACTAGGAGTTCTTATACGTGTACGATAACTTGACGTGTTTCCATCACTAATTAAATAATAACTATTCGCACCTTTAGTGCCTTCTATCATTTGTAAACTTTCGTTAGCTGGTATTACGGTACCCCAAGAAACATTAAGAAAATGATTAATCATAGTTTCTATATCATTTAATGTTTTTTTTTTTTTCGGTGGTGTTGTTAATATATGATCTGATTTATATGGTCCTTCAGGCATATTATGTAAACACTGTTTTAAAATAGATAAACTTTGCCATATTTCTTCTAATTTTAACAAAACCCTAGAATAAGAATCACTAATTCCATTTCCAATAGGAATTTCAAAATCAAAGTTTTCATATCCAGAATAAGGTCTATTTTTTCGAACATCAAAATTAACACCAGCAGCCCTTAAACCAGATCCTGTTATACCCCAACGCAATGCTTCAATTTTACTATATGCTGCTACACCTTTAGAACGAGCAATTAAAATACTATTTTCTAAAGCTAATTTAATATAAAATTTTAATCTTTTAGGCATCCATACAAGAAATTTTTTCAAAAGTTTTTGCCAGCCAATAGGTAAATCATTCGCTAAACCACCAATTCTAAACCATGCTGGATGCATTCTCGCACCTGTTATAAATTCAATTATATCATATATCTTTTGTCTGTCAGTAAAAGCGTAAAAAACAGAAGACATAGAACCAACATCTTGTATAAAAGTAGAAATATATAACAAATGACTATTAATCCTAAATAATTCAGATAACATAATACGAATAAAATTCACTCTATCAGAAACAATTATACCTGCTAAATTTTCTACAGCTAAAATATAAGGCATCTCATTTACACAACCACCTAAATATTCTACACGATCAGTATATGGAATATAACTATGCCAAGACTGTCTTTCAGCCATTTTTTCAGCACCTCGATGGTGATAACCTATATCTGGAACGCAATCAAAAATTTTTTCACCATCTAATTGTAAAACAATGCGAAAAACTCCATGTGCAGAAGGATGATTAGGACCTAAATTTAAAAACATAAAATCAGAATTATTTGAATTTTTCTTCATACCCCATACTTTAGGTCTAAATTTTAAACTTTCCATCTCTAATTCTTGTTTTTGTTGTGTTAAAAAAAAATTTGTAAATTCTGTTGCACGAGCTGGATAATCTTTTCTTAAAGGATGTCCTATCCAATTTCTAGGCATTAAAATACGCTGCAAATGAGGATGATTAATAAATTTTATCCCAAACATATCCCACACTTCACGCTCATACCAATTTGCATTAGCATAAATTGAAACAATACTAGGTACGCATAACTCATCCTGTGATAACATTACTTTAAACATTATATCATTATTACTTTTTAAAGAAATAAAATGATAAAATACTGAAAAATCACCTTTAGGTATTAAATCACGATTTATTCTTGACCGTTCATCAACACCATGTAAATCAAATAAAATATAAAACAATTCAGTTAAACTAAAAATATATTTTACTAATTTTAAAATAATTTTTCTTTTAATCCAAATAACAGGACAATTAATTTTAGTATTTTGAATAAATAAATCTTTTTTTGAAAATTTTTTAAAAATTTTTTTAACTACTGGATGCTGCAAATGATTAATATGTACGTGTGTATTTATTTTTTTTTTCCTTAAAATGATTAAATTATAAGATAAATAAATTACAAAATTATCATAAAAAATTTAAAAATTGCATGATTTTAATTCATTGGTAAAGAAGTAGTAGAAATTCTTTTTTTTCTTTTTTTATATTTTTGTGAATAGATTTTACTTTTATTTATTTTATTTTTTCCCATATACCAAGATAAAGTTCTTCTCTCTTTTTGAATACTTTTTTGTAATAACATTAAACCTTCTATATAAGCTTCAGGTCTTGGAGGGCATCCGGGAATATAAACATCTACAGGAATAATTTTATCAACACCTTGCACAACAGAATAAATATCATACATACCACCTGAATTTGCACAAGAACCCATAGAAATAACCCATTTTGGTTCTAACATTTGATCATATAATTGCTTAATTATAGGAGCCATTTTAATAAATGGAGTTCCAGCTATAACCATTAAATCTGCTTGCCTAGGTGATGCCCTTAAAACTTCCGATCCAAATCTAGCTATATCATGAACAGAAGTAAATGCAGTAACCATTTCTACATAACAACAAGACAAACCAAAATTATAAGGCCAAATAGAATTTTTTCTACCCCAATTTACTAAATTATTTAGTATTTCACTTAATTTACCTAAAAAAATATTTTTATTTCTTTTTAAAAAATTAACACTAGTTGTGTATATATTTTCTTTATTTTTTTTAATTTTATCAACATATGTAAGTGAATAATTCATAATGAAATCTCTTTTATATATTAAAAATAATTGATTACTATTAAACACAAAATTTTAATATACCAACACGAATTAAATAAAACAAACTAATTAAAAGTGTAATAATAAAATTAAAAACAAAAAACATACCTAACCAACCATTTGAATTGATATTACAAATCCAAGAATATAAATAAGGAGTTTCAACATCAAATATAACAAAACATACAGCAATTAAATAAAAATTTATAGATAATCGTAAATTAGTATTACCAAAAGCTACAATTCCGGATTCGAAAGGTATGTGTTTGATACTCGACACACTACGATTTCCTAAAAAAAAACCTCCTATTAACATTATACAAACAATAAATAATAAACATATTAAACTACTTAAAAAACCAAAAAATTCTATTATCTCATTAAAATTTTTCAACATATATTTTAAAATATATTATATAATAAATTAATAAATAATTATATTATACTTTACATGTAATTTGAATAAAAAATATAAAATTAAATAAAAAAAAACAATAAAAAATGTTAAAATTTTACAATACAAAAAAAATAAAAAATATTTTACCTAAACCCTTGATGAATTATAAAACAACCCCATTTAATTTATATCTAAAAATAATTTTTTTATTTAGAAAATAAATAAAAATTTATAATGGAGTATAAAATGAGCAAAATTATTGGAATTGATTTGGGTACTACCAATTCATGTATTGCAATAATGGATGGAACTCAAGCAAGAGTGTTAGAAAATGCCGAAGGTGAAAGAACAACTCCATCTGTAATTGCATATACTGCAGAAGGCAGTATATTAGTTGGACAACCAGCTAAAAGACAAGCTATTACAAATCCTAAAAATACATTATTTGCAATTAAAAGATTAATTGGTCGAAAATTCACTGATCAAGAAGTGCAAAAAGATTTAAAAATAATGCCATATAAAATTACACCATCAAAAAATGGTGATGCGTGGTTACATGTACAAAAAAAAGACATAGCACCGCCACAAATCTCTGCAGAAGTACTAAAAAAAATGAAAAAAACAGCAGAAGATTTTTTGGGAGAAAAAATAACCCAAGCTGTTATAACAGTACCAGCATACTTTAATGACGCGCAAAGACAAGCAACCAAAGACGCAGGTACAATTGCTGGATTAGAAGTAAAACGTATCATTAACGAACCAACAGCCGCAGCTCTAGCATATGGTTTAGATAAAGGTAAAGGAAATAGAACTATAGCAGTATATGATTTAGGCGGTGGTACATTTGATATATCGATTATTGAAATAGATGAAGTAGATAAAGAAAAAACTTTTGAAGTATTATCAACAAACGGTGATACTCATTTAGGTGGTGAAGATTTTGATAGTAGGATTATTAATTATTTAGTAAACGAATTTAATAAAGAACAAGGTATAGATTTAAGAAAAGATGCTTTAGCAATGCAACGATTAAAAGAATCAGCAGAAAAAGCAAAAATAGAATTATCTTCAACAAAACAAACTGACATAAACTTACCATATATTACTGCAGATTCTACAGGTCCTAAACATTTTAATATAAAATTAACACGTACTAAATTAGAAACATTAGTAGAAGATTTAATTATACAATCTTTAAAACCATTAAAATTAGCTTTACAAGATGCAAAATTATCTGTAGAACAAATTCACGATGTTATACTAGTAGGTGGGCAAACTAGAATGCCCATGGTTCAAAAAAAAGTAGCTGAATTTTTCGGTAAAGAACCAAGAAAAGATGTTAATCCCGACGAAGCAGTAGCAGTAGGGGCAGCAGTGCAAGGTGGAGTATTATCTGGAACAGTAAAAGACGTATTACTATTAGATGTTACACCATTATCTTTAGGAATTGAAACTATGGGTGGTGTAATGACTTCATTAATTAATAAAAATACTACTATACCTACCAAACACAGCCAAGTGTTTTCAACTGCCGAAGATAATCAATCTGCAGTAACAATACATGTATTGCAAGGTGAAAGAAAGCAGGCATCTGCAAATAAATCACTTGGTCAATTCAACCTAGATGGAATACAACCAGCTCCCAGAGGTATGCCGCAAATTGAAGTTACTTTTGATATTGATGCAGATGGTATTTTACATGTTTCAGCAAAAGATAAAAATAGTGGAAAAGAACAAAAAATAACCATAAAATCTTCTTCAGGATTAAACGATGAAGAAATTAAAAAAATGGTTACTGACGCAGAAGAAAATGCTGAAGCAGATTTAAAATTTGAAGAATTAATAACAATACGTAACCAAGGTGATCAAATATCACATAATACTAAAAAACAACTTGTAGAATGTAAAGATAAAATAAATATAGAAGATGCAAATAAAATTCAAGAAGCAATAAATGAATTAGATCTAGCACTTAAAGGTGAAGATAAAAACACAATTGATCAAAAAATACAAAATCTTTTAAAAGTAGCATCAAAATTAACTGAATATCAAACTAATGAAAAATCAGTCGAACAAAATCAAAATAATGAAAATACAAATAATACAAATAAATCCAATGTAGTTGATGCAGAATTTGAAGAAGTAGATAAAAACGACAAAAATAAAAAATAAAAAACTAAAAAATTTAATAAATAATAACGGGTGTTGCAATTAAAAACACTCGTGTATAAAATTAAGGAAAATAATATATGGCAAAAAAAGATTATTACCAAATCTTAGGCCTAAAAAAAAATGCACAAGATCATGAGATTAAAAGGGCGTACAAAAGATTAGCAATAAAATTTCACCCTGACAGAAACCAAGGTAATAAAAATTCAGAAAATAAATTTAAAGAAATAAAAGAAGCTTACGAAATTTTATCAAATCATGATAAAAGAACTGCATACGACCAGTACGGACATGCAGCATTTGAACAAGGTTCAAATACAGGTAATCATGAATATGATTTTCATAGTAGTACATTTTCGAGTACAGCTGATTTTGGAGATATATTTGGAGATGTATTTGGTGATATATTCGGAAATAATAGAAACAATAAAAATACACGCGGATCAGATTTGTATTATAAAATGGAATTATCTTTAGAAGAAGCAGTAAAAGGAACAACTAAAAAAATAAATATTCCAAAATCACAACAATGCAATGTTTGTTATGGTAGTGGAAGAGATAAAGGAAGTAAAGCACAAATATGTTCTACTTGCAATGGTAAAGGGAAAATACACATAAGAAAAGGATTTTTTACTGTGCAACAATCTTGCGCTATTTGTAATGGTCAAGGTACTGTAATTCATAATCCTTGTTATACATGTAATGGATCTGGAAAAATAGAAAGAACAAAAACACTGTCAGTGAAAATACCAGCAGGTATTAATACTGGTGATAAAATAAGATTAAATCATGAAGGTGAAAAAAATATAAACAATGAATTACCAGGTGATTTATATGTTCAAATAAAAGTTAAAAAACATAATATTTTTAAAAGAAACGAAAATGATTTATATTGCAAAGTACCAATTAATTTTACAATGGCAGCTTTAGGCGGTAATATAGAAGTACCAACTTTAGAAGGATGTATAAAAATTAAAATACCTGCTGAAACACAATCTGGTAAATTATTTCGTATAAGAGGAAAAGGTGTTAAATCTATACAAAATAATCGAAAAGGTGATTTATTATGCAAAGTATTTGTAGAAACACCTGTAAATTTAAATAAAAAACAAAAAGATATATTATTAAAACTTGGAGATATATCTAATAAACATAAAATTTCAAATAACAACCCATTATCTAAAAGATTTTTTGATGGAGTTAAAAAATTTTTTGATGAATTGACTAAATAAATATTTAAAAAATGCTTCCTAAGGAAAATTAGGAAGCGATTTATAATATAATATAAATTTACGAAGCTAAATTAGAAATATGACGATATAAAATTGATTTATGTCTTGCTGCTTTATTTTTATGTATTAAACCCTTAGTTGCGTATCTATCTAAAATTTTTTGCATTTTTTTAAATTCATTCATGGCAATAATTTTATCACCTAAAATAATAGCTTGACGAACTTTTTTTATATATGTTTTTATGGTGGAAAGATTACTTGCATTACGTTTTTTACGTTTCATTGACTGTTTTGCATCTTTTATAGATGATTTAATATTTCCCACAATTTATTCCTTAAAAATATATTTAAAAAATATTTTTTATTTTTAAAAATATAATATCATACCAAGTATATAATACCAAAATTAAATAAATATCTTATATTTGTAAATCTTATAATAAATAATTATAATATATAATCCTTGTAATATATTTATTATATAAATATTAATTGTTTAAAAAAAATTAAACTATATAAGTATTTAATTTAAAATATATTAAATTTTAAAAAATAAATATTATTTAAAATATATATATTTTATTTAATTTAATTTTTTTAAACACTAAATTATATTAATATAAAATATGAAAAATAACAATTTCAATAAAAAAATTCTTTTAAATATCCAAGGAAAAATAATACACGGATGCAAAATAGGTACAAAAATAGGATTTCCAACTGCAAATATAAAAATATGTAAAAAAATACCAATATCTAATGGAGTATATATCGTCACTGTTAAAAAAATATTAAATAAAAAAAATTACGCAATAGCAAATATTGGTATAAAACCTACTTTTTTAAAAAAAAAAAAAATATTAGAATTACATATATTTAATATTAATTGCAATTTATACAATAAAAAAATAAAATTAATAATACATAAAAAAATAAGAAATGAAATAAAATTCTATTCAATATATGAATTAAAAAAACAAATTAACCAAGATATAATAAAAGTATCTAATTATTTTAACATTAAATATTTAAATAAAAAATTTTAAGAGATAAATATGAGTAATATTAGAAAAACTTTAAATTTACCACATACAAATTTTTCTATGAAAGGTAATTTAATTTATAAAGAACCAAATATATTAAAAGAATGGAAAATAAAAAAAATATACAAAATTATTAAAAAAAAAAACGAAAAAAAAAAAAAATTTATATTACATGATGGACCACCATATGCTAATGGTGATATTCATATTGGACATGCATTGAATAAAATATTAAAAGATATAATAATAAAATCAAAAAACATTTCTGGTTTATATACACTATATCAACCATCTTGGGATTGTCATGGTTTACCCATAGAACACCAAATAGAAAAAAAAAACCCAAAAAAAAAAATTAAAAAAAAAACATTTAGAAAAAATTGTAAAAAATACGTAATTAAAAATATTAAAAGTCAAAAAAAAGATTTTATAAGATTAGGAGTAATAGCAAATTGGAATAATTTAAATTTAACCATGGATTATATAAATCAAGCAAATATAATACGCACGTTATCAGAAATATTAAAAAAAGGATATTTATACCAAGAACATAAACCAGTATATTGGTGCACACAATGTAAATCATCTTTAGCTGAAGCAGAAATAGAATATAAAAATAAAACCTCTCCTGGAATGATAGTTATATTTGAAATTAAAAATGTTAAATTAATTAAAAAAAAATTTAAAATCATAGAACAAAATATAAAAAATATAAATATTCTTATATGGACTACAACACCTTGGACACTACCTTCAAATGCCGCTATTGCTGTCAATGCAAATATCACATACCAATTTATAAAAACTAAACTATATACAATAATTATAGCTAAAAAATTAGTTTTAAAAATAATGAATAAATTAAAAATAAAGAAATGGAGGATTTTAAAAACCATTAAAGGTTATAAATTAGAATACACAAAATGTAGACATCCTTTTTTAAAAAAAAATGTACCTATAATTTTATCTCCTTATGTTACAGAAGTAATGGGTACAGGAGCTGTACATATCGCACCAGATCACGGTCAAGAAGACTATATAGTATGTAAAAAATATAAAATAAAAACAAAAAATTTAATTGATAACAAAGGAAATTTTAAAAAAAATATACACCCAATTATAAATAATAAAAATGTTTCAATAGTAAATAAGAAAATTTTAGATATTCTAATCAAAAATAAAAAATTTATATATAACAAAAATATAAAGCATAATTATCCACATTGTTGGCGACATAAATATCCCATAATATTTCGCGCAACATTGCAATGGTTTATAGACATGAACAAAAATAATTTACGAAAAAAATGTATTCAATTGATTAAAAAAGTAAATTGGGTTCCAAATTGGGGTTTTAAAAGAATGAAAAAAATGCTAGAAAATAGACCTGATTGGTGTATTTCTAGACAAAGAACATGGGGTATACCATTAACAATTTTTATAAATAAAAAAACAGGACAAATACATCCACAAATGTATTCTTTAATGCAAAAAATATCAAAATTTGTTGAAATAAATGGGACGGAAGAATGGTGGAATAACAATATTACAAAAAAAATGCAAATCGATAAAAAAAAATATAAAAAAACAAAAGACGTTCTAGATGTTTGGTTTGAGTCTGGTGCTTTACATATATCAAAAATATTTTCAAATAAAAAAAAAGAAAATATTGCAGATATATATATAGAAGGATCCGATCAGTATAGAGGATGGTTTATGTCATCTTTAATTATTTCAACCATAATTCAAAAAAAAGCACCTTATAAAACAATATTAACTCATGGTTTTGCTGTTGATCACAATGGAAATAAAATGTCTAAATCTTTAAATAACACCATTAGTCCAAATTATATAATTAAAAATTTTGGAGCAGATATATTAAGATTATGGGCTTCATCAACTAATTATTGTAATGATATAGTAATTTCTAAAACGATAATTCAACAATCTATTGATAATTATAAAAAAATAAGAAATACAATAAGATTTCTCATAGCTAATTTAAAAAAATTTAAATTAAAAAATATAATAAAATTTAAAAATATGGTAGAAATAGATAAATGGATTATTTTAAAAACAAAAAAAATACAAAAAAAAATAATTTTTTTATATTCTATATATAAATTTCATGAAATTATTCAATGTATTATGAATTTTTGCATAAAAAATTTAAGTTCTTTTTATTTAGATATAATTAAAGATCGACAATATACATTAAATAAACAAAATAAATCTAGATTAAGTAGTCAAACAACAATATTTTATATATTAAAATCATTAATACAATGGATATGTCCAATATTATCTTTTACAGCAAACGAAATATGGAATTATTTACCAAAAGACCAACACGAATATATATTTACTACAACATGGTTTGAAATACAAAAAAAAAAAGAAAAATCAAAATTATTTAATGATAAATTTTGGAAAAAAATGATCATAATAAAAAATGAAGTAAATAAAGCATTAGAATTATCTAGAAATAAAAAAGAAATAAACAGTTCTTTAGAAGCAATAATAATATTGTATATTAATATAAAATTNAAAAAAAAAAATAAATTTATTTAAAAAAGAAAAAAAATTTCTTTTTATTACTTCTGGTATAAAATTAAAAGATTATAACAATGCACCAAGAAATGCGTTTAAATCAACAATAATTAAAAAATTTAAAATAGTTATTAAAAAACATAATGGACATAAATGTCCTAGATGTTGGAATTATGTTAAAAAAATAATAATTTTGAAAAATGAACAAAAAATTTGCAAAAGATGTTTATGTAATTTATTTAGTGCAGGTGAAAAAAGAAAATTTTTGTAAATTATTTTATAAAATATATTATTTTAAAATAAATATTCAAGATAACTAAAATTTAAAAAACACAAATATTAAAATTTTAAATTAATATTAAATAATATATTAAGAAAAAAAGAAANNTTTNTTATTAATAATTTAAAATTAAAAGTGCACAATTTATTATATTAATATTATAAGGTTATATGAAAAATAAAAAAATTAGAATTGGAATTTCAGGCGCTATCGGAAGAATGGGTAAAATATTAATTAAAAATATTCATAAACAAAAAAATTTAATCTTATCAGTTTTATTAGTTAAAAAAAAAAAAGAAAATATTATAAAAAAAATTAAAAATCTATTATCTGAAAAATTACATAAAAATATTTTAATAAGTGATTCTATCAATAATGTAAATCAATATTTTGATGTATTAATTGATTTTAGTACACCAAAGAATACAATAAAAAATTTAAAAAATTGTATTAAAAATAATAAAAAAATAGTTATTGGAACTACAGGTTTTAATAAAATAGAAGAAGAAAAAATAAAAAATAGCAAAAATAAAATAAATATCTTAAAATCTGCCAATTTTAGTATAGGAATAAATGTTATTTTAGATGCTTTAAAAAAAATAACTCAAAAAATAGGGAATTTATCAGATATAGATATTTTAGAAAAACACCATATTAAAAAAAAAGACTTACCTTCTGGAACAGCTTTAAGTATATCAAAAATAATTAAAAAAAATATAAATACAAAAAAAAATATATCAAAAAACAAAAACAAGAAAAAAGAAAAAAAAATATCTTTTGCAACAATAAGAGCAGGGAATATTATTGGAGAACATACAATATTTTATACTATGGAAAGCGAAATATTAAAATTATCACATATAGCAATGAATAGAAATACATTTGCAATTGGAGCATTAATTGCTTCAGAATGGTTATATTATAAAAAAACACCAGGTTTATATAATATGAATGACGTATTAAAAAAAAATCTAAAATAAAAAACCGAACAAAAATACACAATATATTTAATTATATAAAAATATTATATACAAAACTTGGAACCTAATAAATAAATTTATAAACGAAAAACCACTAAAATTTTAAATATTCATAAATATTAAACATAACAATATTAAAAAAATTTAATTTTATAATAGGAATTATAATTTCATTTAAATTAAATTTAAAAAAAATAATAAATTAAATTGCAAAAAATCAAAAAACACATTTTTGAATAAAATAAAGATTATCTTCAAAACGCATTATACTTAAAGCACGTCCCCAACAGCAACCCGTATCCATAGCATATATTTTCTTTGGTGTACCTTTACCGCATAAAGCCGACCAATGTCCAAAAAAAAAAGAGTAATTTACCATATTTAATTTATTTTTAAAATTAAACCAAGGTTTAATACATTTATTAGATAAAATAGGAAAATTAACATACTTAAAATCCATTGTTCTATTATACCAACAATAACGCATACGCGTAAAAGTATTGATTATAAAACGATATAAATCAGTGTTAGTATTACAATATTTATCTGATATAGGATAATTACCTAATATAATTTTCAAAAAATATGCACAATTTTCACTAGATAAATAATGTTCAATTTTTTTAGCATATAAATATGCTGTAGATAAACTCCAATAAGGAAATATACCTGCATGTGTCATAATAATTTTTTTTTTAAGATCTAAATACATAATTTTTTGTTTTCTTAACCAATCTACTAAAATGCATACATCTGGAGCATTTAATAATTCCGTTAAATTATTTTTTGTATTATTTTTTCGTATACCATAAAATATTGATAAAAAATGTAAATCATGATTGCCTAAAACTATTTTAACTTTATTTCCAAGAGATTTTAAATAACGTAAAACTGATAATGAATACAAACCTTTAGATACTAAATCCCCAGTTACTAACAAAAAATCTTTTTTTTTATCAAAATGAATTTTTTTTAATATTGCACGTAATTGATCATAACAACCATGAATATCACCTATAATATAAGTTGCCATATATTCTCTCCTTAATTAAAATGTTTAGTAATATTTTAAAATATTAATCTATTTAGATAAATAATTAGCTAAATCACAATATTGTTGAATACTAATATCTCCAGCACGTAAAAATGGTTGTATATTTAATTTCAATAAATCATCTTTACTTACAATGGCTGATAAAGAATTATATAAACATTTTCTTCTTTGTGTAAAAGCTAATTTAGTAATTAAACTTAAAATATCTACATTTTTTAAAAAATATGGTTTTTTATTAATATAAGGTTTTAAAAAAACAAATATTGATTGCACTTTAGGTTTAGGATAAAAAGAATTAGAAGATATAGTAAAAACATTCTTTATTTTATAATAATACTGCATTATAATACTTAATCTACCATAATTTTTATTACCAGGGCAAGCAGATAAACGATCTGCCACTTCTTTTTGCAACATAATATATATATCTTTTATAATATTATAAAATTTAATTAAATGCATTAATAAAGGAGTAGAAATATTATAAGGTATATTCCCAAAAACACGAATTAAATCACCATCTTTAGAAATTTTATCAAAATTAAAATTCAAAATATCATCTTTAAAAATTATTAATTTATTAAAAAATTTTTTTTTTTTTAAAATTTCAACTATTGTTTTATCAATTTCAACTACATATAATTTTTCAACTAATTTGCAAATTGGTTCAGTTAAAGCAGCTAAACCCGGTCCAATTTCAATACATTTATCTTTAAACTTAAAATTTATAAAATTTATAATATTTTGAATAATATTTCTATCATGTAAAAAATTTTGACTAAATTTTCTTTTAAAAAAAAACCGCATATATTATTTTACATCCTATATTTAAAAAAATTATAATATAATAAGCAAATATTTATTTAAAAACAAATTAACACTAAAAAATATTACAAAATTGTATTTATAAAAATACTTTTAAATATTATATAATATTAAATTCATAACATAATGAAATAAAAATATATTATAATATTTGCAATTACTAATATAATATATAAAATATTCAATTAATAACGTTAGGAAATTTAATATATATGAAATATATTTTTGAATATTTTATTACACAATCCTTAAATCACTTTATAATAATAATATTAATTGCATTTTTAGAATCTTTTGCAATTATTGGTTATTTTATACCTAGTTTTGTATTTATGAGTACTTTAGGTGTACTTATTGGAAGCGGGGAAATATCTATTTATTGTGTATTTTTATACAGTATATTAGGTTGTTTAATAGGTGATTGGTTTTCTTATTATATAGGTTGGAAAATACAATACTATTTATATAAGTTATATTTTATTAAAAAATACATACATATATTTAATAAAATAAAAAAAAAATCATATAATAATAGTTTTAAAATAATATTCATCGGAAAATTTTTTAAAATAACAAGACCATTAACATCTATAACTGCAGGTATATTACAAATACCTTTAAAATCCTTTTTTCTACCAAACACCCTAAGTTGTATATTTTGGCCTATTATATACCTAATTCCTGGAATATACACAGGATCAATGTTAAGAAACACAAAATATAATAATGAAAACCATATTTTTTTTTTATTAATATCCATAATTTTATTTATTTGGTGTAGAATATGGATGTTTTTAAAAATACAAAAAAATACAAATAACTTTTTTATTTTAAATTATAAAATTATAAAAAATTTATCTTATTTATTTTTTTTAATTAGTATAATTGAAACACTAATTATAATATTCCATTCAATTTTATTTTTTATTTAAAATATTATATAATATATTAAATAATTAATATAAATAACATTTAAACATTAGCACGAAAAAATAATTTTTAAATTATTATTTCGCGCAAATATATTACAGAAAATAAAAAAATTTAATCAATTAAAATAAAATCCATATGTAATATTTTTTTCTTAAAAACATGATATTGTATATTTTTCACTTTAACTAAAATTTTTTTTTTATTAAGCGACATTGTAATTGTATCTTGTTTAAAATTTAATTTATTACTTATATTTAAAATATTATTATGATTTAATTCAATAGAAATATTTTTAATATTTTTACCATATAAAATAGCAGGAATTTTATTTAAACGTCTCAAACGCCTACTCGAACCAGTGCCTGTATTTATTCTATTTAAAGCGTTAATTAGTAACATAATATAAACCAAAACTAAATATTTTATTAACAATTTTTAAAAAATAACATGTACAATTATTAATTACAATACTAATATGAATTATTTATAAAATAATACTATAATTTAACATTATTAATATAATATACTACTGCATAAATGAAAATTATTTATATTTAAATATACAAAAGATTTTTAAAAAAAATAAAAAATACAAATATTTATAACAAAGAATTATATTATAATTTTAAAATAAAATATAAAAATTTTAATTAACATGGATTATATATCTTGAAAAAAAAAAGTTTTTATGAAATTATACAAAAATTAAAAGAATTTTGGTTGAAACAACAATGTGTAATTTACAAACCTCTAGATTTACCTATTGGAGCAGGAACTTTTCATAACCAAACATTTTTTAAAGCTATTGATAATAAACCAGCATCTGCAGCTTATATACAAGGATCTAGAAGACCTTGTGATGGTAGATTTGGAAATAATACTAATAGATTACAACATTATTATCAATTTCAAGTAATTCTCAAACCATCACCAAAAAACATACAAAATACATACATCAATTCTCTAAAAAATTTAGGAATAGATACTAATATTAATGATATACGCTTTGTAGAAGATAATTGGTCTAACCCAACATTAGGAGCTTGGGGAGTTGGTTGGGAAGTATGGTTAAACGGAATGGAAATTACACAATTTACATATTTTCAACAAGTAGGAGGAATAAATTGTGATCCTATTATGATAGAAATAACTTACGGTTTAGAACGATTAGCTATGTTCATACAAAATATAAATTCTGTGTACGATATAATATGGCAAAAAAAAAACAAAATAACTTACAAAGATATATTTTTAAAAAACGAAATAGAACAATCATATTATAATTTTTTAAATTCAAATGAAAAATTTTTATTTAATTGTTTCGAATTATTTTTAACGGAATCAATAAGATTAATTAATATAGAACCGGCATTAATATTTCCAGCATATGAGCAAATATTACAAGCGATACATCAATTTAATTTGTTAGATGCGACAAATTTACTTTCCAACACCGAAAGAAATCGTTATATATTAAAAATTAGAAATGTAACAATATTGATAGCAAAAAAATATATACAAAAATATGGGAAATTAAAATGAAATATAATTTTTTATTAGAAATTGGGACTGAAGAATTACCATCTAAAATATTATGTGATATATCAGAAAAATTAACAAATAGAATTATTTTAAAATTTAAAGAAAAAAATATTATTTTTAAAAAAAAAAAAATATTTGCTTCTCCAAGAAGATTAGGTATACAATTAACAGAATTATATTATTTACACAAAAAAAAATTTAACACAGGTCCATCTACAGAATACGCACTTAATAAAAACGGAACCTTAAATTCAATTGCATACGCTTGGATAAAAAAATACAATTTAAAAAAAAAACAAATCATATATATTAAAAACAAAAAAAAAATATTTTTGTCATATAAATTAAAAAAAATAAAAATACAAATATTAATTAAAAAAATAATTAAAAAAATTTTATCAAAATTTTATTTAATTAAATTAATGAAATGGGGTCATTGTAAAGAACGTTTTATCCGTCCAGTTAAAAATATAATTTTATTATTAAATAAAAATATAATAAAATTAAATATATTTCAAATAAATACAAAAAGAGAAATTTATGGCAATCCATATATTTATAACAAAAAAATAACAATTAACAATCCAGCAGAATATACAGAAAAAATATTAAAATTAGGACAAGTGATCAACAATTTTAAAAAAAGAAGAAATAAAATAAAAAATGACATAATTAATATTGTAAATAAAATTGAAGGAAAAGTAAAAATTAAAAAAAATATTTTAAACGAGATAACTTCATTAGTAGAGTGGCCTAAGATATGTTTAGCAAAATTTAAAAAAAAATTCATTAGAATACCTAAGGAATTTGTTATTCATATATTAGAAAACTTTCAAAAATGTATTCCAATATATAATCAATTAAAAAAATTAACAAAATATTTTATATTTATTAGTAATATTCAACCCAAAAACATGCATTTTATTACTGCAGGGAATCAAAAAGTAATAAATGCACGTCTAAATGATGCAAATTTCTTTTACAAAAATGATTTAAAAAAAATTTTTGAAAAAAATTATTTTAAATTAAAAAATATTATTTTTCACAAAAAAATTGGAAATTTATTAGAAAAAACAAAACGTTTACAAATATTAATAATTACAATTTCTAAAAAAAACATGATTAATATAAAATATGCTATAAGATCCGCTTATTTATCTAAATGTGATTTACTAACACAAATAGTAACAGAATTTCCGGAAATGAAAGGAATTGCAGGTATGTATTATGCAAAAAAAAATAAAGAAAAAAAAGAAATATATACAGCTATTAAAGAACATTATAAACCTTGTTTTTCTAACGATAATTTACCAAAAAATAATTTATCTTCTATATTATCTATTGTAGATAAAATTGATAATTTAACAGGTATGTTTATTATAAATAAGCAACCTAAAGGTAAAAACGACTTATTTGGTTTACGACGTATTACTATAGGAATTATTAAAATAATTATACAAAATAAAATAAAAATAAATTTAAATAAAATAGTTAAAACTAACATAAATTTATACACACCTAAAAAAAAAAATAAAAAAAAAAAAATACATGAAAATATTTTAAAATTTATTGAAAATAAAGTATTAGAATATTATATAAAATTAGGATATAAAAAAAACATAGTTTATTTTATTCTATTACAAAATAGTATAAAAAATTTATTATTTATAAATAAAATAATTATTAATACACATGATTTTTTAAATTATAAACATAAAAATTCTATTATTAAAATATATAAAAGAATAAATAACTTTTTAAAAAAAAACGAAAATATTAAAAATAAAAATATTAATATTAAATTAATTCATCATAAAGAAGAAAAAAAAATATTATATTTAACCACTAAAATCAAAAAAAAAATAAAAATATTGTTAAAACAAAAAAAAATAAAAGCAATAAAACAATTATTAATTTTTAAAAAACCAATTAATATTTTTTTTAAGAAAATCACCATAAATAAAAAAAACACCTACAAAAAAAACAATAGAATTTTACTAATATATAACATTAAAAAAATTTTCTTAAAAATAATAAATTTTAATTTATTTATATAAAATAATAATATAAATATTCATTAACAAAATATTATGCTAATATATAATATTAATAATACTTTAAATAATAAGTTTTTTAAAAAATATTTTCTCTTAATCGCGCATTAAAATTTTTTGCAAAGCAAAAATACACTTTTCCACAAAAAAATTAATTTCATATTCTTGCAAAGTATATTTTTTATTTTGAAAAACTAAACCTATAGCTATACTTTTACATCCTTTTATAACATTTGAACCTTTATAAACATCAAAACAACAAACATCAATTATATTTTCTTTCGAAATATTTTTACAAATTTTAATAACATCTATAGATAAAATCTTTTCTGAAATTATCACTACAATATCACGCTTACTACTTGGAAACATAGAAAAAGATGAAAAAAATATTTTTTTTTTATGATTCATTTTCATATCTAGAGAAAATTCAAAAAAATTAACGGTATTATCTAAATTAAAGACATCTTGTAATTTAGGATGCAAAGTTCCCATAAATCCCTTATATGAATTTTGAATTATAATACTGGAACTTTTTACTGGATGTAAAAATAAAAATTTTTCATTTAAAGGTTGAAAATTCACAAAAAAATATTTATTTAAAACTGTAAATATATTTTCCAAATCTCCTTTTAAATCATAAAAGTCTAATTTTTTATTTACATACCCCCAATGTCTTGGATTTTGTGTACCATAAATAATACCTGAAAAGAAAAATTGTTGTTTCATTCCTAAATATTCATTTTTATCTGGAAAAAAGCACAAACCTGATTCAAATAAACGAATATTCTCTTGTTGACGATTTTTATTATATAATAATGTTTTTATTAAACCATTTAATAACGAAGTACGTAATATAGATAAATCCCGAGAAATAGGATTTTTTAAAACAATTGTTTTTTTCTTAGGAAATAATATATTTTGCATTTTAGGATCTACAAAAGAATAATTAACAATTTCATGATAACCTTTATTAACCAAAATAGATTTCATTTCTGCAATAACATTTTTAAAATTATTTTTTCGATATACTTGACAAATACTAGTAAAAGGTTTACTTAAAATATTATTACATCCATAAATACGAATAATATCATTTATAACGTCTTCTTTGATTTTAACATCTAAACGTGAACTAGGAGGTGATACATAAATATTCTTATTATAAATAAATATTTTATAATTCAAATATCTTAATATATTAAATATTTTTTGTTCAGAAATATAAAATCCAATTACAGAATATATATTTTTAATATTTAATTTAATTTTTTTAATAATATTTTTTTTTTTTAAAAAATCACTACATATTAAATTCGATACATTCCCACCGCATATTTTCAAAATTAATTTCGTAGCATAATTAACTATATATTCTTGTAAATTGCAATCAATTGTTTTTCCAAAATACATATTTGAGTATTTTAAGATATTATCAAAATTTTTTAGTTTATAATTAATAATTGTTTTTATATTTACTGAACCTATAAAAATTGCATTTACATCATTATTCACTCTTGCAAATTTAGATAAACCATTAGCACCTAATGAAAAAATTTTTTTATCATCTGCAATAACCCAATATGGTTTATCCAAAGTGTAGATTTTATTATTTAATGAAAAAAAATGTTCTTTGTATTTTGATAAACGTACATAAATATTATTATTTATAGCTTCATAATTAAATATATGTAATAGCTGACCAGTTTCTATAAAAATATAATTTATAATATCTGTTATAATATCTTTAGAAGAAATATCGCAATGAAATAATTTTTCTTGTATCCATAAAGGCGTGTGGGTATGTAAATTCACATTAGTAATAATTCTTCCTAAGTATTTTATATTTTTATTTGAACAAATTAATAATTTTAAAGTTTTAGAAATAGTTGGATTAATATTATTTATTTGTAAAGGTATTTTATAATTAACCTTATTAAAAGCATATAATTCTTGTGCAAGAGTTATAATACCAATGCTATTCATTCTGTTAGAAGGAATATTTACATTAAACAAATTATCTTTATTAATAATATATTTATTAATATTGTAACCAATTTTAGAATCTTTATATAAAGTAATTAAGTTATTATTATTAGATACAAATAAATCTTTATATAAACATATCATACTTTTATAAAAAAAATTTTTAAAAATATTTTTTTTATAATAAATTGAATTTATATATTTTATCTTTTTAACAATAACTTTTATATTTTTAAACAATTTAATACTAGATTTAATTAATAAATATTCATTATTACCAATATCAACAACATTAATAAAATTAACATTATTAGCATAACAAAACATTATTTTACCTACTATAATATTTCTTAAATCTATATAATGTTGTGTAACATTATCCACTTCTATCCCTATCAAAGTTAATTGTTTTTTAATATCTTTAGTTTTAATATTTAAATGTAAAAATTTACGTAACCATAATTCACTAAATTTCATTATTTCACCTTGTATTACTTAAATAAACTTAAAAAACGTAAATCATTTTCAAAAAATGTTCGTATATCTAATATATCATGTCTTAATAATATTATTCTTTCAACTCCAATGCCAAATGCACAACCTTTAAACATTTTAGTATTTACATTCATATTCTGTAAAACCTTTGGATGAACCATACCGCAACCTAATATTTCCAACCAATTACTATTTTTTTTTTTAATATCCACTTCTGCAGAAGGGACAGTAAAAGGAAAATATGAAGTCCTAAATCTTAAATGTACTTTTTTATCGAAAAAAAAATTCAAAAATTCTTCTAAAATCCATTTTAAATTAGAGAAATTAATATTTTTGTCAATAATAAGACCTTCTATTTGATGAAACATTGGTGTATGTGTTGAATCTAAATCTTTACGAAAAACTTTACCTGGAAATAATAAACGTACAGGAGGTTTTAATTGTTGCATAATACGTACTTGCATACTAGAAGTTTGCGTACGTAGTAA
The DNA here is from genome assembly GCF_039388045.1 of Buchnera aphidicola (Mollitrichosiphum nigrofasciatum). Classification (GTDB taxonomy): domain Bacteria; phylum Pseudomonadota; class Gammaproteobacteria; order Enterobacterales; family Enterobacteriaceae; genus Buchnera_K; species Buchnera_K aphidicola_B. The sequence goes on along the minus strand of NZ_CP135015.1, from coordinate 88,500 downwards.
CGCTTTTTTATCCAACCAAAAAGTATCATGCATATCTCTAGCAGGATGATCTGAAAAAATATTTAAAGAATCAAAATTATGATATACATCTTCTATCTCTGGACCATAAAAAACCTGAAAACCAATATTTTCAAAAAAATTTTCTATTTCACATATTGTTGAGCTTATTGGATGCAAAGATCCAAATTTTAAACAACGACCAGGTAAACTATAATCAAAAATTTCTGAAAGTATTTTTTTATTTTTAAAATATTCATTAATTTTTTTTTTTTTAAATAAAATTTTTTTTATTATATTAAATTTACAATTTTGTAAAAAAAAACCATATTTTTTTTTATAAAAAATATTATATGATAATAATTTATTTATTTTTTTTGTTAAAACACCATTTTTACTAATATATTTATTTCTCAAGTTATTCAATGTATCTATTTTTTTAGCATAATTAACTTGCAACTTAATATCGTTAATTAATTTTAATAAATTAAACATAATTATCTCATTAATAATTTTAAAATTAATATTTTAATATCTATGGAAAACCCCTTACTAAAAACATAAACCTAAAAAAAGAAGGGGAGATTGGCTACTCCCGCTAATATAATAATATATTACAAAAATTTTTTTGCTAATTGTACTAATTTAGTAAATGAAAAAACATCAAATATAGCTATATCAGATAATATTTTACGATCAAGATGAACATTTGCTTTTTTTAAACCATAAATAAAAGTACTATAAGATAAACAATGTTCTCTTACCGCTGCATTAATCCTAGTTATCCATAATTGTCTAAATTTTCTTTTTTTTTGTCTTCTATCTCTGTAAGCATATTGACCAGCTCTTATTACTGCTTGATATGCCACTCTATATACTCTTGAACGCGCTCCATAATAACCTTTAGCTTGTTTCAAAATTTTTTTATGTTTAGCGTGAGCTACTACACCTCGTTTTACACGAGTCATATAATCTCCTTAAAAATTATAAATATGGTAAAAAAGACATAACTTTAGATAAATCTGAACGTGATATAATAACCTTTTTGCGAATATTCCTTTTATAAGATGTTGTTTTTTTTGTTAAAAGATGACGTAAATTTGTTTTTTTTCTTTTAAACATACCCGAAGCATTTTTTCTAAAACGTTTTGATGCACTACGTAAAGTTTTAATTTTAGGCATAATAATTTCCTAAATAAATTCTGTAATTGAAATAATATAAAAAATTATTTTTTTTTAGATGATAAAATCATAATCATTTGGCGGCCTTCTATTTTAGAAGGAAAAAAATCGACAATAGCAATATCTAAAAGATCATTCTGAATCTTTTTTAAAACTTGTATGCCAATATTTTGATGCGCCATTTCTCTACCTCGAAAACGTAAAGTAATTTTCACTTTATTACCATCTATTAAAAATCTTTTTATATTACGTAATTTAATTTGATAATCACCTTTTTCTGTACTTGGTCGGAATTTAATTTCTTTAATTTGAATAATTTTTTGTTTTTTTTTTTGCTCTTTTAATAATTTATTCTTTTTATATAAAAATTTACCATAATCCATAATTTTACATACAGGTGGCTCAGCATTAGGACTAATTTCTACTAAATCTAAACCAGCATAAAAAGATTTATCTAAAGCATCTTGTAAAGTAACAATACCAAGTTTTTCACCTTGAACACCTGTTAAACGTACTGTTTGAGATTGAATTTCATTATTAATACGATTTTTTCTAATAACCTTATTTTTTTTTATACCTTTAATACTTTATTCCTCCAATAAATTAAAACTACAAATCGAAATTAATTTTTTTAAACGAGTTATAAAATTATTTATATCTGTTAAAATAAATTTTTTACCTAATCTATTACGTACACTAATAGAGTTATTTTGAACTTCTTGATCTCCACAAATCATAATATAAGGTATTTTTTGAAGAATAGCTTCTCTAACTTTTAAACTAACTGAATCACACTTTAAATTCATTTGTATTCTTAAACCAACAATATAAAATTTTTTAAAAATTTTTCTAACATAATGATCATGTTTATTATTTACACTTAATATAATTATTTGTATCGGAGCCAACCAAGTTGGTAAATTTCCTACATATTCTTCAATTAATATACCTATAAACCGTTCTATAGAACCTAAAATTGCCCTATGTATTATAATGGGACATTTTTTTTTATTATTTTTATCAATATAAAATATATCTAAACGTGAAGATAAGTAAAAATCTAATTGTATAGTTCCACACTGCCATTTACGATTCAATGAATCTTTCAATATAAATTCTATTTTAGGCCCGTAAAAAGCACCTTCTCCTTTTTTATAATTAAACATTAAGTTATTATCAGCAAGCACTGTTTCTAAATCTTTTTCTGCACAATCCCAAATACTATCGTCACCAATACGATTTTCCGGACGTGTAGAAAAATCAATTTGTATATTTGAAAAACCAAACACATTATAAATTTCATAAATCATTTTAATACAATTATTAATTTCTTTTTTTATATGCCTTTTGGTACAAAAAATATGTGCATCATCTTGTGTAAAACTACGTACACGCAATAAACCATGTAAAGAACCAGAAGATTCGTTTCTATGACAATAACCAAATTCAGCCATACGAATAGGTAAATCTCTATAAGATTTTAAACCTTTTTTAAATATTTCAATATGCCCTGGACAATTCATAGGCTTAATACAATAATTTTTGTTATCTAATTTTAAAGAAAATAAAGAATCCTTGTAATTATCCCAATGACCAGTACGTTCCCAAATGGATCGATTCATTAAAATAGGAGTTTTAACTTCAATATACAAATATTTTTTTAATTTACCGCGAATAAAATTTTCTAAAGATTTATAAATTATTAAACCATTTTCATGCCAAAATATCATACCTGGAGAATCATCTTGTATATGATATAAATTTAATTTTTTTCCTATTTCTCTATGATCTCTTTTTTTTAATTCAGCAACATTTTTTAAATGAGAATTAAAATCTTTTTTATTTAAATATCCTACACCATGAATCCTTTGTGCAATTTTACCAACTTCACCAACTTTACAATGTATACTTGACACCTTATCTAATATAAAATACTTACACATAGAAATATTTCTAACTTGAGGATTTAAAAAAAAATCAAAATGTTCTTCATGAAAATATAAATTATACTTTTTAATATTAGAAAACTTCTTAATAATAGACATTATTTTATATTTATTTTTACAATGAACTAAAATTTTTTTTAAAACTGAATATGATATTGTAATTTTAGAAATATTATATTTTTTTTTAATTAATGCATGCATGCAATTTTGCAAATTTTTAATATCATTTTTATTCACGGAGAAGAAATTATCTATATCATAATAAAATCCACTATTTGTTATTCCGCTATGAAGTAATTTTGCTTGCGGGAAACACAATGTAATTGCATAACCTAAAAGATGTATAAAAGTATTCTTAAAAATATTGAAAGCTTCAAAATCATGTATTGTTAAAATAGACACAATAGAATCATTTTCTACAATAGTATTTGAATCAACTAATAAACCATTGATATAAGCCCCAACACATATTTTTTTAAAACTATATTTAATATCTTGAGCTATATTCAGCACAGTTACATTTTCATGATAAAATTTTTTTTCACCATTTAAAAACGTTATAGTAGGCATAATAAACACCTTAATTACAATTTTAATTCATACTAGTTAAAATATAAATTTGATTTATATAATTTGCAATATAAAATAACAAAATAGTAATAAACAAAAAACATGAATGTCAATCATTGTAGACTGACACCATATAAATTAAAAACGAGATGCAACTGCTTTTGATAAATCATTAATTATTTGCACACTATCTTCCCAACTTAAACATGCATCAGTAATAGATTTTCCATAAATTAAACAATCTTTATTATTAATATCTTGTGAACCTTCCTCAAGAAAACTTTCTATCATAACACCAAAAATATTTTTAGAGCCTTGAATAATTTGTTCAATAATAGATTCAGCTACTTTAAATTGATTTTTATGTTGTTTTAATGAATTACCATGACTAAAATCAACCATTAAATATTCTGGTAATTTAAATGCACTTAATAATTTTATTGCAGAATTTATATCTTTAGCCTTATAATTAGGTTTTTTACCACCACGCATAATAACATGACCAAAAGGGTTGCCACTAGTATGATTTATAGTCATTTGACCATGTTTATCTGGAGCTAAAAATAAATGTCTTGCACGTGTTGCTCTAATAGCATCAATAGCAATATTTATATTACCATCAGTTCCATTTTTAAAACCAACAGGACAAGAAAGAGCAGAAGCCATCTCACGATGAATTTGACTTTCTGTAGTTCTTGCACCTATAGCACCCCAACTTATTAAATCAGCTATGAACTGTCCAATAACCATATCTAAAAATTCTGTAGCAGCAGGTAAACCTAACATATTAATATCTAATAATAATTTACGCGCTATAGATAAACCATGATTTACTCTAAAAGTTCCATCTAGATCTGGATCAGATATCAATCCTTTCCAACCAACTACAGTACGAGGTTTTTCGAAATACGTACGCATAACTATTTCTAATCTTGAATAATGTTTTGTTCTTAATTCAATTAATCTTTTAGCATATTCAATTGCAGCAACAGGATCATGTACTGAACAAGGACCAATTACTACTAATAAACGTTTATCTTGTCCATTCATTATATTAGCAATATTTTTTCTAGTTTGAATAACATTATCCATAATATCAGAAGTAAGTGTGTAACACTTAGCTAAATTTGCTGGTGTAATCAAAGGATCTATCCGTACAGTACGTAACTCATCAGTTTTTTTCATTATATTCTCTAAATAATTTTATAACTGTAAAATAATAAAATAATCGGTATAATATAAAAATTAACAAACTTAAAAATTAATTTCTTTAAAAAAAATATTTTAAGTATATAAATTATTCAATAAAAATTCTAAAAAATTATTAAACTAAAAAAGAAAAAATATTTAATTGAATTAAAAAATTATTAGATTAATTGAAAAATTTAATATATTGTGAATATAAAAATTTAAAAATTAATAAAAAAATAATATTAATTAAAATTAATATAAATATTAAAACAAAAAAAAAATTTCAAATAATAAAATTTAAAAATAACCTGAATATATATTATTTAATTAATAAATAATTGTAATCTAAAAAATAAGATTTAAAAATATTTTAAAATACATAAATTAATTTTTAAAGTAGTGAAATAAATTCAAATTTATATAAAATTATAATTTTATTAAAAATTTAAATCAAAATAATATAAAATATGTAAGTATTATAAATATATTTTATAATTTTAAAATATTAACATCACTAATAAAAATATTATTTCAAAGTAAAATTGTTACAAATAAATGATAATAAAAACTAAAAACATGTTAAATATAAAATATATTTTAAATTAAATTTATATTGATATATAATATAAAAAATAATATTATAATAATAAAATTGTATAAAATTTTTAAAATATGTGTATATTAAAAAAAAATAAAATAAAACTAACAAAAAATGCTTTTAAACAAATTAATAAACTTTTAATAAAAAATAAAAATATTATAGGGATAATAATTAACATTAAAAAAACAGGATGCGCTGGATATAAATATGATTTAAAATTTAAAAAAATAAAAGAAATTAAAAAAAAAGAATATTTAATAAAATCTAAAAATATAAAATTCTTTATTAAAAAGAAACAAAAAAAATATATAGAAGGTTTAAAAATAGATTTTATTAAAAAAGGACTAAATAAAACTTTTATTTTTACACATGAAAGTAAAAAAAATACATGTGGATGTGGTGAAAGTTTTCAAATATAATAATTTTATTAATAAAAATTCCATATTAATAATAAATGATTCTTTTTTCCTTTAGATAATAACGTATATTTTTTATATAATTTATCGGATTTTTTAAATATATACTTAACATCTATTTTTTTTTGATTAATAGAAATAGCATTTGAAGCAATCATTTTACGTGCTTGTGTTTTAGATGGTGCAAAAGAAGATAATACTAAAACAGTCTCTAAATCCAATATATCATATATATTTAAAAATGGTATACCATCTTTTTCTAATTGTTGAAAATCATATAATGTAATTATATCTATATTTCCTCCAAATAAAACAGAGGTAATACGTTTAACAGAATATAATTTATCCAAACCATGAATAAAATGCGTTAATGAACAAGCAATAATATACTTTAAATAAATAGGATGTATTTTTTTACAAAAAAATTTTTCTTCTATTTTCATAATATTAGATAAAGAAAACGTACTAAAAAATTTTAAGAATTGTATAACATCTCTATCGTCAATATTTAACCAAAATTGAAAAAATTTATACGGACTAGTGCGTTTAGAATCTAACCATATAGTATTTTTTTCCGATTTTCCAAATTTTAAACCATTAGATTGTATTAATAAAGGTAAAGTCATTCCACATACATTTGATTTATATAATTTACGTGTTAAATCAATACCAGAAGTTATATTACCCCATTGATCTGAACCACCAATTTGTAATAAAACATTATATTTTTTATATAAATATGCAAAATCATATGATTGTAATAAATTATAAGAAAATTCACTATATAATATTCCTTGCTTTTTACGATAAATTCTTTTTTTTATGGAATCCTTATTAATCATACTACTTATAGAAAAATATATTCCAATTTTTTTAAAAAAATCTATAACATTTATCTTTTTAAACCATTTATAATTATTTAATATAAAATATGAATTTTTAATATTAGAATGTAAGAAAAGATTAATTTGTTTAGTAATTTTTAATACTCTTAATTTAATATCAAATAAAGAGTAATGTTCTCTAAAACTATTTTTAAAACTTGGATCTCCAATTAAGCTAGTTGCTCCACCGACGATAATAAAAGGCGTATGTCCATAAAATTTAAATATTCTTAAACAAAATAATGGTAAAATATGCCCAACATGTAAACTATCAGCAGTAGGATCAAAACCGCAATATAAAGAATTAGATTTATTCGAAAAATATTTTAATATTAATTTTTGATCAGTCATTTGATATATATAACCGCGGAACCTCAATTCATTCATTAATTTACAAATATACATATAATTCCAAATTTATTTTAAAAATATATTAATTAAAAATATATAATAAATATTAAATTTTTAAAGTCATAAATAAATCTTAAAATAAAATTACAATAAGTTTTTAGTATTAATATTAATTTGATCTATTATCATCTTTGTATATATATCTATTTCAATATTTACATAACTACCTATTGTAATTAAACTTAAATTTGTATCAAATAATGTTTGTGGTATTAAATTTACAGAAAATTTATAATTATCAATTTTTGAAACAGTTAAACTTACACCATTTACACATATAAAACTTTTTAAAAATATATATTTCATAAATTTTTTGTTTATTATCTTAAACCATACTTGTGTGAAATTATTATTTTTTTTTATATTACATTTAATAGCAATCGTCATTACATGACCAGAAATTAAATGTCCTCCAACTTCATCACCTAATTTCAATGCACGTTCAAGATTAATAAACTCATTAATTTTAATAAATTTAAAATTAGTACAAAGAAAAGTATTGAAAACAACATCAAAATATACTAAATTATTATAAAAATTTACTACAGTTAAGCAACAACCATTAATTGAAACAGAAGCACCTACATATAATTTATATAAAAGATTTTCAGGAAACTTAATTATATAAGTACGAAAATTTAATTTTCGAACAATAGCTACAACTAAACCCAAACCACTAATAATACCAGTAAACATATTAAATTCTCACATTAAACATTAAAAACATTAAAATTGTATTAATTATTAGAAATTTAAGACATAATATAAATTATATTAAAATATTTTAAATATTTATTTTATAAAATAAATCAAACGTCTGTAGCTTAATGGTTAAAGCATCATTATGACATAATGAAGAACAGTGGTTCAAATCCACTCAGACGTATAATTATATAAATTAAAATATATCAGATGAATAATATTCTTTTAAAAATTAAAAAAAATACTAATATTAAAAAAAAAATACTTGCTTATAGTGGAGGTTTAGATTCCACATTTTTATTATATACTTTAATTAAAAACAAAATTCGTGCAATACATATTGACCATCATCAAAATGAAAAATCATATATATGGACTCAACATTGTAAAAAAATATGTAAAAAATTAAATATTTATTTAATAATAAAAAATATATACATCCAGAATATACAAAAAAAAGGATTTGAATCACAAGCAAGAAATTTACGCTATAAAAAAATAAAAAAACACATACAAAGAAAAGAAATATTATTAACAGGACATCATAAAAATGACCAAGTAGAAACACTAATTTTATCTTTAAAAAGAGGAAGTGGACCTTTAGGTTTATCAGGAATGAGGGAATTTAAAAAATTTCAAAAAATAAAAATATTACGTCCATTAATTTACACAAGTAAAAAAAAAATATATAAATGGGCTATTAAAAATAACGTTCCTTATATTAATGATTACAGTAATAAAAACATAACATATGATAGAAATTTTATAAGATTTAAAATATTACCAATACTTCAAAAAAGATGGAATTATTTTATTAAAAATTCTTTAAAAACTATGCATTTATGTAAAGAACAAAATCTATTAATCAAATATTTTATAAAAAAAAGCATTAAAAATATTTCTTACAAAAAAAACAAAATAAACTTGTTCAAAATAAAATATATTAATAAAATTTTACGCAATAATATTTTAAAATATTGGATAAAAAAAAACACAAAACATTTAATATCTAAAAATAATATAAATCAAATTAACAAAAACTTAATTTTTTTAAAAAAAAAAAACACAAAAATAAAAATAAAAAATTTTATTATAGAAAAATTTAAAAATACATTATTAATTAAAAAATTTCAAAAAAAAACAAATAATTTAATTTTATATTGGAGTCAAATTAAAAAACCATTAATTTTACCTCATAAATTAGGATTTTTAATTTTTGATAATAAAAAAAAAAAAAATATACCAAAACCCAAAAAAAATGAACAAATAAATATAAAATTTAACACCAAAGGAAAATTATTAACACTACACAATAAATATATTACATTAAAAAAAATATGGAAAAAATATAAAATATCTAAAAATAAAAGAATAAATACACCACTTTTATTCTATAATAATAAATTTGTTTCAGTTATTGGAATATATGATCATTCTATAAAGTATTTTAAAAAAAAAAAATCATTATCATGGATTAAATAAATTAAAAATTATATTTTATATTTTCATTAATTTTTTGATATAAATTTTTATAAATAGAAATTTTATGATTTAATAAAGGTTGATTTATATTTTCCCAAAGTAATGAAATTTTTAAAAAAATCTCAGAATTTTGAGCTAAAATAGGTGTAATAGGTTTCAAACAAGTCATAATAATTTTAAAAAAATTTATACCCATAGAAAAAATTCTATGTATTTTATTATCAAAATAAAATTTTTCTTTATATGTCCAAGGTTTTTTATCATTAATATATTTATTAGCTAAGTTCGCTAATTCTATAATCTCACTAATTACAATATTAAAATTAAGTTTATTAAAATTATATATTATATTATTAGAAATTTTTAAAAAATAGTTATATAAATCAATATCTTCTATTTTTGTAGATAAAAAACTATTAAACCGAACATTAATTATCTTAGCGCTACGCGAAGCTAAATTAACAATTTTATTTAAAAGATCAGAATTAATTTTATTTATAAATTGTTTTATATTTATATCTATATCTTCTATTCCATTAGACAATTTTGAAGCATAATAATAACGCAAACTATCAGAATCAAAATATTTTAACCAATTCTTAGCAGTAATATTTACACCTCGAGATTTAGACATTTTGCAACCATTAAATAATACATAACCATGAGCAAAAATTTTTGTAGGTTTTTTAAAATCACAACCATGTAAAACCGCCGGCCAAAATAAACTATGAAAATAAATAATATCTTTACCTATAAAATGATACAATTCATAATTTGAACTTTTTACCCAAAATTTTTTAAAATTTATGTTTTTATTTTTATCACACAAATTTTTAAAAGAACTAATGTAACCAATAGGAGCATCAAACCAAACATAAAAATATTTATTTGTATAAAACGGTATTTTAAAACCAAAATAAGGGGCATCTCGAGATATATCCCACTCTTTCAATCCTTTTAATAACCATTCCTTAATTTTGTTATATACTGTTTTTTGTAAAACATCAGATGCAGTCCAATTTTTTAACATATTAGTAAAATATGGTAAATTAAAAAATAAATGTACTGAATTCTTTAAAATAGGTTTAGTATTTGATAAAACAGAAATAGGTTTAATTAAATCTAAAGCAGAATATACAGAACCACAAGATTCACAATTATCACCATATTGTTTGTTACTTCTACATATAGGACAGGTTCCTAAAACTAAACGATCTGGTAAAAATATATTAAACTTAGAATCGAACCATTGATAAATAGTTTTTTTGTTAATTAACTTTTTTTTTTTTAAAATAAGAAATAATTTATTTACATAATATAAATGTTCTTTAGTATGTGTAGAATAATAATTATCATGTGAAATATTAAATTTTAAAAAAATATCTTTTTGCTCTTTAATAATTTTTTTAACATAAATTTTCGGTTTTATTTTTTCTTTTTTGCACTTTAACATTATTGCTGTACCATGAGTATCACCAGAACATATAAACCAAATTTTATTATTTAACATACGGTGAAAACGAACCCATATATCTGCTTGAATATGTTCCATTATATGTCCTAAATGAATTAAACCATTTGCATAAGGTAAAGCGCAAGTAACTAAAATTTTTCTTTTTTTTATTTTTTTCATAAAAATTATTAAAATTCCTAAAAATTTTAAAAACAAAAATATTTTTTTACATTATCATATTAAATATAAATACATATTAAAAAATTAGTTTAAAAGTTAAAATTTAAAATTTAACGAATATTTTAAAATACAATAAAATAAATTTTAAAAATACAAATATAATAAAAATTTAAAAATAAATAAATACACAACCAAATAATATAAAAATATTTCAAATAAAAAACACAAAATATTATATTAAAATTAAATTTGCAATGTACAGATAAACATTATACAAGAAAAATAATAAAAAAAATAAAGAGTAAAAATTAAAAAAATAAAATATATTTAATTTATAAAAAAGCAATAATACATATAATACAATAAATAGTTAATTTATATTACAATAAAACACTAAAATAATTTTCAATAAATTTATTTATAAATAAAATATAATATTTGAAAAATAAAAAAATTATTCCCAATGAGTATGAAAAACTCCTTTCTTATCAATACGTTTATATGTATGTGCTCCAAAATAATCACGTTGTGCTTGAATTAAATTTGATGATAAAAATGAAGAACGATACGAATCATAATATGATATCGCGGCAGATAAACAAGGAACTGCGTAACCATTAGAAATAGAATATGCTACAATTTCTCTAAGAGAATGTTGATATTTATTAGCTATACTTTTAAAATATGGAGTAATTAATAAATTATTTACTTGATTACCGTATTTAATATAAGTATCAGTAATTTTTTGTAAAAATTGCGCACGTATTATACAACCAGAGCGAAAAATTTTAGCAATCTTTCCGTAATTTAAATTCCATTTATACCTATCAGAAGCATTTTTAAGCTGAGAAAAACCTTGAGCATAAGCAATAATTTTACTTAAATACAAAGCTTTTCGAATATTTTTAATAAATAAATCCTTATTTTTAATAATTGAAATATTTAAAGGACCTTTTAATACTTTTGCAGCAAATAAACGTTGTGATTTGAAAGAAGATATATAACGAGCAAAAACAGATTCAGTAATTAATGAAAGAGGTTCACATAAATCTAAAGCACTTTTACTAACCCAAGAACCAGTTCCTTTTTGTTCTGCAGTATCTAAAATACAATCTAATAAATAATTTCCAGATTTTGTTTTTTTTATAAGAATTTTAGAAGTAATTTCAATTAAATAACTTTGCAATTCACCTTGATTCCAAAAATTGAAAATTTCAGATAATTCTTTATTACTCATTTTGATAATATTTTTTAATAAAAAATAAGACTCAGCAATTAATTGCATATCAGCATACTCAATTCCATTATGAACCATTTTAACATAATGTCCTGATCCATTTGGACCAATATAATTTACACAAGGTTCATTATCAACTTTAGCAGATATTTTTTTAAAAATAGGTTTAACAATATTATATGCTAATTGATCTCCACCAGGCATAATAGAAGGACCATGCAAAGCACCCTTTTCACCTCCAGAAATCCCTGTTCCAATAAAAAATATACCATATTTTGATAATTTTTCATTTCGTTTGATTGTATCTTTATAAAAGGTATTACCTCCATCAATCACAATATCATTTTTAGATAAATATGGTATAATAGAATTAATTGTAGAATCTGTTGCACATCCAGATTTAACCATTAACAAAACACAACGAGGAGATTGTAATGAATTTATAAAATTTTTAATTTCAAAATATGGAAATATATTTTTATTATTATGTGCTCTTAAAAAATCTTCTGTACGATTTTTAGATCTATTATAAATAGAAACAGTATAACCACAATTTGCAATATTTAATGCTAAATTTTGGCCCATAACGGCCATTCCAATAACTCCTATTTGTTGCTTTAACATAAGATATTCTCCTAATATTTAAAAATTATAAGTAAAAATAAAACATTGCATAAAATTTTTTAAAAAATTTAAATATAAAAACAATTGTAAATAGAGATATTTAAATCAAACTAACTGCGATTATAAAGATTATTACAAATAACACTTAAAGGAATTTCTTTAGCAGATAATACAACCATAAGATGATATATTAAATCTGAAACTTCATTTATAATATTTTTTTTATTATCCCTACATACAGATATAATAACCTCCACAGCTTCTTCACCAAATTTTTGTATAATTCTATTTACTCCGCTATTATATAATTTTTTAGTATAAGAATTTCGCTCCATATTATGTTTCCTATTTTCAATACAATTTTCTAATTTATTTAAAAAAATAAAACTAGAATTAGGATATTTAAAGCAACTATCTTGATCTAAATGACAAGTTTTACCAATAGATTTTACTAAAGCTAATAAAGTATCGTTATCACAATCATGTATAAGATGTACTAAAATTAGGAAATTCCCTGAAAATTCCCCTTTCATCCATAATTTTTTTTTTGTACGTGAATAAAAAACCATAAAACCAGTTTTTTGTGTTTTATATAATGCTTTAAAATTCATATATGCATGCATTAATACCATACCATTTAAAACATTTTGAACAATAACTGGAATCAATTTATTTACCTTAATCCAATCAATTTTAACATTATTTTGAAATTTTTCTAACACTCTCTTATTTCCACCCCTTTATTTTTTAAAAATAACTTTAATTCCTTAATATTAATTATTTTTTTATGAAAAACAGAAGCTGCCAAAGCACCATTAACATCAACAGAAGAAAACAAATCATAAAAATGCCTTAATGAACCAGCACCACCTGAAGCAATTAAGGGAACATGACAAATTTGACGAATTATAAATAATTGTTCTAAATCATAGCCTAATCCTACTCCATCTTGATTCATAACATTTAAAACAATTTCACCAGCACCACAATCTTGCACTTTTTTAACCCAATCTAATGTTTTCCAACGAGTTTTATGTATTTTAGATATATCTCCAGTATATTGGTATACTTCATAATGACCAGTGTTTTTATTAAACCAAGAATCAACTCCAACAACTACACATTGCGAACCAAAATATTTAGCTATACTAGTAATTAAATTAGGGTTTAATAATGCAGGGGAATTAATTGAAATTTTATCAGCACCATAAGATAAAATATTTTCTACATCTCGTAAAGATTTAATACCACCCGCAACACAAAATGGTATATCAACAATTTCAGCAATATCATTAATCCATCTACGATCAACAATTTTTGCTTCTGAAGAAGCAGTAATATCATAAAAAACAATTTCATCCGCTCCTTCAGATATGTAACGTTTTATTAAAGGTAAAACTTCACCAACAACTTTATGATTGCAAAATTGTACACCTTTAACTACTAAACCATTTTTAACATCTAAACATGGTATAATACGTTTTGCTAACATAAATTTGCCTCTAACAAAGTAAATTTTTTTTCTAAAATTGCTTTGCCAATAATAATATTATGAACACCAATTTTTTTTAAATTAATGACATCATTTAAAGAACCAATACCTCCAGAAGATTGAATTTTAATCGTAGGAAAGGTGTTAATAATCTCTTTATATAAATTCAAATTAGGACCTGATAAAGTACCATCTTTAGAAATATCAGTACATAATATATACTTTAATCCATATACAAGATAATATTTAATAATATCTTCTAATAAAATTTTTGTATTTAAACCCCAACCATTAATATACAACTCTTTTTTATTATCATATATATTTACATCTAAAGCTAATACAATACGTTCAGGACCATATATTTTAAAAAAATCTACTACAAGATTTTTATCTGTAACCGCTAAAGAACCTATAACAATTCTAGCTGCACCTAATTTAAATAAAACATCAACATCTTGAATATTTCTAATCCCTCCACCAATCTGAACAGTCAAATCTTTTACTGAATGAAATATTTCTTTTAAAAAATCATATTGTTTATTTTCAGAATACTGAGCACCATTTAAATCAACTAAATGTATAAAATGAGCACCCTGAGATTTATATTTTAATAATTGTTTAATGACATTATATTTATAATATTTTATATTATCATAATTACCTTGATACAAGCGTACTATTTTTTTATTAAAGAAATCTAAAGCTGGTATAATCATAATTATATCTCTAAAAAGTTTTTTAATAATTGTGAGCCAAGAGGGCCGGATTTTTCAGGATGAAATTGTATACCAAAAAAATTTTTTTTTTGAAAAGCAGCACTAAAAAAACATCCATAATCAGTTTTTAAAATAGAATATTTATTTATAGGTAACATATACTGATGTAAAAAATAAAATCTAGAACCATCCATTATATTTCTAAATAATACATTTTTTTTACAAGAATATACTTTATTCCAACCTATATGTGGTAATGGTAAATTATTTTTTGGTAAACTTAATATCGGGTATTTAATAATATTCAAATTTTTTATATTTTTCGATTCTTCACTATATGCACAAAATAATTGCATTCCTAAACAAATACCTAAAATTGGTTTCGTGTAATTTAAAATAATATCTATTAATTTATATTTTTTTAAATTACTCATTGCAGCAAATGGAGTTCCAACACCAGGTAAAATTATTTTTTCAGCATGTAAAACCGTTTTATATTCATTAGTAATAATTGGATTATATCCTAACCTTTTTATCGCAAATTTAACAGAAGATAAATTAGCGCAACCAGTATCTAATATTATAATATCCATTAAAGAACACCTTTTGAACTAGGTAATATATCTCCTTGCATCAACATAGCTTGCATTAAAGTTTTACCAAATGCTTTAAATATGGATTCAGCTAAATGATGATCATTAGAACCTTTTGCTTTTAAATATATATTAATTTTCATAGAATTTGAAATTGTTTTAAAAAAATGTTCGATCATTTCAGTACTTAAAGAAGCAATATATTGATGAGTAAATGTCACCTGAAATGATAAATATGAACGTCCTGAAATATCTATCACACATTGAGCTAAACTATCATCCATAGGTAAAATAAAACCAAACCTTTTCAAACCATTTTTTTTTTTTAAAATTTTTAATAATGCTTTACCTAAAACAATACTAACATCTTCTACAATATGATGATCATCAATATTTAAATTAGATATAACTATTAAATGCATGCACAATCCACTATGTATCGCTACTTGTTCTAACATATGATCAAAAAAATCTATTCCAGTGTTAATATTTATATCTTTTTTTTTATTTTTCCATAATTTTAAAAAAATATTTGTTTCAAAAGTATTACGTATAATTTTAATATATTGTTTCTTTTTAGTAATTAAAGAAACTATATTTGGCCAATTACAATTATTTTTATTATATAAAATACCTTTAATTCCCATATTTTTAGCAAATTTCATATCTGTATCGCGATCTCCAATAACATAACTGAGTTCTTTATTTATTAAATTATCATTAATAAAATTTTTTATCATTCCTAATTTAGGTTTTCTACATAAACAATCTTCATATACAAAATGAGGACAAATGAAAACTTCTTCAAAATTAATTCCCTGTGAAGAAAATAAATCTAACATATATTTATGTGGAACATTAAATTTTTCTTTAGAAAAATGCACACTACCTAATCCATCCTGATTTGTAACTATAATAAATTTATAACCAAAATTTTTAAGAGTAGTTAGAGATTGCACCACATAAGATTCAAAAGATAGTTTTTTTATACAATCAATTTGAAAATTATCTAAAGGCTCATGTATTAATGTACCATCTCTATCAATAAATAAATATTTTCCCTGCACAAAAATTCCTTGTTATTTAATAAAATTATATTCTTTCAATTTCATAATTATTTTTAAACATTCTAATTTGCTTCCTACTGTAATTCTAATACAATTTTTTAAATAATTACTTTTCTGATTACGTACAATAATGCCATTATCCCACAAATATCTAAAAATTTTTTCTGAAAATTCAAAATATACTAATAAATAATTTGCTACACTATCAAATATTTTTATTACATAATTTATAGATCGTAACATATAAATAAACCAAATACGATTTGAATTTATTTCTATCACTCTGGTGTACATTAAAACTACATTTTTTTTAATTAACGATTGAGAAACAATATCAATAACAGGTGTAGATAAAGGATATGGAGCTATAATTTTTGATAAAAACTGAATAATTAATTTATCAGCTATAATAAAACCACATCTTAATCCAGCTAAAGCAAAAGCTTTAGACATAGTACGTAATATAATTAAATTAATATATTTTTTAACATACAAAACAAAACTTTCATTTAAAATAAATTCTATATATGCTTCATCTATAATTAATAATGTATTATTTAAATTTTGCAAAATATATATAATACTCTCTTGAGAGATAATATCCCCAGTTGGATTATTTGGTCTACATATAAATATTAATTTCACATTTTTAAATTGTTTAAAAAAATTATCTACATAAAAATTATTATTTTTATAAATATTAATTATTTTATTTTTAATACCAGATATTAATGCACTAATATGATACATACCATATGTTGGAGGAAAATATATAATCATATCTTTATTAGGTATACAAAAAGTTCTTATTAATAAATCTATAGCTTCATCAGCACCTCGAGTAATTAATATTTTACTATTAATATTATGACCAAGATATTTTGAATAATTTAATAAAATTGTTTTAGATTGTGGTTCTGGATATCTGTTAAATTTTTTATTTGATAAATTAAATGTCAAATAATAAGGTGATTCATTAGCATTTAACCACACATCACCCATTCCTCCAATTTTACGAGCAGATTCATAAGGTATTAAATTTAATACTTCACTTCGAACTAATTTTTTAATATCCATTTTTTACTTATTTAAATATTTTAATCTAATAGAAATAGCATTATGATGCGCATCTAATTGTTCAAACTGTGATAAATTTTTTACTGTAGGATAAATATCAAATAAAGCTTTTTTAGTTAATTCTTGTACTGAAATTTTTTTTTGAAAATCTGCTAAACCAACTCCAGAAAAAGTTTTCACTTTTCCATAAGTAGGTAAAACATGATTAGTACCAGAAGCATAATCACCTACTGATTCAGGAGACCAAGGGCCAATAAAAATAGAACCAGCATTATAAATTTTATTTAACCAATGTCTCGCATTTTTAAATTGTAAAATTAAATGTTCTGGCGCGTAATAATTAGATATATCTATACATTCTTGTATATTTTTAGTAATAATAATTTTACTATGTTTTAAAGAATTTTTTATAATATTTATTCTAGATAACATACATATTTGTTTTTTTAAAGAAGTAATAACAGAATTAGCTAAAATTAAATTATCTGTTAATAAAATAACTTGCGAATCCATTCCATGTTCTGCTTGAGATAATAAATCTGCTGCTACAAAATCAGGATTAGAGTGTATATCTGCAATTACCAGTACTTCCGAAGGCCCTGCTAACATATCTATATCAGTATAATTAAACGAATGATTAACTTGTTTTTTTGCTTCTGTTACATAAGCATTCCCAGGTCCAAAAATTTTATCTACTTTACAAATACTATCTGTACCAAAAGCCATAGCTCCAATAGCTTGCGGGCCTCCAATTTGCAATATATTTTTAATACCACATACATAATATGCTGTATATAAAATTTCATTTGAAATAGGAGGTGGAGAACATAAAATTATTTTATTACATTGTGCAAGAATAGCAGGTATAGATAACATTAATACAGTAGAAAGTAGAGGAGCTGAACCCCCAGGAATATATAAACCAACAGAATTTATTGGTTTTGTAATTTGCTGACATCTAATTCCATCTTGAGTATGAATGTCTATTATTTTTGTTTTTTGATAAGAATGAAAAAGTTCAATATTTTTAGCTGCCGTTAATATAGATTTTTTAATATTTACATTAACTTTTAAAAAACTATCTAATNTTTTTTTTTTTTTAATAAATAAATTATTTATAATAGTATTATCAAATTTCTTTGTATAATAGTATAAAGCTTGGTCTCCATTTTTATACACATCATATAAAATTTTTTTAACATTACTTTTTATATTAATATTATTCAAAATAGGACGTGATAATATTTTTTTTTTATCCGAAATATTTAATTTATTCCAATAAAAAATGTTATTAATTATAAAATCCATAAAATCACTCCATCATTTTCTCAATAGGTAATACTAATATAGAACTTGCGCCTAAATTTTTTAACTGTTCCATAGTTTCCCAAAATACAGTTTCACTACTTACCATATGCATAGCAACTTTTTTTTTATCACCCGCTAATTTTAAAACTGTAGGTACTTCCGCCCCTCTTAATAAAGTTACTACATTAGATAATTTATTAACTGGAATATGTAACATAATATATTTTGATTCTCGTGCTTTAATAACTCCTTGAATACGTATTAATAATTTTTTAATTAATAATAATTTTATTTCAGAAATATATCCTATTCTAGATATTAAACACGCATTAGAAAAATACACAGTTTCAACTTCACGTAAATTATTTGCCTCCAAAGTGCCTCCAGTAGATACTAAATCACATATTGCATCTGAAAAACCTGCTCTAGGAGCGACTTCAACTGAACCATTTAAAACACATAATTTAAATCGTATATTATTTTTATAAAAATATTTTTTAAGAATATTTGGATAAGAAGTAGCTATCCTTGCATTTTCTAAACATTTCAAACCATTATATGGAGCATTATCTAAAATGGCTAAAGATAATCGACACATTCCGAAATCTAAATTACGTAAAACAGTGTAAAATAAAACATTTTTATATTTTGGAATAGATAACATTTGTTCTTCCAAAACATTTTTTCCAACAATTCCTAAATCTACCACTTTATCAAAAATCAATCTAGGAATGTCATCATCTCGGACATGCATAATATCAATAGGCATATTTTCTGCAAAAGAAACTAAACGCTGTTCTTCAAAATTAATTTTAATACCACAACGTTTCAAAAGGTCTTTAGAATCATCACTTAAACGACCAGATTTTTGCATAGCTATTCGCAAACGATTATTATTATTACTTAACATATGTTATAAAACCTCTTATAATTTTAAATAAAATTAAAACTATATTTTTAAATTGCTATTTAAGATAATAATTCATTAAAATTGTGCAACATTGAAAATAAAGTCATAAAATAAAATTTTAAAAGTATATAACATTATACATTTAGATTAATAAAAAATATTACAGCAACAGTATTACTTACATTCTTAGATTTATTTTTACATACAGTAATTTCTGGATGTTGTTTCAACCAAAAAGGTATTTGTTTCTTTAATATATTTCTACCATGACCATGTATAATACCCGCACAAGAAAAATTTTCTTTATAACATAAAGTAATTAAAATACCAATTTCTTTTTTAGAGTTATATTTACTTACACCATGTAAATCCAAATAAATTTCTGGATTATATTTACCTACAAATTTATTATTTTTTTTTAAAAAAATATTTTTACTAAAATTATGTTGTATATAATTCTTTTTATTATTAGAAATAGTATTAGAAAAATAAAAACTGTGCATTTCTTGTTGAATAATATTTTTTTTATACAACAAATCTTTTTTTTTAATATTTAATCCTCTGTTATGAAAAACTTTATCTTGTTTAAATTTTTGAGTTCCCTTAATACATGCTCGAAATAAATCATCTTTTTCAAAAATAGACATTTTAATAACCATAAATAATTTTAAAAATAATATAATAATTATTAATAATAAAATAATTAATAAAATAAAACAATAAAATTATTATATAATGTTTGATATTTATTTATTATATTTATATTGTATATTATATTATTTCTTAAAAAATTCAAACATAATTAAATAAAATTAAAAAAATTAATAAAGAGGAAGAAATATGCCGGGAAATAGTATTGGTAAAATGTTTCGCGTAAGTACTTTTGGAGAATCACATGGTATAGCATTAGGTTGTATAGTTGATGGAATGCCCCCAGGGTTTAATATTGAAATTCAAGATATCCAAAAAGAGTTAAATAAAAGAAAACCAGGTTCTTCAAAATACACAACACAACGTCGCGAATTAGATACTGTTGAAATATTATCCGGATTATTTAAAGGAAAAACAACAGGAACAAGTATAGGAATGTTAATTTATAATACAGATCAAAGATCTCAAGATTACGAAAAAATAAAAAATATTTTCCGACCTGGACATGCAGATTATTCATATCATAAAAAATATGGTTTTAGAGATTATAGAGGCGGAGGTAGATCTTCTGCAAGAGAAACAACAATGCGAGTAGCAGCTGGTGCAATAGCAAAAAAATATTTAAAAAAAATATATGGAATAAAAATAACTGGTTATTTATCTAAAATGGGAAAAATTAATTTAAAATTAAAATCTTTGGAAGAAATAAAAAAAAACCCATTTTTTTGCCCAGAAATAGAGAAATTAAAAATTTTAAAAAAAAAAATAAAAAAACTTAAAAAACAAGGTGATTCTATAGGAGCAGAAATAACTACTATAGCACATAATATACCAACAGGTTTAGGTGAACCTGTATTCGATAAATTAGATGCAGATATTGCTCATGCTATTATGGGTATTAATGCTGTTAAAGGGGTTGAAATAGGTGATGGATTTGCTGTAATTTCTAAAAAAGGTCACGAAAATAGAGACGAAATTAGAAAAAACGGTTTTATTAGTAATCATGCAGGAGGGATTTTAGGCGGTATAAGTAATGGTGAAGATATAATTGTAAAAGCAGCATTTAAACCCACTTCTAGTATTTCCATTCCAGGTAAAACAATTAATACAAACAACGAAGAAAAAAAAATAATAACAAAAGGTAGACATGATCCATGTGTTGGAATTAGAGCTGTACCAATAGTTGAAGCCATGCTTGCAATTGTAATTATGGATCATATACTAAGAAATAAGGCACAATGTAAATAATTTTTATTAATTAAAAAATATATCCAATTATAAAAAATTTATTTATTAAAATAAAAATATTGCAAATATAAATATATAAAATTTAAATAATTAATTATATTATTTTAAAATCATATTTAAAATTTTTTTTAAAACATCAGTTATAGAAATTTTTTAAAATACAAAATTATTAATTTAAATATATTCAAATAAAAATATTTTGTAGAGGATATATACATGTTCAAAGGCAGTATTGCGGCATTAATTACACCAATGGATATAAAAGGAAATATTTGTTTAAAAAGTTTAAAAAAAATAGTTCATTATCATATAAAAAATTGCACAAAAGCAATTGTCGCTGTTGGAACCACTGGTGAATCATCTACTTTAAATCAAAAAGAACATATAAACGTAGTAATGCACGCATTAGAAATATCAAATGGTAAAATTCCAATTATTGCAGGAACTGGTTCCAATTCCACTATAGAATCAATTTCATTAACACAAAAGTTTGAAAAATCAGGCGTAGCAGCATGTTTGACAGTTACACCATATTATAATCGCCCTACACAAAAAGGTTTATATCACCATTTTAAAACTATTGCTGAAAATACAAAACTACCACAAATTTTATATAATGTGCCAAGCCGAACCGGATGTGACTTACTTCCTGCTACTATAATTAAATTATCACATATTAAAAATATAATAGGAATAAAAGAAGCTACAGGAGATCTATCCAGAATTCAAAAAATAAAAAAACACACACCAAAAAATTTTTTATTAATTAGCGGTGATGACAATACTGCATTAAAATTTATGATTTTAGGTGGAAATGGAGTAATATCTGTCACTGCAAATATAGCTGCTAAAAAAATGTCTGAAATATGTTTATTAGCACATAAAAAAAATTTTTATTTAGCTAATATAATTAATAAAAAATTATTAAAATTACATAAAAATTTATTTAAAGAACCTAACCCTTCACCAATAAAATGGTTAGCAAGAAAATATAAAATAATCAATCATGATAAACTAAGATTACCTATGATCTCAATATCTAAAAAAAATAAAAAAAATTTATTAAAAATAATAAAAAATGGTTAAAAATTTAATTCTAAATTACCATTTTAATAAATATATTGTAAAAAAAATATAAATTACAGAGTATATTATATACTCTGTATAACACATTATAGAAAATTTTGAAATTAAAAATAATGATATTATAAAATTTTTTTCATAATTTCTTCATACATTAAACTCAAAATATGTAAATCACTTACTTTAGAATATTCATTATCTTTATGTATACTTTTATTTATTAATCCTAATTCTACAACTTGATCTGTTAAATTAAATAAATATCTACCATCTGAAGTACCACCAGAAGTAGATACTATAGGTTTAAATTTATTAAATTTATTAATAGATTTGATAACAATATCAATTAAATGAGATTTAACAGTTAAAAAAGGAACAGCATAAACTTTTGATTGGATATCACAATTAAAGATATCTGATGCGAAAAATTTCCTTACAATACGTTTTATTTTTTTAAAGTTCAATTGATTACTAAAACGAATATTAAATTCTAAAAATACCTCACCTGGCGTAGTATTGCTACTATTACTATTAGAAAAAATTTTAGTAATTTGTAAACTAGTAGGTGGAAAGTGTTTATTTCCTTTATCCCATATATAACGTGTTAATTTAAGTAAAATAGGTGATAAAATATGTATAGGGTTTATAACAAATTGTGGATAAGCTACATGTCCAGATATTCCTTTAATTAAAATGGTAAAAGTAATAGAACCACGACGCCCAATTTTAATAACATCGCCAATAAAATTATTACTTGTTGGCTCTCCTACAATACAATAATCTATCTTTTCTTTCCTAGAAGCTAATATTTCAACTACTTTTTTTATACCATTTGTACCTATAGATTCTTCATCTGAAGTAAATAAAAAAGATATTTTTCCGTTATATGTTAATTTTTTTTTAATGAAATTTTCTAAAGCAATAATCATAGCTGCAATAGCACCTTTCATATCACAAATACCTCTTCCATATAATAAACCATTTTTAATGGTTGCAGAAAAAGGAGGATAATGCCAATTTTTTTCACAAATTATTGGCACGACATCAGTATGACCTAAAAAATTTATATGTTTACCTTTTCCAAAAATGCGATATGCCCACATATTTTTAGTATCATTAATATTTAAATATTCTACTACAAAACCTAAATTTAATAAACGTTTAGCTATAATATTTTGACAACCTAAATCTAAAGGACTAATAGAAGGAATTCGAACTAATTTTTTAGCTAAATGAATAACAGATGAATACATTTTCAAACCCTTTAATAAAAAAAAATTTATTAAGGCTTTTATATTAAAAGCCCTAATAAAATTGAAAATATAGTAAAAAACTACATTAAGACGCTAAATACAATTTAGATTTTTTAACTATACTATTTACAGAAAAACCAAATTTTTTAAAAAGATCAACAGCTGGAGCAGATTCTGCAAAAGTATCAATTCCAATAATTAAACTTTTTAAACCAACATATTTATACCAAAAATCTTTTACACCTGCTTCAATAACTATGTATTTATCAACATACTTTGGAAAAATATAATTTTTATACTGTATACTTTGATTATCAAAAACATCACACGAAGGCATGGAAACAACCCTTACTGAAAAATTTAAAATATATAATTTTTTAGCTACATCAAGTGCTAATTGAATTTCTGAACCAGTAGATATGATAATAACATGTATTTTATTAGTATTTGTAAAATCTTTTAATATATAAGCACCTCTACATACATCTTGTTCTTGATATACTACATCACAATTAAATGATAAATTTTGACGAGATAAAATTAAAGCAGTGGGGCCGTTTGTACGTTCTAAAGCCATTTTCCAAGCTATAACAGTCTCTAATTTATTACAAGGTCTCCAAACACTTAAATTAGGTATTAATCGTAAAGTAGATAACTGTTCAATAGGTTGATGTGTAGGACCATCTTCTCCCAGTCCAATAGAATCATGTGTATATATTAAAATATTACGAGTTTTCATTAAAGCAGCCATTCTAATACCATTACGCGCATAATCTGAAAACATAAGAAAAGTCGCGATATATGGGATAAAACCTTTATAATGCGCCATACCATTTGCTATTGCTGTCATACCAAATTCCCGAACACCATAGTGTATATAATTACCATTATAATTATTACAAATATCTTTTGATCCAGACCATTTAGTTAAATTACTCGGTGTTAAATCTGCCGAACCTCCAATTAATTCTGGAATTTTAGATCCCATAAATTCTAAAATATTTTGCGAAATTTGCCTAGTAGATAATACTTCTGTATTATTTTTAAATTCATAAATCAATTCTTTAATAATTTTGTTCCAGTTTGAAGGAAGATTACCTTTAATTCTACGTTTATATTCAAAATATAACTTAGGGTATTTATTTTTATAACTATGAATTAATTTTAACCATTTATTTTCTAATATTTTTCCCTTATCAATAGCTTGCCATTTATCATAAATAAATTTTGGTATT
The DNA here is from genome assembly GCF_039388045.1 of Buchnera aphidicola (Mollitrichosiphum nigrofasciatum). Lineage (GTDB taxonomy): Bacteria > Pseudomonadota > Gammaproteobacteria > Enterobacterales > Enterobacteriaceae > Buchnera_K > Buchnera_K aphidicola_B. Next base: position 62,988 of record NZ_CP135015.1, on the reverse strand, counting down.
TCAAAAGCAGGATATTCCCAATCTAAATTTTTACGTACTAAAGTTATTTCTTCTTTACCTAAAGGTGATCCATGCACAACAGCATTACCGCATTTATTTGGTGAACCAAAACCTATAATAGTATTAAAAATAATTATAGAAGGTTTATTTGTGCATAATTTAGCAGCTGTTATAGCTTTATAAATTGCATCTGGATCATGACCATTAACATGAGATATAACATTCCAATTATATGCTAAAAATCTTTTTTCAGTATCATCATTAAACCATTTTTTAACATTTCCATCTATAGAAATACCATTACTATCATATAAAACAATTAATTTTTCTAATTTTAATGAACCTGCTAAAGAACATACTTCATGTGATATACCTTCCATAAGACAACCATCGCCTACAAATACCCATGTATAATGATCTACAATATCATGATTTTTACGATTAAAACATTCAGATAGTATTCGTTCTGATATAGCCATACCTACTGCATTACCTAAACCTTGACCTAAAGGACCAGTGGTAATTTCAACACCAGGGGTACAACCCACTTCTGGATGACCAGGTGTTTGTGAATACAATTGTCTAAAATTTTTCAATTCTTTGATAGAAATATTGTATCCTGTTAAATGCAAGATACTATATAATAAAATTGAAGCATGCCCATTAGAGAGAATAAAACGATCTCTATTAGCCCATAAAGGATTAGCTGGATTATGCTTGATAAATTTTCTCCATAAAATCGTAGCAATATCCGCCATACCCATAGGAGCGCCCGGATGTCCAGAGTTAGCCTTTTGAACAGCATCTATACTCAACATACGTAAGGCATGTGCTAAAATATTATTTGAATACATATATATTCCTTATATTTAAAATTTTTAGAGAAAATTAAAATGTTTTTTAAAAAAATTAAAATTGTTTAAATAAAAAATTTTCTAATTGTATTTGATCTGCTCCAAACTGACGTATACCTTCAGATAATTTTTCAACAGCCATTGGATCATTATTATGAATCCATCGAAATTCACTTTCAGATAAATTTTTAATGATAGATTTATTATTATTTGTATAATTTTTAGATAATTTTCTTACTACAATATCAGATTTAGATTGTAATTCATCCATTAACATAGGAGAAATAGTTAATTTATCACATCCTGCTAAATTTAATATTTGTTGTATATTACGAAAACTCGCACCCATAATAATAGTTTTATAATTATTTTTTTTATAATATTTGTATATTTTTTGTACAGCTAATACACCTGGATCTAATTCTTTAGAAGATAAATTAAATAATTTATTTTTACAAAACCAATCATATATCCTACCAATAAAAGGTGAAATTAAAAAAACATTAGATTCAGCACATGCAACTGCTTGAGCAAATGAAAATAACAATGTTAAATTACATTTTATACCTTCTTTTTGTAAAATTTCAGAAGCTTTGATACATTCCCATGTTGCTGCTAATTTAATTAAAATACGAGAACAATTTACACCATTTTCTTTTAACATGGAAATTAATTTTAATGCTTTTATAACAGATAATTCAGTATTAAATGAACAACGCGCATCAATTTCAATAGAAACATATCCTGGAATTATCTTTAAAATCTCCATACAAACATTAATTAATAATTTATCACTTGCGTTAGATAATTTATTAACATCATTACCGCCTTTTTTTTTAGCATAACTTATTGCATTTAAAACTAAAGATTTATAATAAGGTGAATTTACCGCATTTAAAATTAAAGAAGGGTTAGTAGTAGCATCTTGTGCATTATATTTCTTAATAATATTTATATCACCTGTATCAATTGATATAGAAGTTATTTTCTGTAAAGATTTTAACATATTCATAATTTAATTTTTTCCTATATAATATACAAAATATTAATTATAAATTTTAAATAAAAATATAAAAAACATATTTAATATAGTAAACAATAAAATTATCCATGATATTTTTTTAAAATAATTACCACATTCACTCCACCAAAACCTAAACTATTAGACATACCTACATTAAACTTTTTATATAAAATAGAATTAATAATATTCATTTTAAAAGCATTTTTATCTAATTTGTTTATATTAATACTTGGAGCAATAAAATTATTATTTAGCATTAATATAACATAAATCAATTCATGTACACCAGAAACACCTAAAGAATGTCCAGTTATAGATTTTGTAGAAGAAATAAAAGGTTTGTAATTATTAAAAAACTTTTTAATAGCAAGTAATTCTGTTATATCACCTATTTTAGTAGAAGCGGCATGTGTATTAATATAATCTACTTTTTCATGAATATCTGTCAAAGCTTTTTTAATACATTTAAATAAACCCGAACCTGAAGGTTTAGTAAGGCTATAACCATCAGAATTAGTAGAAAATCCAATAATTTCCCCATATATTTTAGCATTTCTAGATAAAGCATGTTGCAACTCTTCTAACACAATAATACCGCCACCACCAGAAATAACAAAACCATCACGTTTACAATCATAAGCTCTAGAAGCACGTTTAGGAAAATTATTATACCTAGTAGATAAAACGCGCATAGCATCAAATTCACAAGCTAATTCCCAATTTAAAGCCTCCCCTCCTCCAGCAAAAATAATCTTTTGTTGACCAAATTTAATTAATTCATAAGCATGACCAATACAATTAGCAGAAGTGGCACAAGCTGAATTGATAGAATAATTAATACCTTTTAAATTAAAGAAAGTACCTAAACAAGCTGATATTCCAGAATTCATAGATTTTATTGCAGAAAAAGGAGGTATATTTTTAATACCTTTATTCATTAAATTTATTGATAAAATTTTTGATCTCGCAGAACAACCGGCTGAACCTACAACGATACCAACATTAGAATTATTAGCATATTGGTTGAAATGCAAACAAGAATCTTTTATAGCTTCTTGCATAGCTAAATATGCATAAATTGTACCATCATGCATAAATTTAACAATATTTTTATTTATAAAAGTTTCTGCAATGTTAATTTTAATATCACCCCAAACATTACTTCGCATACCCGCACATTTAAATTCTTCAGAAAAAGTTATGCCAGATAAACTATTTAATAAAGATTGTAACACTTCCTTTTGATTATTACCAATGCTAGATAATATACCTATTCCAGTAATAACAACTTTTTTCATGTAATATAACCTTGATAATATATTAAATATATTTATAATAAATATAAATTTTAAATAAAAATATTTTAATAAAATAACTTAAAAAATGATAAATAATAAATCAAAAAATGGAATATTATATATAATACCAACTCCAATAGGTAATTTAAATGATATAACCAAAAGAGCTTTAAAAACATTAAATAAAGTAGATCTAATCATAGCAGAGAATATACAACATACAAATATACTATTAAAAAAATTCAATATTAAAAAAAAGATATATCCTATTAATAAATTTAATGAAAAAAAAAAAGCTTAAAATTAATACAATTTTTAAAAAAAAAAAAAACAGCTATTGTTTCTAATGCAGGTACCCCATTAATCAATGATCCAGGTTATAATTTAGTAAAACTATGTTATATATATAATATTTTAATTATCCCATTACCAGGAGCTTGTGCAGCAATAACAGCATTATGCGCTTCAGGTATACCAGCAAATAAATTTTGTTATGAAGGATTTTTACCTAATACAAAAAAAAAAAGACAAAAAATTTTAAAAAATTTAAAAAAAGAGAAAAGAACAATTATTTTAAATGAATCCCCTCATAGAATATTAAAATGTATGGATGATATAAAAAACATTTTAGGAAAAAAGAGAATTATTACTATCGCAAAAGAATTAACAAAAAAAAAAGAAAAAATAAAAAGAGACACAGTATCAAATATAATATTATGGTTTAAAAAAAAAAAAAAAAATAAAAAAGGCGAAATAACAATTATAATTAAAGGTTATAAAAATAAAAAAAAAGAAAAAATAAATATAAAAATTTTAGAAACTTTTAAAATATTAACTAAATATTTTAAATTCAAAAAAGCAGTTAAAATAACAGCAAAAATACATAATTTAAAAAAAAATTTTTTATATAAAAAACTATTAAAAAAATAACACAAAAAAAAAAAATATGTTATTATTATAAATGAAGTTGATCGAACAGCCGCTTTTTAAAAGAGGAAAGTCCGGGCTCCAAAGAGCAAGGTGCTAGATAACATCTAGGAAGTGTGAACTTACGAACAGCGCAACAGAAAATAAACCTCCGAAATCATTTAAAAATTTAGGAAAGGGTGAAATAAAATATATTATAAATTGCAAACTCCACCTGGAGCAAAGTCAAATAAGGTTGTTATAAATTTAATATTTATATAACTAGTATGCTCATACTAAAACCTGGGTAGATGCTTGAGCTATATAAGTAATTATAAGCCTAGATAAATGGCTGTTTTAAACAAAACCCGGCTTACAGATCAACTTCAATTCACAAATATGTAAAAATACTTCACCGAATTAAATAAATGTAAATATTTTATAATTTAATAACATATTTAAAATTTTAAAAAATATTATAAAAATGTTAAATAATATATAAATATATTTTTAATAGATTTTAATAATAAATTATTATTAACAATGATTTTTAAAAAATACTTTTTTAAAAATAATAAATAAGATAATAATTTACACAAATCATAAAAACTAAATATATAAGAAAAATTATTAAGATAATTATAATAAATAAATTTAATAAAAAAAATCTAATATTTTATTTTATAAAAAAAATTTTTATAAATAAAAATATTATACTATAGAAAAATAAAAAAATTTTTATAATTAATTCAATATTCAACACTATTTATTTTTAAAATAAATATTTCAAAAATTTGAAATAATTTAAAAAAATATTTTTAAAAATTATAAAATTTAATATATATATTTATATAATTTAATTTTTTAAAAAATATATTTTTAGTGTTACTATATATAAAATAATTATATAATTTTAAAATAAAAATAATCTATTTAAGAAAAATGTAAAAATAATAACAATAAAATTTAAAAATTAATAAAATTTTTAAATGATATTTTAAAAAATAATAAAAAATCAACTAATAAAATATTGTTTTATACAATGCAGTAATATAAAATTAATTTTTATAATTCAAAAAATAAAATATAATGTAGATAATTAATAAAAATTAATTAACATAAATAATTTTAAATATTTACATAAATAAAATACAATAAGTACAATAGAAAGGTTCAAATACATGAATTTTAAAAATATTCCAACAGGATTAAATGTACCAAAAAATATTTACGTAATAATTGAAATACCAGCACTATCTAAACCAGTAAAATATGAAATTGATTATAATACAGGTATTACTTATGTTGATAGATTCATACCTTCAACATTATTTTACCCATGTAATTATGGATACATAAATAATACTTTGTCTTTAGATAATGATCCTTTAGATTCTTTAGTTTTAACACCTTACCCAATACAAACTCAATCCGTAATATTATGTAGACCTGTAGGAATTTTAAATATGGAAGACGAATCAGGTCATGATTCTAAAATAATTTCTGTTCCACATGAAAAAATTTCTAAAAAATATAAATCTATAAAAGATATACACGACTTTCCAAAAACACTGTTACAACAAATAAAATTTTTTTTCGAAAATTACAAAAAATTAGAAAAAAACAAATGGGTTAAAGTTATTAAATGGGAAGGAGTGAATGCAGCAAAAAAAGAAATTTTAGAATCTATTAAAAGAGCTAAAAAAAAATAACAAATATTTAAAAGAGGTATTTATGTCTAAAATTTGTTTTGTGACCGGTAAAAAAACAATATTTGGAAATAATCGTTCTCATGCAATGAATGCTACAAAAAGAAAATTTCACCCTAACATACATAAAAATCGTTTTTGGATTCCTAGTAAAAAAAAATTTATTAAATTAAATATATCTACACAAGGTATAAAAATAATAAACAAATACGGTATTGAAACTGTTCTTAAAAAAAAAAGAGAGAGTATATAAATGGCAAAAAAAACGCGCGTAAAAATAAAATTAGTTTCTTCTAAAAAAACAGGACATTATTATACAACCACAAAAAATAAACAAAATACCCCAGAAAAAATAAAAATCAAAAAATATGATCCTAAAATTAGAAAACATGTAATATATACAGAACAAAAAATAAAATAAAATATGTAAATAATAAATATTTACATATTTATATAATATCTAATAAAAAAAATAAAATTTTCTGCATAGCAATTTTAAAATTAATTATAAATAATGGAAAAAAGGAATATAAAAACAACATACCAAATAACAAAAATAAAGAAAAATTTAAAGAAAAAAAGAAAGCAGGAATTAAAATACGATTTAAAAATAAAAAAACTAAATTTAATATAATTAATAACAATATTACAGGAAAAAACATCTTTAAACCTTGAATAAATACATTACTGAAAAAAAATACTAAATTTAAAAATTTATTTTTTAATATAAATGAACCAATAGGAATAGTATAAAAACTTTTCACTAAAACAGATATAACCCATAAATGCATATTAAAAATAAAAAAAACCATATAAGTACAATAATTTATCAATCTTAGAACAATTGGGATAAAATAACGATTATTAACATCAAAAAATGTAGCAAATGATAAACCCATTTGCGTTCCTATAATATCACCACAAAAACTTGAAATAACAAATATTAACTTAAAAGTTAAACCAATGAAAAAACCAATTACAAATTCTTGAAAAATAACTAACACACCAATGAAAGAAAAATGTAAAATATAACCACGTGGTAAAAAGGAACATAAAAAAAAAGTTAATATAATAGAAAAAAACATTTTAATTTTATAACTGACAATTTTTTCACTAAATACAGGAGCGATATAGATAATTCCAATAATACGAGTAAAAATTGGCACAAAATAATTTATAAAACTATTAAAATTATTGTTATATAAAAAATTATTAATCATAAAATAACTTAACGAAATATAATTAATGGTATATTAGAAAACACTACATACATATATTTTAATATAACATGCAACATCCATGGACCTAAATAAAAAAAAGTTAAAAAAATAGCAAACATTTTTGGTATAAAAGATAAATTTTGTTCATGAATTTGTATAATTGTTTGCAAAAAACTGATAATTAAACCACTAAATAAAGCTGAAAACAATAAAGGACTAGATAATATAATAAAAACTTTGATAGATTCATAAAATAATTCATTCATACAATCTATATTCATTAAGCCTCTTATAAATAAAATTAAAATTATTTAAAAAAATTAAAAACTATGTATTAATGAATTAATTAATAATTGCCAGCCATCTGCTAAAACAAATAATATCAATTTAAATGGTAAGGATAATAAAGCAGGAGGAACCATCATCATACCTAAAGCCATTAAAACACTTGCCACAATCAAATCAATAATCAAGAATGGCATAAAAATTGAAAAACCAATTTGAAATGCAGTATTTAATTCACTAATTATAAAAGCAGGAATTAATATATTTATAGGAATATTATCTTTACCAAAAATTTTAGAATTACTAATATTTATAAAAAAATTTAAATCTTTTTCTCTTGTTTGTTTTAACATAAATGCGTGTATTGGTTTTGATCCTTTTTCAATAGCTCTATTTAAATTAATTTTATTTTCAATAAAAGGAACGTACGCTTCATTATATATTTTATTAAACACTGGGGACATAATAAAAAAAGTTAAAAAAAGCGCCATACCTAATAATATTTGATTTGGTGGAGAATAAGGTGTTCCAAAAGCATTTCGTAATAATCCAAATACAATTATTATTCTAGTAAAACTAGTCATCATTAAAAAAAATATAGGTATAAAAGTTAAAGAAGTAATAAAAATAATAGTTTGTACAGATGATACCCAATTATAATCTGTATTTAATAAAACATTCATAGAATCCATTATAGAAGTAGCATAAACAGAATTTAAAGAAAATGAAAAAAATAAAACAAAAAATATTAAATAAATCATCATTTTTTCCTATCAAATTATTCAAAATTCTCCATTATTTTATTCATTAAATTATTTAAATAAAAGTTTCAAAAATTTTAGTATTAGATAATAAATTTATATAAAAATTATTTTTTTAAATATTTAAAATAAATTTTAAATTTCTATATTTAAATATAAATTATTTTAAATACATTAATTTTAAAATGAAATTTTAATATTTAATAAATATTATTTACAATAATAATTTAAATATATAATATTTAATAATAATTTTTAAAATTAATAAATACATTAAAATAATATAATTATAAATAATAAAATTAAAGGACATATTATTATAAAAAAATTTTAAAACACTTATATAAATAAATCTAAAAAATAAAACAACTCATAAATTAAATATTACAATATAATTAAAATTCTTTATAATATTTAATAAATAAAATTATAAAATAATTTAACTTATATTTAAAATAATATTTTAAAAATAAAAAATAATTCAAAATTTCATAAAATAACTAAAAATAATTTCATTTGAGAAAAATATATGTTAATTGAAAAAATAAATAACACAAAAAATTTAAACCCATTAATAAATAATACTTATATAAATAAATTAAAAAAAAATTTTTTTAAAAATAATAAAATAGTAGATTTGACAACAACAAAAATAAATAACTTTAATACAAAAAAAGAATTCTCACAAATAAACGATAAAACAATTTTAAAAACACAATATATACCAAAAAAAAAAAAAAACATAACAAATATACAAACTATTATACAAATAAGAAATCAATTAATAAACGCTTATCAAGAAATAATGAATATGCAAATATAATTTTGGTTTATTTAATTTCTAATAAGAAATTAAATAAACAAAATTTTAAATAAAAAGTCTATAATAATTTATTTTTTTTATAATAATACATAGCTTCCATGATACGTTGTAACGTTTCTTCTTTTTTTAAAATACACATAATAATATAAATACTTGGTGAAGAAATTGAACCAGTTAAAATTATTCTTACAGGAACAATAATATCTTTTAAAGATAATTTAAAAAACAAACAAATATTTTTAAAAGTTTTAGATAAATTATAAATATCCCAAACTATAATATTTTTTAAAACAACATATAATTTATGTAAAATATAATATATTTTATTATTAATAAACTTTTTAAAATATACACAATGAAAATAATTTACTTTTTTATAAAAATAAAAAGATTTAATAACAATTTCATCTAAAGTAGAACATTGCATTTTCAACAAATCAAAAACACTTTCTAATTTTGGACCAATATCTACATTGATCATATACTTTTTAAATTTTTTTTGTAATTCTAAACGAATAAATTTAAACAATGTATTCTTAATATAATAATTATTGAACCATAATAATTTTTTTTCATTAAAAATACTAGGAGAATTTCCAATATTTTTTAAAGAAAAATTCTTAATCATATCTTTTAATGTAAAAATTTCTTGATTACCTGATGCCCATCCTAGACGAAATATGTAATTTAATATCGATGAACTTAAAAATCCATTTTTTAAATATTCTTCAATACTAAGTACATTATTTCTTTTAGATAATTTTTTACCTGAACGATCTAATACCATAGATAAATGTGCATAAACAGGTATTTTTGCGTTTAAAGCATTTAATATGTTAATTTGACGCGGAGTATTATTTATATGATCTTCACCACGAATTACGTGTGTTACACCTGAATCTAAATCATCAATTACTACACAAAAATTATAAGTTGGTATACCATTAGATCGTTGAATAATTAAATCGTCTAATTCACTGTTAGAAAATTGTATTAAACCACGTATTTTATCAACAAAACTAACAACACCTGATTTAGGATTTTTAAAACGTACAACATAAGAATTATTCGAATATTCTGAACTAAAATTTTTATTACGACATTTTCTATCATATTTAGGTTTAATATTATTTTTAATTTGATAATTACGTAATTTTGTTAATCTTTCTTTAGTGCAATAACATTTATAAGCTAATTTTTTCTTTAACATAAAAAAAATAAAATTTTTATATCTTGAAATACGTTTTGTTTGAAAATATGGACCTTTATCCCAATGTAAACCTAATAAATTTAAATTATTGAAAATTTCTAATACAGATTTATTTGTAGATCTATTTAAATCAGTATCTTCGATACGTAAAATAAATATACCATTATAACGTCTAGCAAACAACCAAGAATAAAAAGCTGTACGTACACTACCAATATGTAAACTACCAGTAGGACTAGGGGAAAATCTGGTTATAATTTTCACAATTATTTTCTCCATATAAAACTATATTAAGAATATACAATTTTATAAAATATTCTAGTAAATATTTTTTAAAAAATATCTTGAATTTTTATGTCAAATGTTTTACATTAATTAAATATTTAATTGTTTAAATTTAAATATTATATTTTCAAAAATTTAAATATTTTATAATATATAATAGGGTGATTAGCTCAGTTGGTAGAGCGCCTCCTTTACACGGAGGATGTCGGCGGTTCAATTCCGTCATTACCCAAATAAAACGGGTCGTTAGCTCAGTTGGTAGAGCAGTTGACTTTTAATCAATTGGTCGCAGGTTCAAATCCTGCACGACCCAATTTAAATAATAAATAAATTAAAAAAAATTAATTATTTAACAAATAAATTATAAAAATACTATTTTTATATTAAACATATTTTTATTTAATCAATATTAACAAATTTTAATAAATTTAAAATACATTTCCTATTTGAATTATTATTTATATATAAAATTATATTTTCAACATTTTCTTTTCCTAAGAAAAGAAAAGAATTTTTATTTTTTTTTGAAATAGATAAAAAATTATCTATAGAAATACAATAGTTAGCTAGTTTATTAGATTTAATAACACCTATATTAGTTATACATAACGCATATATAAAACGAGATAATGAAATTTTTTTAGAATATTCTAAAGAATTTAATATATTAATAGATTTTTTTTTACCAATACCAGGTAAGATAGATAAATTAGTAACATTTAAAGTAAATAAATCTGAAAAATTTTTAACAAATTTATATTTTATAAGTTTTTTTAAAATACTATTTCCTAAACCTTTTATATTAAAAGCTAAAGGCGAGCAAAAATGCACTAAACGCTCTTTTAATTGTGCTTTGCAATGAAAACCTCCGCTACAATATAATGCACTAAAATCTTTATATTTTTTAATTTTAGAATTACATATAGGACAATATTTAGGAAATATTACTGAACTACACTTTTTATTACGAAAAGCTTTAATTACGTAAACAATTTTAGGTATAACTTCACCAGCACGAACTAAAATAACAGTATCACCAATATAAATATCCAATTTTTTAATATTTTGTTTATTATATAATGAAGCTTTTTGTATAATTACACCTGCAATCCTAATAGGTTGCAAAATAGCAATAGGAGTAATTATACCAGTTTTTCCGACTTTAAATTGTACATTTAATACTTTTGTTTGTTTTTCTTCAGATTTGAATTTCCATGCTATTGCCCATTTAGGAGCAGTATTTGAACATCCTAAAATATTTTGATCTATAATATTATTTAATTTTAAAACTATTCCATCAATATTAAAACCTAAAGTATTTTTATTATTCTGCACAAAAAAATGATAATTCATTACATCTTTTATAGAATTAAATAATTTTATACTATCATGTACAAAAAAACCCCATTTTTTACATTGTAACATAAAATCATAATGATTTAAAAAACTAACTTCTCCTTCAAGAACACCATAACTATGACAAAAAAAAGTTAATTTATCTAAATAAAAATTATCAATATTTTTTTTTCTTAAAATACCATATACAGCATTACGAGGATTAGAAAAAATATTTTTATTTATCTTAAGTAATTGTTTATTTAATTTTAAAAAATCATCCGATAATATTAATATTTCACCTCGAATTTCTAAAACATTAGGTATATCAAAATTATTTAAATATATTGGAATATATTTAATAATAAAAACATTTTCCGTAATATCTTCGCCTATATAACCATTTCCTCTAGTAGCTGCATGAATTAATTTACCATGTTTATATAATAAACTTACAGCAATACCATCAAACTTTAACTCAGAAGTAATAGATATTTTTTTTTTACCCAATTTTGAACATAATCTTTTATAATAAGATTCCCAGCTTTGAACAGAAAAAATGTTATTTAATGATAACATTGGACTTAAATGTTTAATTTTAAAAAAATCTGGAGATAATTTTGAACCAATTTTATTTAATACATTATTTTCAGTATATAAATTATGTTTTTTTTTTTCTAATTTTTGTAAAATTCTTATTAAATAATCATATTCTACATCAGGTATTAAAGAATGACCAAGAGTATAATAAAAATAAGCATAACGTTTTAAAAAAAAACGCAGCTTTTTAATCTTCATATGTAGAGACATAATAAAATTAAATACCTAAATTAAATGTTAAATAAATAATAATAAATTTAAAAATATTTTTAATTATATTATATTATAAATCTACTAAATTGATTAATATAAAAGAAAATTATATAATAATTTTAATTTAAAATATTAAATAATAATTTTTATAAAGGATATAAAATGAATAATATATATAAAAATAATTCTTTAATAATCGGAAACACACCATTAATAAGATTAAATAAAATTGGTAAAGGAAATATTATAGCAAAAATAGAATCTAAAAACCCAGGATTTAGCGTAAAATGCAGAATTGCATTAAATATGATTTTAGAAGCAGAAAAAAAAGGTGAAATAAATAAAAAAACAGAAATAATTGAAGCAACTAGTGGAAATACTGGTATTTCATTAGCTTATATCTGTGCAGCTAAAAATTATAAAATAACTTTAACTATGCCAGAAACTATGTCCATGGAAAGAAAAAAATTACTAAAAGCACTAGGCGCTAATTTAATACTTACTAATGGAAAAAAAGGTATGAAAGGTGCTATATATAAAGCTAATATGTTATTTAAAAACAACCCTAGAAAATATATTTTACTAAAACAATTTGAAAATCCCGCAAATACTATAATACATGAACAAACAACAGGACCAGAAATTTGGAATGATACTAATGGAAAAATTGATGTTTTAATTTGCGGAGTAGGTACAGGTGGTACAATAACAGGAATTAGTCAATATTTTAAATATGTNNAAAAAAAAAAAAAAACTTTATAACTATAGCAGTAGAACCTGAAAATTCAGCTGTAATAACACAAAAATTTAAAAATATACCAATATCCATTCAGCCACATAAAATACAAGGTATTGGTGCTGGTTTTATACCAAAAAACCTAAATTTAAATATAATCGATAAAGTAATAAAAGTATCAGATATAGAAGCAATGCAAAATGCCAGAGATGTAATGAAAAAAGAAGGTATATTAGTAGGGATTTCTTCTGGAGCAGTTATAGCAGCAGCATTAAAATTACAAAAAAAAAAATTATTTAAAAATAAAAAAATACTGGTTATTTTTCCTTCATCTGGAGAACGTTATTTAACTACTGATTTATTTTCAAAATACAAATGCTAATAAAAATAAACATTACATATAATTTAGCATGGAAAAATATTAATTTATAACATTACAATATTTTAATATATATAATATAAATATTACATAAATTAAATATATAACTAAATAAAAAACATCTTAATTTAAAAAAAATAGTTAAATATATAAAGTAATTTTAAAAAAAATATTTTACTAATTTAACAATATTATTTTAAAAAATTTCTAATTTTACTATTATAAATAATCCATATAATATTATAACTTTAATATATATATTTAAATACAAGAAACATAATAAAAATATTATTAAATAATATTTTATAATTATTTAAATAAACTATATAAGAGTATCTTTCTAAACAATTACTTATGAAAAAAAAAATATCAAAATACTTTGGAAAATCCATAGAACGTATTAAAAATTCAATTTTAGCATTAAAATACAATAAAGGATTAATTTTATTAGATCATAAAAAACGTGAAAATGAAGGTGATTTAATTTTCTCTTCGCAAAACATAAATAAAAAACAAATAGCATTCAGTATTAGAAACGGAAGTGGGATAGTATGTTTATGTATTACTGAAAAACTAAGAAAAAAATTAAAATTACCTATGATGGTTAAAAAAAACACAAGTTCATATAATACAGCTTTTACAGTAACTATAGAAGCGGCAAAAGGAGTGTCAACAGGTGTATCTGCTCAAGATAGATTAAAAACAATAAAAACAGCAATTTCTAAACACACGAAACCCAATGAAATAAACAGACCAGGGCATATATTTCCCGTACGTGCTCATAAAGGAGGTATATTAAAAAGAGCAGGACATACAGAAGCAGGTATAGAAATAGTAAAGTTAGCAAGTTTACAACCAACTTGTGTTATTTGTGAAATAACAAATAAAAATGGTTCTATGGCTAAATCATATGAAATTAATAAATTTTCACAAAAAAATAATATGTATGTATTAAAAATAAAAGATATAATAAATTATATTATAATAAATAAATAATTTTTAAAAAAATTAATACATTTAATTAAATTAAAATTCTTGTAATTGTTCAAGTGACCATTTGGGTTTAACTATTATATTATATTGTTTATTATTTTTAAAACGTAAATAACCCATATACGCAATCATAGCTGCATTATCAGTACAATATTTTATTTCAGGAAAAAATACTTTGCAATTGTATTTATTCATAATTAATATCATTTTCTCTCTAAAAAAAATATTAGCACTTACTCCGCCTGAAACAACTATTTTTTTATAACCAGTATATTTAATTGCTTTAATACATTTCAAAATTACAGAATCAAAAATAGCATTTTCAAATTCTTTTGCAATATCACATAAAGATTGTAAATTATTATTATACTTTTTAATAAATTTAGAAACACAAGTTTTTAAACCTGAAAAACTAAAATTAAAACTAGAATTATGCATCATCGGTCTAGGAAAATGAAATTTACCTATATTCCCTTTTTTAGAAAATACAGAAATTTTAGAACCACCAGGATAATCTAAATTTAATAAATTTGCTATTTTATCAAGAACATCACCAATAGAATCATCAAGTGTGGTTCCTAAAATTTTATAATTTCCTAAATTTTTCGCTTGTATTAATTGTGTATGACCTCCAGATATCAATAATCCTAAAAAATTCATACGTGGAATATTTAAACTTTTTTCAATAAAAGGAGATAATAAATGCGCTTCCATATGATGTACTTTTATAATAGGTATATTTAATATAAAAGCTAATGATACTGCTACTGCAGCGCCAATAAATAATGAACTAACCATTCCAGGTCCTGCAGTATAAGATATAGCATTTATGCTATAAATACTTAAATTAGATTGTGATAAAATTATATTTATAATTTTATCAATTATCGATAAATGTTGACATGCTGCAAGTTCAGGCACAATACCTTTATAACGCATATGTAACGAATGTTGATTATACTTATAATTACATATTAATAAATCATTTTTAGAATCATAAATTGCAACACAAGTATCATCACAAGAAGTTTCTATTCCTAAAATTTTCATATTTTCCTTATAAATATTTTTAAATACTAAAATCATTAAAAAATTTTACAAAAATAATTAAAATTAGTATATAATATAAAAACAAAAAATAAAACAAACAGAGGAAACTATGCCAGTAATAAAAATTCGAGAAAACGAACCATTTGATATTGCTTTAAGAAGATTTAAACGTGCTTGTGAAAAAGCAGGTATATTATCAGAAATGAGAAGAAGAGAATTTTATGAAAAACCAACAACAGCAAGAAAACGCGCAAAATCTTCAGCAATTAAACGTTTGGCAAAAAAATTATCAAGAGAAAATGCAAAACGAGTAAGATTTTACTNAAAAAAAAAAATTTTAACAAAATATAACATAACCATATGAAAAAATATATTTCTAAAAATTACATTCATGAAATCATTTCTAAAACTAATATTATTGATTTAATTAAATCATATATTTTAATAAAAAAAAAAGGAAAACAATATCAAGCATGTTGCCCATTTCACGTAGAAAAAGTCCCTTCATTTACAATAAATGAAGAAAAACAATTTTATTATTGTTTTGGATGCCATGCTCATGGAAATGTTATTGATTTTTTAATGAATTACGAACAATTAAATTTTATAGAAACTATTGAATATTTGTCAACATTACATAATATACCAATATGTTATACAAATAATACAAAAAATTTCAACAATATTTATAAAAAACGCCAAAATTTATTTAAACATGCACATAAAATATCTATAATATATCAAAAAAATCTAATAAAAAACAAAAAAGCAAAAAAATACCTTCAAAACAGAAAAATAAATGAACAAACAATAAATTTATTTAAATTAGGTTTTGCCTCTACAAATTATGCAAAAATAGATATAAATAATAATAAGAAACATAAAATACAAAAAATACTTCAAAAAACAGGTATTTTAATTAAAAAAAAAAATGGAACTATATTCGATTTATTATACCAAAGAATAATATTTCCAATACGTGATAAATTTGGTAAAGTAAATGGATTTGGAGGTAGAGTAATAAATAACAATCAACCAAAATATTTAAATTCTGCTGAAACAGAAATATTTAATAAAAAACAACAATTATATGGTTTATATGAATTACTACAAATTACAAAAAATCCTAAAAAAATAATTGTAGTTGAAGGATATTTAGATGTATTAACATTATTTCAACATAACATAAATTACGCTACTGCTATATTAGGCACAAATATAAATAATCACCATATTGTAACATTATTCCGTTATACAAATGAAATCATTTATTGTTATGATAACGATGATGCAGGAAATAAAGCTGCTTGGAATACTTTAAAAAAAGTATTGCCATATATAGATAATGCACGTATAGTAAAATTTATTTTTCTACCAAAAGGCGAAGATCCTGATACCATAATCCAAAAGGAAGGAATTAAAAAATTTAAAAAAAGAATTAAAAAAGCAAAAACTTTATCTAGTTATTTATTTAAAAAAATATTAAAAAAAAAAAAAATACAATCAACAGAAGAAAAAACAAAATTTAGTTCTAAAATTATACCATTAATAAATACAATACCAAATAACATTATGAGATTTTATTTATATAAAAAATTAGGAAATAAAATAGGTGTTTTAGATATAAATAAATTTAATTATTTTCCAATTAAAAAAATTAAAAAAAAAAAAAAAACAAAAATAAAAAACATATTTATTTTAATTAGTTTATTAGTACAAAATCCAAGATTAGCGAATATAATCCCCTCAATATTTGAATTAAAATATTTAAAATTTAATGGTATCAAAACATTTAAAAAAATAGTACAATTATGTATAAAAAACAAAAAAATAACTACAGGACAAATTTTAGAATACTACAGAGGTAAAAAAACAGAGAAAATATTAAAAATATTATCTATATGGGATCATTTAGTACATCATAATTCTATTGAAATTTTTTTTTTAGATACATTAATCATGATTTTTAATAAAAAATTAAAAAATATACAAAAAAAACTAATTGAAAAAGATCGAAAATCCCAGTTAAATAAAGTAGAAAAATGCGAATTTTGGTTAATAAATAAAGAATTAAAAAAAAAATAAAAATTTCTCTTTACAATTTACTTTTTTTATTTTAAATAGATATAAATGATATTTAAAATAAATATTAATATTCAATATAATTAAATATTTAATAATTTTATATTACTGATAATTATAAATCAAAACATGAAAAAATTTATAAAATCCAGTTCACAGTCACAATTCAAGCTTTTAGTGAAAGAAGGTAAAAAAAAAGGTTATTTAACCTATAATGACGTGAATGATTATTTACCAAAAAAAATGGTAGATTCAGCACAAATTGAAGAAATTATAAATATGATAAATAATATAGGAATTCAAGTAGTAGAAGAAGCTCCAGATTCAGATGAAATAATATTAAATCCAATTCCTGTAAATGATGAAGATGTAGTAGAAGCTACAGCTCAGGCTTTATCTACTGTCGAATCAGAAATGGGTCGAACAACTGATCCAGTTAGAATGTATATGAGAGAAATGGGCACAGTTGGTTTACTAACAAGAGATGGTGAAATAAACATAGCAAAAAGAATTGAAGAAGGTATAAATTTAGTACAATGTTCTATTGCAGAATATCCAGAAGCAATACATTATTTATTAAAACAATATAAACGCGTAGAATTAGGTGAAATAAAATTATCTGAATTAATAACAGGATTTATTGATCCAAATATAGAAAAAATAATAAATCCAATTTTATACAATCAAAAATCTGAATTTTTAGAAAATCATACAATAGACATAGAACATATGAAACATACAGAAGAAAGCTCAGAACATGATAATATCATTGATCCTATAATCGCCAAAAAGAAATTTAATCTACTATTGAAACAATATAAAAAAACAATTGCTATTATAAAAAATAAAAAAAACCATAATTTATCACGCAATGAAGCTATATGTAATTTATCTGAAACATTTAAACAATTTAGATTTGTTCCTAAGCAATTTGAAAATTTAGTAAACAGTATGCGTAATATAATAAAAAAAATACGCAAACAAGAAAGACAAATTTTGAAATTATGCGTAGAAAAATGTCAAATGCCAAAAAAAAATTTTATAAAAATATATAATACAAAAAAAGATAATAAAAAATGGTTTGAAATTGCTCAAAAAATGAATAAACCATGGTCCAAAAAATTACTATCAGTTAAAAAAAAAGTAAATATCTGTTTAAAAGAATTATCCAAAATAGAAAAAAAGAATGGTTTAAGTATAAATAAAATAAAAGATATTAATAAAAGAATGACCATAGGCGAGGCAAAAGCAAAAAGAGCTAAAAAAGATATGGTTGAAGCTAATTTAAGATTAGTTATTTCTATTGCAAAAAAATATACAAATAGAGGTTTGCAATTTCTAGATCTCATACAAGAAGGTAATATTGGTTTAATGAAGGCTGTAGATAAATTTGAATATCGTAGAGGATATAAATTCTCCACTTACGCAACATGGTGGATTAGACAAGCAATTACTAGATCTATAGCTGATCAAGCAAGAACAATCAGAATTCCTGTCCATATGATCGAAACAATTAATAAATTAAATAGAATTACTAGACAAATGATACAAGAAATAGGACATGATCCAAATGCTGAAGAATTAGCTGAAAAAATGTTAATTCCTGAAGAAAAAATAAGAAAAGTATTAAAAATAGCAAAAGAACCAATATCCATGGAAACCCCCATTGGAGATGATGATGAATCACATTTAGGAGATTTTATAGAAGATACAACATTAGAATTACCTATAGAATCAGCAACTTCAAAAAGCTTAAAATCAGTAACAAATAATATATTATCGAGTTTAACTGCAAGAGAGGCACAAGTATTAAGAATGCGATTTGGGATTGATATGAATACCAACCATACTTTAGAAGAAGTAGGTAAACAATTTAATGTAACAAGAGAACGTATACGTCAAATAGAAGCTAAAGCCCTTAGAAAATTAAGACATCCTAGTAGATCAGAAATACTACGTAGTTTTCTAGATGAATAAAATAACTTAATTAAACTATTATCAAATAATATAAAAAAATAATTTGATAATAGAATAATTATATTTTAAAATATATTATAGAAAACTTTATTTAAAAAATTAATTTACGACTTTAGCAGGAATACCTACTGCAGTTTTGTAAGGTGGTATAGAATATAAAACAACAGCTCCAGCACCTATTTTCGCACCTATACCTATATTAATATCACCTAAGACAGTAGCTCCAGAACCAATTATAACACCTTTACAAATTTTAGGATGACGAATACCTAAGGTTTTTCCTGTACTACCTAAAGTAACTGATTGTAAAATAGAAACATCATCATCAATAACTGCAGTTTCACCAATAACAATTCCATTAGCATGATCAAAAAAAACACCTGAACCAATTCTTGCTGCAGGATGAATATCAATAGAGTAAAGCATTGATACTTGATTTTGCAAATATAATGCTAAAGAACGACGTTTATTGTTCCATAAATAATGCCCAATACGATGCATTTGTAAAGCATGAAAACCTTTAAAATATAGTAAAGGAGTAGAAAATAAATCTACAACAGGATCTATATTATATATAACTTTAATGTCTCTAATTATTGAAAATATTATTAATTTATTGTTTACAAATATTTTTTCAAATAAATTTCTTAAAGAAGAAAAAGAAAGTAAATTATTGCTTATTTTTTTTGAAAGAATATAACTTAAAGAACTAATAAAATTTTTGTGTTGCAAAATATTTTTAAAATAAAATTTTGATAAAATAGAATCTTGTATAATTAATGTAGATACTTCTTTTTTAATGTTAAACCAAAAATTTTTTATAATATTATCGTACATTTTTAATCCCAAAAAAAAATAAAATAACAATATAAAAATTTATTTAATAAAAAATATTGTTATAATTTTAAAAAATAATATAATTATATTATATAAAATATTAAAATTTTAAATAAATATATAAGAAATCTTATAATTTTGTAAATAAGAATACGCTCCTTATAAAAAAGTAATACTTAATTAATATAATTAAGAAAAATTTTTAAAAAATTTTATTTAAATAAAATGAAAAAAACATGAATTATTATAAATTATATAATATTTTAAAATTATATATTTCTAATAAATATCTATAAAAAATTTTTAAAAATATTAACTATAATTTACATTAATTTATAATAAGAACCTAAAAAATGAAAAATTGGATATATTATTTCTAATTTATTTAAAGTATAAAAATGAAAATCTCGCACACCTTCATTGTATAATTTTTTTAACATATCTATAGCTATACTAAAACCTAACATACTACGTGTAATAGGATCATTATCTAAACCTTCATACATATTTAATATATATTTAGGGATATAGACATTAGTTAAAGAAGAAAAACGTTTTAATTGATGTATGTCCAATATCGGTAATATACCAGGTATAATTTTTTTATTTATACCGTTTGCAACGCACAGATCTCTAAAGAACAAGAATTTATCCGCATCAAAAAAAAACTGTGTAATAGCTCCAATAGCCCCTGCATCTATTTTTTTTTTTAAATTAATTAAATCAAAATGAGCACTTTTTGCTTCCGGATGAACTTCTGGATAAGCAGCAACAAAAATTTTAAAATTAGCTATTTTTTTTAAAAAACATACTAAATCTAAAGCATAAATATCTTTTTTAATAGCATTAATAGGATAATCACCTCGTAAAGCTATAATACTTTTAATACCATTATTCCAATAATTTTCAGCAATTTTTTGTATTTGACCAAAAGTTAAATCCACACACGTTAAATGAGGAATAGTTTTTATTTTAGTATTTTTTTTAATTGAAAGAACAGTGTCTCTAGTAAGATTACGTTCTCCAGAATTAGCACCATAAGTCACAGAAAAAAAAAAAGGATTAAAAAATGATAACCTTTTAGTAATAGATAATAATTTATCAAAATTTTTTTTATTAGATGAAGGAAAAAATTCACAAGAAATATTAATATTTTTAAAATCTAAAAGTGAAGTATTTATTTTTTCTAAATGTATATCATTTAAATAATTCATAAAATTATCCTTATAATTACTCACATAATAAATATTAATTCAATAATTAAAATATATAAAAACTAACATGTAATTATAAAAATAATAAATAATATTTAAATATTGAAAATAATAATAAAAACTAGCTAAATATAAAATACTTAAAATTTAAATAAAATTTATAATACTTTTATGTAAAAAAAAAAGTAAAGAAATTAAATGCTTAAATTTATCAAGCATTGTAATTTTATTTAAAAAAAATTTACATATAACATTAAATTAAATAAAAATTTCAATCTATGTAAAAATATTTTAAAAAATTTCATGTAATTACAATACATAAAGTATAATAACTGAAAATGAAATATCAAAAATTTATAAAATATTTTAAAATTAATACTTTAAACCAAATAAAATTTCAAAGATATAATTAAAAAATTTATTATTATTAAAAATAAATTTATTGAAAATTATTAATAAAAATGTAAAATAGATAAATATTTTGTTGCATTAAAAATAATATATTGTAATATATATATTTCAATAATTTAAAATAATTTAGCCGGCTTAGCTCAGTTGGTAGAGCAACTGACTTGTAATCAGTAGGTCACCAGTTCAATTCCGGTAGCCGGCAAATAGGTGGGATTCCCGAGTGGCTAAAGGGAGCAGACTGTAAATCTGCCGTCATCGACTTCGAAGGTTCGAATCCTTCTCCCACCAAAATTCGCGAACATAATATAATGGTCATTATCTCAACCTTCCAAGTTGATAATGCGGGTTCGATTCCCGCTGTTCGCTTATAAGGCTGATATGGCTCAGTAGGAAGAGCACGTTCTTGGTAAGAACGAGGTCCCCAGTTCAAATCTGGGTATCAGCAACAATACACGCACTAAAATACACGCTGTAATTAATAAAAAAAATATATATTCAAATAAAAAGAAATTAAATATTAAAAAAAATATATTAATAATTATACATAATGAAATTTTAATAATTGGATATATATTATATATATTAAAATGAGTAAAAAAATATTCACATTAATAAACAAATTAAAAAATGAAATAAATAAAATTGTTTGGCCTAATGCAAAAGAAACTTTATATACAACTTTGATGATTTGTGTAATTACTATAACCGTTTCCTTATTATTATGGGGTATAGATAACATTTTATTTTATATTACATCCTTAATAATTAATTTCAGGTTTTAAATAAAAATGCACAAAAAAAAAAAATGGTATGTTGTTCAAGCTGTCTCAGGTTGCGAACAACGTATAGTAACATTACTCCAAGAAAATATTAAAAACAAAAAAATGGAAGATAAATTTGGAAAAATTTTAATTCCTGCAGAAAAAGTAACAGAAATGAAACATGGAAAAAAAAAAAATAGTGAATGTAAATTTTTTCCAGGATATATTTTAATTAATATGATTATGAATGATTTCAATTGGCATTTAGTAAAAAATATACCTAAAGTATTAGGATTTATTGGAGGCACGTCAGATAGACCTTGTGCAGTTAGTAAAAAAGAAATAAATCTAATAATTAAAAAACTGAAAAAAATAGGAAATAAAACACGTCCAAAAACCATATTTCAAAAAGGCGAAAAAGTCCGCGTAAATAATGGTCCTTTTATTGATTTTAACGGTACTGTAGAAGAAGTCGATTATGATAAAAATCGTTTAAAAGTGTCTATATCAATTTTTGGAAGATCGACTCCAGTAGAATTAAATTTTGCACAAGTAGAAAAAAACTAACAATCAAATCAAAATTTTAAAATATTAAGAAATATTATGATTAAAAAAATACAAAGTTATATAAAAT
This sequence comes from Buchnera aphidicola (Mollitrichosiphum nigrofasciatum), assembly GCF_039388045.1. Classification (GTDB taxonomy): domain Bacteria; phylum Pseudomonadota; class Gammaproteobacteria; order Enterobacterales; family Enterobacteriaceae; genus Buchnera_K; species Buchnera_K aphidicola_B. The sequence continues at coordinate 39,391 of NZ_CP135015.1, read as the reverse complement.
TACAAGTTCCTGCCCAACAAGCTAATCCTAGCCCCCCTATAGGACCTGCATTAGGACAAAAAGGAATAAATATAATAGAATTTTGTAAATTATTTAATGAAAAAACAAAAAATATTGAAACAGGTTTACCAATACCAGTTATAATAACAGTATTTTTAGATAAATCTTTTACATTTATAACTAAAACACCTCCCGCTGCAATATTATTAAAAAAATTTGCTGGAATTAAAAAAGGTTCAAAAAAAACAAAACAAGAACAAATAGGTGATATTTCATATAAAGATATAAAAAAAATAGCAAAAATGAAAATGCAAGATCTAACTGGAAATAATATAAAAAAAATGATTAAATGCATAAAAGGAACAGCTATATCAATCGGTTTAAATATTATAGACAAAAAAAATGAAAACAAAATTTAAAAAAACAAACACAAATACTTTAAAAAAAATAAAAAAAAAAAAAAATAGTTTTCTTTCATCAATACAATTTTTAAAAAAAATAAATACAACAAATTTTAATACAAGTATTGACGTTTCAATACATTTAAATATTGATTCTAAAAAAACTGAACAAAACATTAAAAGTTATGCAGTATTACCATACGGAAATGGAAAAAAAACAACAATTGCAGCTTTTATTGAACAAGAAAAAAAACATATAGCAGAAAAATCCGGTGCAGATTATATAGGTACAGAAGATTTATTTGACAAAATACAAAAAAAAAAAATAAAATTTGACATAGTTATCGCCACCCCTAAAACAATGCATATAGTAGGAAAATTAGGGACTATATTAGGACCCAAGGGTTTAATGCCGAATATTAAATTTGGAACTATTACAAAAAATATAGCAGAAACTATAAATAACATAAAAAAAGGACAAATATTCTACAAAAATGACAAAAATGGCATAATACATGCTCAGATAGGAAAAATAAATTTCAAAAATGATGAATTGCAAAAAAATTTTGAAATATTTATATCAGAAATAAAGAAAAATAAACCTAGTAAAATAAAAGGGTTGTATATTAAAAAAATTTACTTATCTGCAACTATGTCCCCAGGAATTGAAATAGACTGTACTTTATATAATTAATTATAATAATTTTAAATTCTAAAAATACAAAAAATAAAGTAATTTAAATAATTAATTTTTCATAATTAATAATTTAAAGTAATATAATAATATTCATTAAATAAAAATACAAAAAAACATAAAACATTCACAAGAATAAATCCAGGAAAAAATGAAGTATGGCTTTAAACTTGCAAGAAAAAAAAAAAATTATTTCAGATATTAAAAAAAATACAAATATCGCCTTGTCAGTGATAATTGCTGACTATACAAATATAACTGTAAATAGATTATATAAGCTTAAAAAAATAGCAAAAGAAAAAAAAATAATTATTAATATAGTAAAAAATAATTTATTAAAAATTGCCATTCAAAATACACAATTCTCTTGTTTAAAAAATGCAATAAAAGGACCAACTTTAATAGCCTATGCTTTAAAAAATCCAGGTAGTGCAGCTAGAATTTTTCAAGAATTTGCTAAAGAAAATAAATCATTTAAGATCACAGGTGCTGTATTTGAAAATAAATTACTTAATGAAGAAGAAATAAATTTTCTAGCAAATATGCCTACATATAAAGAAGCAATTGTTAAATTAATAACATTATTAAAAGAAATAACAATAGGAAGATTTGCAAGATTGTTATTTTTATTAAAAAAAAATAAAGAACAAACAATAGAATAATTAAGTATTATACTATATATTCTATAATTAGAGCTACTCTTAGGAAATACTTATAATGTCTCTCACTAAAGAAGAAATTTTAGAATCTATTGAAAATATGTCAGTAAAAAACATGGTTGAACTTATTACAGACATAGAAAAAAAATTTAATATATCTGCTAATTCTCAAATAAACACCAGTAATGAACTAAACAATCAAAAAGAAGAAGAAAAAACAGAATTTAATGTAACTTTAAAAAATATTGGAAAAAATAAAATTCCAGTAATTAAAATAGTTCGCAGTTCTACAAATTTAGGTTTAAAACAAGCTAAAGATCTAGTTGAATCAGCACCAGCGATAATAAAAGAAAAAATAAGTAAAGAAGAAGCGCAAAATTTAAAGAAAAGTTTAGAAGAAGTTGGCGCTGAAATAGAAATTACATAAAATATTTTATTAGTATCCACACTGAATTAAAAATTATATTCGGCTGGTGAATATTCACCAGCCCTATAAAAATAATTAAGTATTTTACATATAAACCAATATAAAATTTAACAATATATTTGCAAAACCATATCCACCTTCTTCACTAATTAAATTTCATTAATATATACATAATCTTAAATTATATAAAACTAGGGAATCTATGGTTTACTCTTACACTGAGAAAAAAAGAATTCGAAAAAGTTTTGGAAAAATACCAAAGATTTTAGAAGTACCCTATTTATTATCTATTCAACTAAATTCTTTTCAAAAATTTATCCAAAAAGACTATAAAGGTAAATACGGATTAAACGCTGCATTAAAATCTATATTTCCAATTTATAGTTATAATAGAAATGTAAAAATAAAATATATTAATTATCGATTAGAAAAAAGTTTATTTAATGTAAAAGAATGTAAAATAAGAGGAACAACATATTCATCTGCTTTACGTGTAACATTAGAATTAATAATATATGAGAAAGATACATCTATAAAAAAAATCGTTAAAAAGAAACAACAACAAGAAGTATATATGGGAGAAATCCCTTTAATGACAAAAAATGGTACATTTGTAGTTAATGGAACTGAAAGAGTGGTTGTATCACAATTACATAGAAGTCCAGGTGTTTTTTTTGATAGTGATAAGGGTAAAACAAATGCTTCAGGAAAAATATTATATAATGCTAGAATTATACCATATAGAGGCTCTTGGTTAGATTTTGAATTTGACTCTAAAGACAATATTTTTGCACGTATAGATAGAAGACGAAAAATACCTGTAACAATAATTTTACGCGCATTAAAATATAATACTGAAGAAATTTTAAATATTTTTTTTGAAAAAAATATTTTTTATATACAAGATAATAATAATTTAAAATTAAAATTAATTCCAGAAAGATTAAATGGAGAAATTATTGCTTTTGATATAATAGTAAATAATAAAGTATATATCAAAAAAAATACTAGAGTTAATTCTAGACATATCAATAAACTCAAAAATAACAATATTACTGAAATAATCGTTCCAAATGAATTTATTATAGGTAGAACAATATGCAAGGATTATATAAACAAAAAAACTGGTGAATATATTATTTTATCTAATATGCCAATAACATTAAGTATATTTAATGAACTTAAAAAAAATAATTACACAGTTATAGAAACAATTTTCACAAATGAAATAGATCATGGAGCATATATATCTAATACTTTACGTATTGATCCCAGTCATGATTATTTCAGTGCTTTAGTGGAAATTTATCGTATTATGAGACCTGGTGAACCCCCAACAAAAGAATCAACAGAAAATTTATTTTCGAGTTTATTTTTTACAGAAGAGAGATATGATTTATCTTCTGTAGGTCGTATGAAATTTAATAATTCTTTATCGAAAAACAAAAAAAAAAAAAAAAACGTTTTAAGTAAAAAAGATATAATTCATGTTATCAAAAAATTAATTAGTATACGTAACGGGTATGGTGCAATTGACGATATTGATCATTTAGGAAATAGAAGAGTTAGATCTGTTGGTGAAATGTCTGAAAATCAATTTAGAGTTGGTTTAATAAGAGTTGAGAGAGCTGTAAAAGAAAGATTATCTTTAGGAGAAATAGACAATATAACACCACAAGATTTAATTAATGCAAAACCAATATCTGCAGCTATAAAAGAATTTTTTAGTTCTAGTCAATTATCACAATTTATGGATCAAAATAATCCACTATCAGCAATTACTCATAAACGAAGAATTTCAGCTTTAGGTATAGGAGGATTAACAAGAGAAAGAGCAGGGTTTGAAGTTAGAGACGTGCATCCAACACATTATGGTAGAGTGTGCCCAATAGAAAGCCCAGAAGGCCCAAATATAGGATTAATAAATTCGTTATCTGTATATGCTAAGACAAATAAATATGGATTTCTAGAAACTCCATACAGAAAAGTAATAAATAAGAAAGTAACAAATGAAGTAAAATATCTTTCTGCAATTGAAGAAGAAAATTATATTATTGCTCAAGCTGATACAAAAGTAGACCATGAAGGTAATATACTTGATAAATTAATTACTTGTAGAAATAAAGGGGAATCAGGATTATTTGCTAGAAAAAAGATACATTATATGGATATTTCAGCGCAACAAATAGTTTCTATTGGAGCTTCTTTAATACCTTTTTTAGAACACAATGACGCAAATAGAGCATTAATGGGCGCAAACATGCAAAGGCAGGCAGTTCCAACTTTAAAATCAGATAAACCATTAGTTGGAACTGGAATGGAAAGAATTGCTGCTATAGATTCTGGAGTTACAATAATTGCAAAAAGGGGAGGGATTATACAATATGCAGATTCATCTAAAATAATAGTTCAAGTAAATGAAGACGAAATGTACTCTGAAGAAGCAGGAATTGATATTTATCATTTAACAAAATACGCACGTTCTAATCAAAATACTTGTATTAATCAAAAACCATGTATTGAAATAGGTGATGAAATAAAATTTGGTGATGTAATTGCAGACGGACCATCAACAGATCTAGGAGAATTAGCATTAGGACAAAATATGCGAGTAGCTTTTATGCCTTGGAATGGATATAATTTTGAAGATTCTATTTTAATTTCTGAAAGAGTTATGCAAGAAGATAGATTTACTAGTATACATATTCAAGAATTATCATGCATTTGTAGAGATACAAAATTAGGAATAGAAGAAATAACAGCAGATATACCTAATATTCCAGAAGCTTCTTTATCTAAATTAGATGTATCAGGAATAGTTTACATTGGAGCAGAAGTAGTTAGTGGAGAGATATTAGTAGGAAAAGTAACCCCTAAAGGAGAAACACAATTAACTCCGGAAGAAAAATTATTACGTGCGATATTTGGGGAAAAAGCTTCAGATGTAAAAGACACGTCTTTACGTGTGCCAAGTGGAATATCTGGAACTGTAATAGATGTGCAAGTTTTTACAAGAGATGGATTAACTAAAGATACAAGAACAATAGAAATTGAAAATATGCAGTACAAAAAAACCCAAAAAGAACTTAAAGAAGAATTAAAAATTTTAGAATTTAGTATATTTCAACGAATTAAAAAAATACTTATATTATCTAACATTAATGAGAATTTTTTAGCAACCATGCTACCAGAAAAATGGTTGACAATTAAACTGTATAAAAAAACACAACAAGCAATATTTTCAAAATTAATTGTACAATATAAAAAATTAAAATATAATTTTGATAAACAATTAAAAGTACAAAAAAAAAAAATCATACATGGTGATGATTTAACTCCTGGTATTTTAAAAGTAGTAAAAATACATCTAGCTGTAAAGCGTTATATACAACCTGGCGATAAAATGGCTGGAAGACATGGAAATAAAGGTGTGATATCTAAAATAAATCCTGTAGAAGATATGCCATATGATATTAACGGAGTACCAGTTGATATTGTATTAAATCCATTAGGCGTGCCTTCAAGAATGAATATAGGACAAATTTTAGAAACACATTTAGGAATGGCTGCGAAAGGAATTGGCGAAAAAATTAATAATATTTTAAAATATAATAAAAAAATATCATTATTACGAAATTTTATACAAAGCGCTTATAATATAGGAAACAAAGTTTATCAAAAAGTTGATTTAAATAAATTTTCTGACAAAGAAATCTTATGTTTAGCTGAAAATTTAAAACAAGGGCTTCCTACTGCTACACCAGTATTTGATGGAGCACAAGAAAAAGAAATAAAAGAATTATTAAAACTTGCAGATATTCCTGAATCCGGACAAATCGCATTATTTGACGGAAGAACGGGAGAAAAATTTGAAAGACCAGTTACTGTAGGATACATGTACATGTTGAAATTAAATCATTTAGTAGACGATAAAATGCATTCTAGATCTACTGGTTCATATAGTTTAGTTACACAACAACCATTAGGCGGTAAAGCGCAATTCGGTGGACAAAGATTTGGAGAAATGGAAGTTTGGGCTTTAGAAGCATACGGAGCGTCATATACTTTACAAGAGATGTTAACTGTAAAATCTGATGATGTCGATGGAAGAACAAAAATGTATAAAAATATAGTTGATGGTAATCACCAAATGGAACCTGGAATGCCAGAATCTTTTAATGTATTATTAAAAGAAATTCGTTCTTTAGGTATTAATATAGAATTAGAAGACAATTAAAAATAAACTCACATCCATATTAATTATAATCATTGTAAAATTTTTTATAATGTTTCATTCTAACGGGAAGCAATCCGTGAAAGATCTATTAAAATTTTTAAAAAAACAAAAAAAAAACCATGACTTTGATGCTATAAAAATAACTTTAGCATCACCAAGAAAAATAAAATCTTGGTCTTTTGGTGAAGTAAAAAAACCAGAAACAATTAATTATAGAACATTTAAACCTGAAAGAGATGGATTATTTTGTGCGCGTATTTTTGGACCAGTAAAAGATTATGAATGTTTATGCGGAAAATATAAACGCTTAAAACATAGAGGTATCATTTGTGAAAAATGTGGAGTTGAAGTAACACAAAATAAAGTTCGACGTGATAGAATGGGGCATATTGAATTAGCTTCACCTGTTGCACATATATGGTTTCTTAAATCTCTTCCTTCGAGAATTGGTTTATTATTAGATATGTCTTTAAGAGATATAGAACGTGTATTATATTTTGAATCATATATTGTAATAGATCCAGGAATGACAAATTTAGAAAAACAACAAATTTTAACTGAGGAACAATATTTAGACTTTTTAGAAGAATTTGGTGATGAATTTAGTGCAAAAATGGGAGCAGAAGCAATTCAAGATTTATTAAAAAATATAAATCTAATTAAAGAAATAAAAATACTTAAAAAAAAAATAATAGATTTAAATTCAGAAACTAAAAGAAAAAAAATAAACAAAAGAATAAAACTATTAGATGATTTTATTCATTCAAAAAATAAACCTGAATGGATGATTTTAACAACTTTACCTGTATTACCGCCAGATTTAAGACCATTAGTTCCATTAGATGGTGGTAGATTTGCAACATCGGACTTAAATGATTTATACAGAAGAGTAATAAATCGTAATAATCGTTTAAAAAGATTATTAGAACTAACAGCACCAGATATCATAATACGTAATGAAAAACGAATGTTACAAGAATCTGTAGACGCTTTATTAGATAATGGTCGAAGAGGAAAAGCAATAATTGGATCTAATAAAAGACCATTAAAATCTTTAGCAGATATGATTAAAGGAAAACAAGGTCGATTTCGTCAAAATTTATTAGGAAAAAGAGTAGATTATTCAGGTCGATCAGTAATTACTGTCGGCCCACATTTGCATTTACATCAATGTGGTTTACCAAAAAAAATGGCATTAGAATTATTTAAACCATTTATCTATGGAAAATTAGAAGTTCGTAATTTAGCAACCACTATTAAATCTGCTAAAAAAATGGTTGAAAAAGAAGAATCAGTAGTTTGGGATATTTTAGATGAAGTAATTAAAGAACATCCTGTGCTTTTAAACCGCGCACCAACATTACATAGGTTAGGTATACAAGCTTTTGAACCAATTTTAATAGAAGGAAAAGCAATACAATTACATCCTTTAGTATGTGCTGCATATAATGCAGATTTTGATGGTGATCAAATGGCAGTACATGTGCCGTTAACATTAGAAGCACAATTAGAAGCTAGAGCATTAATGATGTCAACAAATAATATTTTATCTCCTGCTAATGGTGAACCAATTATAGTACCTTCGCAAGATGTTGTATTAGGTTTATATTATATGACTAGAAAAAAAAGACATAGTAAAGGCGAAGGAATGTTATTAAATAGCCCACAGGAAGCAGAAAAAGCATATTATTCCAATTTAGTAAAATTACATACTTTAGTAAAAGTACGAATAAAAGAGTATGAAAAAATAAAAAAAAACAAATTTTCATCAAACATAAAAATAATAAACACAACTATAGGTAGAGCAATATTATGGATGATAGTTCCTAAAGGCTTATCTTTTAATTTAATTAATAAAACATTAGGAAAAAAAACTATTTCAGATATGTTAAATATTTGTTATCGCTCATTAGGATTAAAAAAAACAGTACGTTTTGCAGATCAAATTATGTACACTGGGTTTTACTATGCTGCTAAATCTGGCGTATCAGTTGGAATTAATGATATAGTTATACCAAATCAAAAAAATGAAATTATAAACAAAACAAATATTGAAGTATCCGAAATACAAGAACAATTTAAATCTGGTTTAGTTACTTCTGGAGAAAAATATAATAAAATAATCGATCTATGGACAAATGCAAATGAAAAAATATCTAATGCTATGATGAAAAATTTATCTACAGAAATGGATAAATATCCTACAGAAATACAAAAACCACAAAAATCTTTTAATAGCATATTCATGATGGCAGATTCAGGAGCTAGAGGTTCAGAGGCTCAAATTAGACAATTAGCTGGTATGCGTGGTTTGATGGCTAAACCAGATGGATCAATAATTGAAACACCTATTATAGCAAATTTTAGAGAAGGATTAAATGTTTTACAATATTTTATTTCTACACATGGAGCTAGAAAAGGTTTAGCAGATACTGCATTAAAAACAGCTAATTCAGGTTATTTAACTAGAAGGTTAGTTGATGTTGCACAAGATTTAGTAATAACCGAAACAGATTGCGGAACAAATGATGGCATTATAATGCATCCTATTATAGAAGGCGGAAATATAAAAGAAACTCTAAAAGACAGAGTTTTAGGACGCGTAACTGTAGAAAATATATATAATAATTTTTCAAATCAAATTATTATTAAAAAAAACACATTATTAAATGAAAAATACTGTGATTTATTAGAACAGAATTCAATTGATACAGTTAAAGTTAGATCCGTTGTACATTGTGAAACAGATTTTGGAATATGTGCATATTGTTATGGAAGAGATTTAGCTAGAGGTAAACTTATTAATCAAGGTGAAGCAATTGGTGTAATTGCAGCGCAATCTATAGGAGAACCTGGTACACAACTTACTATGCGTACTTTTCATATTGGAGGAGCTGCATCAAGATCCGCAACAGAAACAAATATACAAATTAAAAATGATGGTATAATAAAATTAAATAATGTTAAATATGTTATTAATAATTCAAAAAAAATAGTAATTACTGCAAGAAATGTAGAATTAAATATAATAGATCAATATGGAAGAATTAAAGAAAGTTATAAAGTTCCATATGGTTCAATTATGAATAAAAAAGATGGTGAAAAAGTTTTTTCAGGTGAAATAGTGGCTGAATGGGATCCACATACTACTCCAATTATCACTGAAGTAAACGGATATTTAAAATTCATTGATATAATAAACAATCAAAGTGTAATAAAACAAACAGATGAATTAACAGGTTTAACTTCTATTATAGTATTACATACATCTGAACGAAATACTTTAGGGAAAGAACTTCGACCAGCATTAAAAATAATAAATAAAAATAACGAAAATATTTTAATTCCTGGAACAGATGTACCTGCACAATATTTCTTGCCAGGAAATGCTATAATTAATTTAGAAAATAATACTCGAATTCATTCTGGAGATGTATTAGCAAGAATACCTCAAGAATCTATTGGAACGAAAGATATTACTGGAGGTTTACCAAGAGTAGCAGATCTTTTTGAAGCTCGAAAACCCAAAGAAACTGCAATTTTAGCTGAAAAAAGTGGTATAATATCTTTTGGAAAAGAAACAAAAGGTAAAAAAAGATTAATAATTACAACTATAAAAAATAATGTATATGAAATTATGATTCCCAAATGGAAGCAATTAAATGTATTTGAAGGAGAAAAAGTAACAAAAGGAGATAATATAGCAGAAGGACCTGAATCACCACATGATATATTACGTTTAAGAGGAGTTCAAGCTGTTACAGAATACATTGTACATGAAGTACAAGAAGTATATCGTTTACAAGGTGTAAAAATAAACGACAAACACATAGAAGTAATTATTAGACAAATGTTAAGAAAAGGTACAATTATTCATGGAGGTGATTCTAAATTTTTAGAAGGTGAGCAAATAGAATATTCTAAAATACAAAAAACTAATAAAAAACTTGAAAAACAAGGAAAAAATAAAATTTTATTTTTAAGAAATCTACTTGGAATTACTAAAGCTTCACTTGCAACAAATTCTTTTATATCTGCAGCATCCTTTCAAGAAACCACTCGAGTATTAACTGAAGCAGCTGTAGCTGGAAAAATAGATGAATTAAGAGGTTTAAAAGAAAATGTGATAGTTGGTAGATTAATACCAGCTGGAACTGGATATGCTTATCATAAAGAAAGATTAACAAAAAGAAAAATAAGATTACGAAATCTCAAAAAAAATCTATTAAAAAAAACCCCGCTTAAAAAATTATGACATATTTTAATAAAGATTTAAAATTTCATAATTTAAATATATAAAATACATTTATTACAGTATATTAAATAAATTTTAATATACTGCATATAATTAAATTATTATATCTGCGAAATATTAATTATAATAATTTTTTTTAAAAATACGTAATTACATATTATAAAATAACAAAATAAATTAAAAATTAAACATATAAAATTTAAAAAATGTTCTAAAGAATTCAACTAAAATTATTATAAAAAATTTAATATTATTAAAGAATTATTAAAAAAATGATACTAAGTATTAAATTTAATTATTTAAAATAAATAAAATACTAACAAATTTAAAAAAAATAATAAAAAAATATTCTAAACATTAAATAAAAAAAATTTTACGTATTTTAAATATTTAACAATATAAAATATAGCAAAATTAAATATATAAATATACTAATTTAATGTAATGAAATATATTTATAAAAATAAAAAATATAATTTTAATTAAGACATATAGCATCAAAAAAATTTAAATTACTTTAATGATATTTATAAAATAATAAACACAAAATGAAAATAAAAAAAATAAAAACAGCATTAATAAGTGTATCTAATAAAAAAAAAATAACAATGATGGCACGCAAACTTATACAAAAAAAAATAAAATTATTTGCTACTCAAGGAACAGCTAATATATTAAAAAAAAAAAAAATAAAAGTTACTAATATCTCTGATTACATTCAATTTCCAGAAATATTAGAAGGTAAAATAAAAACATTACATCCTAAAATTTATGGAGGATTATTAGCAAAAAGCTCCGTAGAATTAAATTTAATAAAAAAATACAAAATAAAAAAATTTGATTTAATTATAGTAAATTTTTATAAATTACCAAAAAAAAATGAAAAAAAATATTTAAAAACTATTGCAAATTATATCGATATAGGAGGGCCTTCAATAATAAGAGCGGCAGTAAAAAATTACAAAAAAAAAATAATTATTACAAAGATAAAAGATTACATTAAGATAATTAATCATATACAACACGATATATATATAAATAACAATAAACATTTAAAACTAGCTATAAAAGCTTTCAAATATAATATTTCATATGACATGAAAATTTTAAATATTATTTGTAAAAATAAAAAAAATGTTGATAAAATATTTCCAAAAAAAATAAAAATACATTTAATTAAACAAAAAAATTTAAGATACGGTGAAAATAAACATCAAAAATCAGCTTTATATATTGATAAAAAAATAATTAAAAAAAAACCTATTTTATTTTATAAACAAATACAAGGTTTAAAATTATCTTATAATAATATATCTGATGCTGAAATTGCCTGTGATTGTGTACAAACAATTCAAAAATTTGGATGTGTAATAGTAAAACATGGTAATCCATGTGGAGTTGCAATAGGAAAGAATCTTTTGCAAGCATATAAAAATGCTTATAAAACAGATCCAATTTCATGTTTTGGAGGAATTATAGCACTTAATGAAAAAGTGAATTCTCAAACAATACAATACATCTTAAATAAGCAATTTTTAGAAATAATTATTGCTCCAAAAATTTCAAATAAAGCAAGAAATATTATTAAAAATAAAAAAAATATAAGAGTTCTCATTTACAAAAAAAAAAGAACGAATATTTTAAAAAACGAATTAGAAATACGATCTATAAATGGTAAATTTCTACTACAAACAAAAGATAATATAAATATAGATATTAACACATGTAAATTTGTTACTTACAAAAAACCAACAAAAAAAGAAATCAAAGATTTAATATTTGCTTGGAAAATAGTAAAATTTACAAAATCTAATTCTGTAATATATGTAAAAAATCTAATAACTACCGCTATAGGATCTGGTCAAACTAGTAGAATAGATGCTATAAAAGTTGCACATATGAAAGCAAAACAACTTAAAAAAAATTTAAAAAAAAATGTATTAGCTTCTGACGCTTTTTTTCCTTTTCGGGATAGTATTGATGAAATTGCTTCAAAAAAAATAAGTTGTATAATACAACCTGGTGGTTCTATACGTGATAATGAAGTTATTAAAGCTGCTAATGATAATAACATTGCAATGATTTTTACATATACACGTCATTTTAAACATTAATACAAGAATATTTAAAATTATTATAATTTTTATAAATAAATTTATAATATATAGTATTTTATATAAGCATTTATATTTTTAAATTTTAAATAAAATAATATATTATTTTAATAATTATATTTTTTATTTGTTATTTATTTAATATTATATCAAGTTATTTGAATAATAATGTCTTACAAGAATAAATCACATATTCTTGCAAGATTTAATTAATTACAATATATTTCTTATTTTTCTTGTTGCTTTCATCATATTTTGTAAACCTAATATAGTTTCATTAAAATTTCTAGTTTTTAAACCACAATCTGGATTAATCCATAATTTTTTAACTGAAATATAATTTATAGCTTTTTTAATCAATATTTGAATAGATTTAACAGTAGGAATGTTAGGTGAATGAATATCATAAACTCCAGGTCCAATATCATTTGGATATTGAAATTCTTGAAATGAATCTAATAAATCCATATTTGAACGAGATGTTTCAATAGTAATAACATCAGCATCTAAATCTGATATAGATCTCATAATATCAGTAAATTCACAGTAACACATATGTGTATGGATTTGTGTAGTATCTTTTACACCAGATGACATTAAACGAAAAGAATTTACTGCCCAAGATAAGTAATTACCCCAATCTTTTTTTCGAATAGGCAACCCTTCTCTTAAAGCTGGTTCATCAATTTGAATAATATTTATTCCTTTAGATTCTAAATCTTTCACTTCATCACGTAAAGTTAATGCAATTTGTTGAGCAATTAATTCTTAGAAATATCTTCTCTAGGAAATGACCAACACAATATTGTAACTGGACCAGTTAACATACCTTTAACAGGTTTGTTAGTTAATGATTGAGCAAATTTAGACCATTTAATTGTAATAGGTTTCTTTCTATTAATATCTCCAACTATAATTGGAGGTTTTACACAACGTGAACCATAACTTTGCACCCAACCATTAGTAGTAAAAACAAAACCATCCATATATGCACTAAAGTATTCAACCATATCATTTCTTTCTGGTTCGCCATGTACTAAAACATCTAAACCTAATTTTTCTTGTAATTTAATAATTTTAACAATATATTGTGATATTTCTTTATTATAATATTCTTTAGTAATGTTTTTAAGTTTATAATCTAATCTTAATTTACGTATTGCTTTAATTTGTGGAAAAGAACCAATAGTAGTAGTTGGTAATAACGGTAAATTAAATTTTTTTTTTTGTTTTTCTTTTCTTATTTTATATATATTTTTTCTTTTAAAATGTGAACTATTTAATTTACTTAAACGTTTTTGTATATCTTTATTATGAATTTTTTGAGTATTAGCATGACTATGAATGATCTTACTATATTTTTCAATTTCATATATATTATTTGTATTTAGAGCATCTTTTAATAAATTCAATTCAAAACATTTTTGCACAGCAAATGCAAACCATTTAGATATACTTTGATTTAAATTATTTTCATAAGAAATATCAATAGGCACATGTAAAAAAGAACAAGAAGGACCAATCCAAAAATTTTTTCTTATATTAATAATTGGATATAACATTTTAAACCAATATATTAAATCAGCTCGCCAAATATTTCTTCCATTTATTATACCAAATGATAATAAAATATTTTTAGGAATATATTCATGTAAAAGTGATAAATCATATTTACCATATACTAAATCCAAATGCAATCCTTGAATAGGTAATTTTTTAACTATATCTATGTTATGATTAATTTGTTCAAAATATGTTGTTAATAATATTTTAATTGAACCAGATAATTCATTATATGTATATAAAAATGCATTTTTCCAATTTTCAGGTAAATCTAAAGACAATATTGGTTCATCTATCTGTACCCAAGAAATATTTCTTTTTTTAAATTCATTTAATAAAAATTTATATATTGGTAGTATTTTTTTTAATAAATCTAATTTATTAAAATTTTCTCCTTTAATTTTACCTAACCATAAATAAGTTAAAGGACTTAAAAGAATAGGTTTTATATTATAACCTAAAGATAAAGCTTCATCTACTTCATTTAATAATTGGTTCCAAGAATATTTAAAAACTTGATTTTTATAAAATTCTGGTACAATATAATGATAATTAGTATTAAACCATTTGGTCATTTCTGAAGCAGGTATAGAATCACCATATGAAGTAAAACCACGCGCCACGCGAAATAAAGTATCTATATTAATTATATTTTCGTTTTTTTTTTGATGTCTTAAAGGTATATTACCTAATAACATACTCGTATTTAAAACATGATCATACCAAGAAAAATCTCCAACTGAGATAAAATCTAATCCACTATCATATTGTATTTTCCAATTTTTTTTACGAATTTCACTACC
This sequence comes from Buchnera aphidicola (Mollitrichosiphum nigrofasciatum), assembly GCF_039388045.1. Classification (GTDB taxonomy): domain Bacteria; phylum Pseudomonadota; class Gammaproteobacteria; order Enterobacterales; family Enterobacteriaceae; genus Buchnera_K; species Buchnera_K aphidicola_B. The sequence continues at coordinate 24,238 of NZ_CP135015.1, read as the reverse complement.
TACTGCAAATAATTTTTTTTTATTAATTAAACCCGCCCAATATTTTTCTTGAGCAAATTTTAATTCTCTATTTAATCCAATTCTTGGAAAACCAAGTATATGATTTTTAAAAGCCATATTATTTTCTCAAATAAAAATATAATTAATTCTAAACAAAAAAACAAGTTTTTATTTAACATCAGTAAATATAATTTATAATTATAAATTAATATATAATAAAAATATGTAAATTATTAATTAATAAAATTAAAAAAAATCATGATTGAAATAAAATATTTAAAAACATTAACTATACTTAAAAAAAACGGATCAATAGCTGCCACTGCAGTGCAATTACATAAAACACAATCTGCTTTATCACATCAATTTAAAAATATTGAATCAAAATTAGGTTTTAAAATATTTATTAGAAATAGCAAACCAATAAAATTTACTATACAAGGTAAAAGATTATTAAAATTAGCAAAAAAAATATTACCTATAATTAATAAAACAATAAAAAAATGTGTAAACAATATTTCTAAAAAAATAAAAATCGCTATAGAATATCATAGCTGTATTCATTGGATTATACCAGCTTTTAATTCATTCAAAAAAAAATGGCCAAATATAATGTTAGATTTTCAATCAAATAACATTTTTAATCCACAATCTGCTTTACAAAAAGGTGATATAGATATAGTATTAACTTCAGATATATTACCAAAAAGTAATTTATTTTATCTACCTATATTTGATTTTGAAATAAGATTAATTTTTTCAAATAATCACGTACTTCAAAAAAATAAGAATATATTAAAGGCAAAAGATTTAAAACATGAAATATTTATGATTTATCCAATCCAATTACACCGTTTAGATATATGGAAAAAATTTTTAAAACCTTCAGGTATTATTCCAATATTTAAAAATGTAAATAACACTTTGTTATTAATTCAAATGGTTTCTGCAAATATGGGGATATCTGCTTTGCCACATTGGGTTATTAGATATTTTGAAGAAAAAGGAGTTATATCTACAAAAAAAATAGGAAATGGTTTATGGAATAGATTATATGCTGCAATTCGTTATGATGAACATGAACAACCAATAATTAAAGAATTGATAAAATTTATAAAATTACATTCATATAACTATACAATAGATAAAAAAAAAAACAGTTTTAATACATTTAATTATTTATAAAAATACGTAATTTTTTTATTGCATTTTGTTCTAATTGCCTTACTCTTTCTGCTGAAATACCATAATAATTAGCTATCTTTTGTAAAGTAATTTTTCTATTATTACGATTTAACCAACGAGAATTAATAATATTTCGACTTCTTTCATCTAAATATGATAATGCTATAATTAATTTATTTTTAATGTGTTTATACCAATTTTCTTTTTCAAAACCATTCGCAAAATTTGATCTTCCATCTTTTAAATATCTAATTGTAACCATTGTATTTTTTTCTTTTATTAAATTATTAAGTGATATAGGTAAATTAACATCTTGTGTAAACATCCTTTGTTCCATTTCTTTTACATCTAATCTATTGACACCTAAACTCTTTGCTATTATTTTTAATTCTAAAATTCCAAGCCAACCAATTTTTTTTTTTTTTTTTCTTAAATTAAAAAACAATTTTCTTTGAGATTTAGTAGTAGCTACTTTAACAATTTTCCAATTGCGTAAAACATATTCATGAATTTCTGATTTAATCCAATGTACAGCAAAAGAAACTAAACGAACACCAATATAAGGATTAAATTTGCGTATTGCTTTCATTAAACCAATATTACCTTCTTGAATTAAATCACTATGTAATAAACCATAATTATAATAACTTTTTGTAATATGTACTACAAAACGTAAATGTGATAAAATTAAAATTCTTATTGAATATAAATCACCATATCTATAAAACTTTTTAGATAATAATTGCTCTTCATCAAATGATAATAAAGGCCAGATATTTGTAGCTCTTATATATGCATTTAAATTACCTAAAGTAGGTACTTCAATGCATTTTATTTCATGAAATACTGGCATTTTGCAAATCCTGTGAATAAAATTATTATTAAAACATTGAATTATATATATTTATTTTATAAATTTTTAATATATATAAAGTACAGATTTCCAATCTAAACTAAAAATTTTAAAAAATATTAAAAAATATTATTTTTTAAAAAAAAAATTATCTAAATAATTTTTATTTTTAAAAGAATAAAAATCATCTATATTTTCACCCACAGAAATATAATTAATTGGTATAGAAAATTTTTGTATTATATAAAATATCACTCCACCTTTAGCTGTTCCATCTAATTTAGTTAATATTATACCATTTATATTTAGATATTTATTAAAAGTTTTAGTTTGTAAAATAGAATTTTGACCATTAGTTGCATCTAAAACTAAAAGAATTTCATGTGGAGCGTTTTTATCAATTTTTTTAATAACAGAAACTATTTTTTTTAATTCTTGCATTAAACTTATTTTATTGTGTAATCGACCAGCAGTATCTGCTATAACAACATCAATTTTTTTTGCTTTTGCTGATTGAATAGTATCGTAAATAACAGAAGCTGAATCTGCACCTAATAATTGTGAAATTACTGGAACAGAATTAATTTTTCCCCATTTTTTTAATTGATCTACTGCTCCAGGTCTAAATGTATCCCCTGCAGCTAAGACAACAGAATGTCCAGAATTAATATATTTTTTAGTTAATTTACCAATTGCACTTGTTTTTCCAACACCATTACTACCTACAATTAATATTATATGTGGTTTATTATTAATATTATTTTCATAAGGAGGGGATTTTGACAAAATTTTTTTTAAAATATTCTGAAAAATTAAATAAGCATTATCAACTTCAGTTATACATTGTGAATTAACTTGTACACGTACTTTATTTATTATTTTTTTAGAAAATTTTACACCAAAATCTGATAAAATTAACTCTTCTTCTAATTTTTTAAAAAAATTTTTATCAAGATTATTATTTGAAAAAAAATGTTTGATTTTTTTAAAAATATTATTAGTAATATTATTTAATTTTGAATATAAATTTTTTTTTTTTTTAATACTTTGTTTTTTTATATCTAATGATTTCTTTTTTTTTTTTTTAAATAACCAATCAAAAAAAGATTTTTTTTTGTTCATAAGTGCAAAACCTATTAATAGAATAATATTTAATATAATAATTAATATAAATTAAATAAATTTTAAAATTTAATTATAATTATATAAATTATCAAATAAATAATTTAATTTTTAAATATTATTAAATACATTTATATAAATTATTATAATATTTAATTATTTTTATTAATAAACAAAAAATTTTAAAAATGAATTTATTTAAATATAAAAAAAAAGAATTAAGACCTACAACAAGTTTAACAAAAAAAATTTTATTTAGTTGGTTAAAACCAAAAATTATAAATGCTTCTTGTTTAGATTGTTTTGCAGGATCTGGTGCATTAGGAATCAATGCTGCTATAAATTACGCAAAATATGTAACATTATTAGAAAAAAACCAACATTTTTTTTTACAAATTAAAAAAAAAATAAAGTTATTAAAATTAAAAAATATTGAAATAATTAAAACAAATACATTAAATTGGTTAAATAAAAAAGGATTTGTTTATGATATAATTTTTTTAGACCCGCCATTTAAAAAAAATATATTACAAAAAGTAATTTTTTTAATAGAAAAAAATAATTGGATACGAAAAGATTCAATTATATATATTGAAAAATCTACATATAATAAAAATATCATTATTCCAAAAAAATGGTTTTTATATAAAAAAAAAACATATAAAAATTTATCGTTTTATATATATATATGTAAATAAATTTAATATTTAAAGTATTAAAAAATTTTATAAAATAATTTTTAAAATATTATATTAATATTATTTAAAATTAAAAATATAACACTTAATATAATATATTATATTAAAAATTTAAAATATTAGATATTATTAATATATAAATTATCAAAAATTGAGAAATAAAATGCATGAATATATGAAGTTTATTGAGAGATTTAAAAGGTTAATACCTAAAAATATTAAACCAAAATTTAAAAATGAAAAAGAATTACTTTTATGGCATAAAAAACAAGAAAAAATATCTTCAACATATGTAATGCAAAATAATAAGAAAACAAAAATTAAAAAATTATTACAAAAATCAGGAATTAAAAAATTATATACTAATTGTTCATTTGAAAATTATAAAATACAACATCAAGGTCAAAAAAAAGCAGTTTTAGCAGCTAAAAATTATGCACAAAAATTTAATAAAAACATTTCTAGTTTTATATTTTCAGGAAAACCTGGGACAGGAAAAAATCATTTAGCATCAGCAATAGGAAAATATTTAATTGAACAAGGAAAAAAAGTTTTAATAATAACAGTAGCAGATTTAATGTCTAATATAAAAAACACATTTCATAATAAAAGTAAAATAACAGAAGCGGAATTATTAAAAAAAATAAGTGAAATAGATCTTTTGATAATAGATGAAATTGGCATTCAAATTGAATCTAGATATGAAAAAGTAATTCTTAATCAAATTATAGATAGACGTTCATCTTCTAAAAAACCTACAGGTATGTTATCTAATTTAAATTATAAAAGAATGCAGTTACTTTTAGGAGATAGAGTAATTGATAGAATGCGATTAGGTAATAGTATATGGATTAATTTTACATGGGAAAGTTTTAGAAGAAATATTACAGGACATGAAAAATAAAACACTAAAATATACAAAATAAAAATTAACGGATTCTTGAAACATATGTTTCAGTACGTGTATCTACTTTTATAATATCACCAACTTGTATAAATAAAGGTACTTTAATTAAAGTATTAGTTATTAGTTTAACTATTTTATTATTAGATAATAATTCATCTTGTTGTATTTTTAAAGAATTCTTAATAACTTTTATTTGCACAAAATTATTTAAAATTACAGAAATAGGTTTATTATTCCACAATAAAATTTTACATGTATCTTCTGCTAATAACCATTTTTTACTATTTGCAACAATATTTTTTTCTATAGTGATTTGATTTAAATTTTTTGGATCCATAAAATGCCAAACTATATTATCATTAAATAAATATATATATTTACGCTTAACTATATTAGCAGAAGGTAAAAGCTTAGAAGATTTAACAGTTATATTAATTAATGTGCCAGTTAATAAACGTCTTAATTTTAAACGTACAAACGCTCTACCTTTTCCAGGTTTAATAAATTCACTATATTCAATTAAATAAGGTTCAGATTTATAAAGTATTTTTCTACCGCATTTAAAATTATTTGAAAAAGAGAGTTTCATTTTTAAAACCTTAATAAATAGTATAAAAGTATAAAGTCATCCCGATTGTATTCGGGATGACAAAATTTTTATATAATTAATTATATTATATATATAAAAATTATTACTTACATCATTCCACCCATACCACCCATACCACCATTAGCAGAAGGGTTATTTGTTATATCTGATTTATCTTCTTTAGATAAATCTGTTACCATACATTCTGTGGTAATCATTAAACCAGCAACTGAAGCGGCATATTGTAAAGCTGATCTAGTAACTTTTGTAGGATCTAAAATACCAAAATTAATCATATCACCATATTCATCAGTAGCGGCATTATAACCATAATTACCTTTCCCATCTTTAACATTATTAGTTACCACTGATGGTTCTTCACCGGAATTAGCTACTATTTGACGTAATGGAGCTTCCATTGCACGTAAAGCAACACGAATACCTACATTTTGATCTTCATTTTGCCCTGTAATGGTTGATATTTTTTCTGCTACTCTTACTAATGCAACTCCCCCTCCAGGTACAACACCTTCTTCTACAGCTGCTCTAGTAGCATGTAAAGCATCTTCTACTCTTGCTTTTTTTTCTTTCATTTCTACTTCTGTAGCTGCACCTACTTTTAAAACTGCTACACCACCAGAAAGTTTCGCTAATCTTTCATTTAATTTTTCTTTATCATAGTCAGAAGTAGCTTCTTGTATTTGTTGACGTATTTGATTAATACGACTATGTATAGAATGTTTTTCACCTATACCACCGATTATAGTCGTGTTTTCTTTAGTTATTACAACACGTTTTGCTTGACCTAAATCTTCTAAAGTAGATTTTTCTAATTCCATAGCTAATTCTTCAGAAATTAAAGAACCACCTGTTAAAATTGAAATATCTTGTAACATCGATTTTCTGCGATCACCAAAACCTGGAGCTTTTACCGCAGCAATTTTAACTATTCCACGCATAGAATTTACTACTAATGTAGCTAATGCTTCACCTTCTAAGTCTTCTGAAATAATTAATAAAGGTTTACCTGCTTTTGCAACTGCTTCTAATATAGGTAATAATTCCCTAACATTGGAAATTTTTTTATCAGCCATTAAAATATAAGGATTTTCTAATTCTACTAAACCTGAATCAGGTTTGTTAATAAAATAAGGAGATAAATACCCTCTATCAAATTGCATTCCTTTAACTACTTCTAATTCATTTTGTAAACCAGTTCCTTCTTCAACAGTAATAACTCCATCATTACCTACTTTTTCCATAGCTTCTGCAATTAAAACACCTACTTTTTCATCTGCATTTGCAGAAATTGTTCCAACTTGTGTAATAGCTTTAGAATCAGAGCAAGGAACAGATAAATTACGTAATTCTTCTACTGCATTAATTACTGCTTTATCTATACCTCTTTTTAAATCCATAGGATTCATGCCTGCAGCAACAGCTTTTAAACCTTCATTTACTATAGATTGTGCTAATAATGTAGCTGTTGTAGTACCATCACCTGCAGCATCGTTAGCTTTAGACGCTACTTCTTTAACCATTTGTGCGCCCATATTTTCAAATTTATCTTCTAATTCAATTTCACGAGCAACAGATACACCATCTTTAGTTATGCTTGGAGCTCCAAAAGATTTATCTAAAACTACATTTCTTCCTTTAGGACCTAAAGTAACTTTTACTGCATCTGCTAATACATTTACTCCACGAAGCATTTTAATGCGCGCTTCATTACCAAATTTCACATCTTTAGCTGCCATATATTCAATTTCCTTTAAATGCATCTAACTTGTTAATAAAAATTTATAATCTTATTCTTCTACAATGGCTAAAATATCACTTTCATTAAGAATCAAAAACTCTTTGTGATCAATTTTTTCAATTTTCGCATTATATCCTTCATTAAAAATCACTACATCGCCAATTTTAACATCTAAAGGTTTTAGAGAACCATTATCTAAAATACGACCCTTTCCTACTGATATAACAGTACCGCGAGTAGATTTGTTTGCAGCAGAACCAGTAAGTACAATTCCACCAGCAGATTTTTCTTCTACTTCTTTTCGTTCGACTATAACACGATCGTGTAATGGGCGAATTTTCATTATATAATTCCTCTTGTTATTTAATCATAATCTATAATTTATTAAATATATAAAATAAAAAAAATTAACTTCAATAATATGATATTGGGGTTAATTATAAAAATTTCAAGGTTTGTTAAAAATTTAATTTTTACATAAAAAAAAAAAAATATTGACTTTTTATATAATTTAATGTTTCAATAGTAATTCTTGCCCGAATAGCTCAGTTGGTAGAGCAGTGGACTGAAAATCCCCGTGTCGGCGGTTCAATTCCGCCTTCGGGCAAAATATATTATTTAAAATAAAAATTTTTAAATAATTATTTACCAATACAAAAATTAGAAAAAATATATGAAATCATTTTTTTTGAAATATTTGATCCATTCATTTCATTTAAAACTTTTTCCACTATATGTACATCTTCAGCTAATAATTCGATATTTTTATGTGACAACCAATTTTTTTTCATTTTTTTAAAATTTTTAATAGCATGTTGTAAACAAAAAATATGTCTATTACGAAATAAAAAATTATTTTCATTAAAAGTAAAAAAATTACTTTTTTTAAATAAAAATTTATAAATTTTTTTTAAACCAAAACCAGTTAGTGTTGAAATAAAAATATTTTTTTTATATTTTTTTTGCATTATGTTAATTAAATCAAGTGATAATAAATCACATTTATTACATAAAACTAAAAAATTTTTTTTATTTAATAAAAAAGGTAAAAATTTTTTAATTATATTTAATTGTTTAAAATAATTTTTAATACTATCTACGACAAAAAAAACAAAATCAGCATTTTTAATTTCCAATAAAGTACGTTGAATACCAATTTTTTCAACAAAATTTTTTGTAAAATGTATACCTGCAGTATCTATTAATTGAAATAAAATATTGTTTATATTTACATTTTCATTTAAAATATCTCTTGTTGTACCTTTAATATTCGTTACAATTGATCTATTTTGTTTCAATAAAATATTAAACAAACTAGATTTACCTGAATTTGGAGGGCCGGAAATTACTAATTTTATTCCATTACGAATTAATTGACTATTTTTTGAAAAATTTATTATTTTTTTTAAAGATATTATAAATTTATTAATAATATTTTCAATGTTTTTATAATTAAAATAATTATCTTCATCATGTAAAAAATCAATTCTGGCTTCAATATCAGCACGAAAAATAATAATTTTTTTAATAATTTTATTAATATAATAAGAAAAATTACCATTTAAAGATTTTAAAGCCAGTTTTAACGACATTTCAGATTGTGCATTAATTAAATCATCAATTGCTTCAGCTTGTAATAAATTTATTTTATTATTAATAAATGCACGTTTAGTAAATTCACCTTTTTTAGCAATACGAACACCTTTAATGCTTATAATAATATTAATTAATAAATTTAATAAAATGGGACTTCCATGTGCTTGTAATTCTAAAACATCTTCACCAGTAAAAGAATAAGGTTTAGGAAACCATATTGCAAGACCTTTATCAATTATATTTCCTGATAAATCAAAAAATGGTAAATAAGAAGCTATTTTAGGTTTTGGTATAATTTTTAAAATTTTTTTTGCTATTAAAGCACTAAATTTTCCTGATACTCGAACAATTCCAACTGCACTTTTACCAAATGGAGTAACTAAAGCTACAATAGTATCATCAAAAATCATATTATTTCCTTATAAATAATATTTTAAAAAATTATTTTTTTAATAAAATAAATTTAATCCAAGAATGTTGAACAATTGTTATTATATTACTAATAATATAATATAACACTAAACCAGAAGGTAACCATAAGAAAAAAAAAGTAAAAAAAACAGGTAAAATATTTATTATTTTTTTTTGCAATGGATCAGAAATGTTATTAGAAGAATTTTTTTGTACTAACCACATACTTATACCCATAAATATCGGTAATAAATACAAAGGATCACTTTCTGATAAATCCTGTATCCACCAAAAAAAAGGCGCATGCCTTAATTCAATGGTAGAATTTAACATATAATATAAAGATAAAAAAATAGGCATTTGAATTAATAATGGTAAAAAACCACTTAAAGGATGTATTTTTTTTTTCTTGTATAATAATAATAATTCTTCACTCATTTTTAGTTTATTTGTAGAAAATTTTTTTTTAATTAAATCAATATCTGGTTGTAAAGCTCGCATTTTTAACATAGAAACATATTGAGATTTTGTAAAAGGATATAACATTAAACGTATAATAACAGTTATACTTATTATAGCTAAACCCCAATTTCCTGTAAATTTATATAAAAAATTTAAAAAATTAAATAATGGTTTAGATATAAAAGAAAAAAAACTTGATTCTATAGTTAAATCTAAATTATTTGCTAATAAAGATAATTTATCTTGTATTTTAGGACCTATCCATAAAAAACTACTTACTGTATTTTGTGACTTTGAATTTACTAAAATATCTTTAGAAATATAACCAATAGAAATTAAATTATTATCATCTTTTTTAATATACATTTCCTTAATTCCATCAGAATTAGGAATCCAAGCTGATAAAAAGTATTTTTGTAAAATCGAAATCCAGCCAGATTTTGTTAAAATATTTGTATTATCTTTAAATGTAATTTTTTCAAAATTAATTTTTTTATATTTATCTATTTCATTCGAATACGCAATTCCTTTAAATGGTTTTAAAACAATTTTTTTTAGAAAAAAAGATTCATCTTTTTTTTTAAAATTTTTTTGCAATTCATTAAATATATTAAATTTATATTGTTTATTAACAATATTCTTTATATTATGTTTTATTTCAATTAAATATTCCCCTTTTTTAAAAATAAATGTTTTAGTATAGATAAAATCTTTATTAGAATATGAAACAATAGGAATACTTAATATTGAATTATTTTTATTTAAAATAAAATTTTCTTTTTGAGAAATAAAATTAATATGTTTATGATCTAAATTTTTATTTTTAATATCTGTTTTTTTAATAAAACTATTAGCTACATATATAGCATTATTTTGTTTTTTTAAAAAAAAAAATGGATCTGGAGAATTTAATTTATTTTTGTACTTTAATAAGTCTAATTTTTCAATTTGTCCATCATTTAAATTAATTATCGCTTTTAATACATCTGTTGTTACAAAAATTTTTGATAAATTAAATTGATTTGGTAAAATTATTTTTTTAAAAAAAAAATCTATATGATTATTTATATTATATGTAGGTAAATTAATAAATGTGTTTTTTTTATATGTTGTAGCAATTATTGAAAAAAATAATATCCAAACACACAAAAATCCAAAAAAAAATTTCTTTTTAACACCCATGTTATTGATCTCATATATTATTTAATTAGTAAATTATATTCAAAAAAATGTAATAAATTACATTTTAACAAATTTTGTAAAATTAAACATAACATTTTAAATTCAATATCTTAAATTCATTGAATAATATAATATATAAAGATTTATTTTAAAATAATACAAACTAATAAATTGATTAAAAAAATTAATCTAATAAAAAATTATAAGAAAAAAACCATAATTCTTCTAAATTTTTAATAAATTTTTTTTTTTTAAAAACAATAATTTTTTTAACTACAATAATAAAATCTAAAAATAATAATTGATGTTGATAAATTCGAAATTTTTCTTTAATTATACGTTTAATGTAATTTCTACAGTAAGCATATTTTATATTTTTTTTATTAACTAAAATACCTAAACGAGAGTAATTTAAAAAATTTTTCCGACTAAATAATGTAAAATATAAATTTTTCACAATTTTAGGTTGTTGGAAAACATAATCAAATTCTACAAGATTTATAATTTTTTTTTTTTTTTGTAATGAAAAAGTATTTTTTACTAAACTATTAGAATTTTCAAAAATCATTATGATGATACACTTAAACGAATTCTTGATTTTGCTCTTCTTCTAGATAAAATACGTCTTCCATTTTTTGTAGACATTCTACTACGATAACCATGTACGCGAAATTTTTTTAATAAAGAAGGTTGAAAAGTTCTTTTCATAATATCCCCTGTTAAAAATTAAAATTCAGTTATAATTTAAACATATTGTAATATATTAAGATAAATACAATAAAAAATAATAAAATTTTACAAATTATTTAAAAATTAAAATAAGAGTATTTATGTAATTTTTATGTATTATATCTTAAAATATTTTTATTTAAAAAGAATTTATAAACTTTTTGAAATATTAAATATTGTATATAAATATTTTTCTATATATGATAAAATTATTGATACAATACTAATTATGTAAAAAATTAAATATTTGTAAAATAAATTATAAATATTTATAGAATATTCTAATATTATAAAATTTATGAAATTCACTATAAATCAAATTACCTTACTTAAACATTTAAAAATAATTAATAATTTATTAATTAAAAATAGAAAATATCCTATTTTAGAAAATATATTAATAGAAATTAATAATGGTGAATTGTTTTTAACCAGTACAAATTTAGATACAGAAATAATTACTAAAACTAAAAAAATATATAACATTATAGATGGTAAAACAACATTATCAGGGCGTAAATTATTAAATATTTGCAGAAGTATTAATAAAAATACTAATATAAAATTTATTTTAATAAAATATAAAATGCATGTTTTTACTGAAAATAGTAAATGCATTATTTCAACTTTACCATATGAAAATTTTCCAAAAATTAATTCAAAAAAAAATAAAATTAATTTTTGTTTAATAGAAAATGAATTAAAATATATGATTTTTAAAACACAATTTTCTATGGGTTTAGCTGATGTACGATATTATATTAATGGAATGTTATTAGAAATTAAAAATAATACTCTTTTTATTGTAACAACTGATGGCTTTCGATTATCTCTATGTAGTAAAAAAATAAAAAATGTTTTTAAAAATCATCATATAATTATACCAAGAAAATCTATACTAGAATTATATAAAATATTAAATCAAAATAGTAAAAAAAAAATAAATTTATATATAGGAAAAAAAAATATTAGTATTTATATTGGTAAAATAATATTTATTAGTAAATTACTAGAAGGAAAATTTCCTGATTATATAAGTGTTTTATTAAAAAAAATAAAATATAAAACCACTATTAATGCAAATATATTAAAAAAATCTTTATTACGAGCATCTATTTTTTGTCATGAAAAATTTAATGGAGTAAAAATTAAAATTAAAAATAATGTTTGCAATATTACTGCAAATAATCAAGAAGAAAAAATAAAAGAGAAAATCCAGACAATTGAAAATAAAAAAAATTTTGAAATTACAGTAAATGTATATTATTTGTTAGATATTTTATCTGTATTTAAAGAAGAAAATATTTCTTTTTCTTTATTTAAGAAAAATTCAAAAATGCAAATTTTGGAAAAGAATCATTTTTTATCTATTTATATTATTATGCCAATAAATTTATAAATTTAAAATTTTATTTTTACAATATATTTTAAATGAATATTTAAATTATTTAAAATATATTTAGGAAGGAATATTTTATGTCAAATTCTTATAATTCATCAAATATAAAAATACTCAAAGGACTTGATGCAGTAAAAAAAAGACCTGGTATGTATATAGGTAATACTGAAGATGGTACTGGATTACATCATATGGTATTTGAAATCATTGATAATTCTATTGATGAAGCATTATCTGGTTTTTGTAAAAAAATATATATTACTATAGAATTAGATAACTCTATTTCTGTATATGATAATGGTAGAGGAATGCCTGTAGATATTCATCCAGAAGCAGGAATATCTGCAGCAGAAGTAATTATGACAGTATTACACGCTGGAGGTAAATTTGATAATGATTCATATAAAATATCTGGAGGTTTACATGGAGTAGGAGTTTCTGTAGTTAATGCATTATCTAAAAAGTTAATATTAAATATTTTTAGAGAGGAAAAAGAATATAAACAAATATATAAAAACGGAAAGCCGCAAACATCTTTAAAAATAGTTGGTAAAACAAAAATTCGAGGAACAAAAATACAATTTTGGCCTAATAAAAAAATTTTTAAAAAAAATAATATATTTGATTATAAAATTTTATTTAATCGTTTACAAGAATTATCATTTTTAAATTCAGGTATTAAAATTTATTTAAATAATTTAAATAATAAAAAAAATAATTATTTTTATAATAAAGGTGGTATAAAAGCATTTATTAAACTTTTAAATAAAAAAAAAAACATAATTCATCAAAATATATTTTATTTTTTAAAAAAAAAAAAAAATGTTATTTTAGAGTTATCAATGCAGTGGAATGATTCTTATAAAAAAAACGTTATTTGTTTTACTAATAACATCCCTCAAATAGAAGGAGGGACGCATTTAATTGGATTTAAAGCAGCAGTTACAAGAACTATTAATAATTATATAGAAAAAGAAGGTTTGAACAATAAAAAAAAAAAAATATATATAAATGGAGATGATACAAGAGAAGGTTTAACAGCAATTCTTTCTATAAAGATGATGAATCCTAAATTTTCTTCCCAAACTAAAGAAAAATTAGTTTCAGCAGAAGCTAAATCTATTGTTGAATCTTTAGTAAATGAAAATTTTTTAATATTTCTTATGGAGCATCCTGTTGATGCAAAAATTATAATAAATAAAATTATTAATGCTGCTAAAGCACGTGCAACAGCAAAACGAAATAGAGAAATCATACGTAAAAAATATAATTCTGAATTATCAGGTTTACCAGGAAAATTATCCGATTGCCAAGAAAAAAATCCAGAATTTTCAGAAATATATATAGTAGAAGGTGACTCAGCTGGTGGTTCGGCAAAACAAGGTAGAAATAGGAAAAATCAAGCTATTTTACCCTTAAAAGGCAAAATATTGAATGTTGAAAAAGCAAAATTTGAAAAAATGATGGATTCTAAAGAAGTATATACTTTAATGACAGCTTTAGGTTGTGGAATAATTGATAAAAATACTTTTAATTTAAAAAAGTTAAGATATCATAGGATAATTATTATGACAGATGCAGATATCGATGGAGCTCATATTCGAACATTATTATTAACTTTTTTTTATAGAAAAATGCCAGAAATTATTCAAAAAGGATATGTATTTATTGCTCAACCGCCTTTATATAAAGTTACATACAAAAGAAAAGAAAAATACATAAAAGATTTAGAAACTTTAGAAAAATATATAATAAAAAAAGCATTTAAAAATATATCTATTTGTTGCGTAAATTCAAATAAGATACTTTTAAATCATAAACAAACAATTAATATTATAAAAAAATTTAATATAATTAAAAATATTATTTATAAAAAAAAAAAAATAAATAAAGATATAATATTTGGATTAATTTATTATAAACCAATATATAATTTTTATGATACTAATATAACAAAAATTTGGTTTAAAAATTTTATTGTATATTTAAATAAAACAACAAAAAATAATATATTTTTTTCAGGTAAAAATTATTATCAAAATATCAACAAAAAAATAAAATTAAAAATATATATTAACAAATATAATCAAAAAAAAAAATACATATTAAATGAAAGATTTTTTAAAAGTATTTTATATAATAAAATATATTTTTTATCTAAATTCACGAACAAACTGTTTACTAAAAAAATATACTTATTAAAAAGTAAGAAAAAACACATTATAAAAAATTTTTCAAAAACTATTAACAATTTAATTGATAATTCAAAAAAAAAGATATTTATACAAAGATATAAAGGTTTAGGAGAAATGAACCCGAAACAACTTTGGACTACAACTATGAATCCAGATACCAGAAGAATGTTAAAAATTACTATACAAGATTGTGTATATGCAAATAAATTATTTTCAACTTTAATGGGTGACATGGTTGAACCTAGACGTTTATTCATTGAAAAAAATGCATTAAAAGTTGAAAACATAGATATATAAATTTATATACGGCAGGTATTATACAAAGTTCCTGCCGAATTTATTGTTTGTATAATAAAATATAATGATTTATTCTATATTATATATTTCTTTTAATACTTTATCAAATTTTAAAAAATTATTACTTAATTTATTATTTTTTTTGTTCATTTTTTGAATAATATTATTAAAATATTTTATTTTTTTTTTATTGTTATTTTGAATTGCAATATCAGATAAAATAATTATTTTATTTTTTCGTATTTCTAAAATACTTCCTATTAAATATATATACTTAATTTTATTTTTATAAAATATTTTAAGTGTACTTGGTTTTAAAATTGTTAAGAATGGTATATGTTTTGGATAAATTCCTAATTCTCCTTCAACTCCAGTAACAATTATTTTTTTAACTAAATTAGAAAATATTTTTTTTTTAAAACTAATAACTTTTAAATGAATCATATTTTTAAAAACCAGTTTTTATTAATTTATTTTAAATTGTTTTTTTTATTATAATAGATTTTTCTATTGCATCTTTGATAGAGCCAACCATGTAAAAAGATTGTTCTGGAAGATCATCATAATCACCATCTAAAAGTCCTTTAAAACCTGATAGAGTATCCTTTAAAGTTACATATTTTCCTGGAAAACCAGTAAATATTTCAGCTACAAAAAAAGGTTGTGACAAAAATTTTTGTATTTTTCTAGCTCTTGAAACTAGTAATTTATCTTTTTCAGATAATTCATCCATTCCTAAGATATTTATAATATCTTTTAATTCTTCATATCTTTGTAAAACTGATTGAACTTTTCTTGCTATAACATAATGTTCATTACCTACTACTTTAGGATCTAATTGACGACTAGAAGAATTTAAAGGATCAATAGATGGATAAATTCCTAAAGATGCTATATTTCTACTAAGTGTTATAATAGAGTCTAAATGCGCAAAAGTTGTTGCTGGTGAAGGATCTGTTAAATCATCTGCAGGAACATATACAGCTTGTATAGAAGTTATAGAACCTTTTTTTGTAGATGTAATTCGTTCTTGTAATTTTCCCATTTCTTCAGATAAAGTAGGTTGATAACCGACTGCAGAAGGTATTCTACCTAATAAAGCAGATACTTCTGTACCAGCTAAAGTATATCTATATATATTATCAATAAATAATAAAACATTTTTACCTTCATCTCGAAATTTTTCTGCTATTGTTAAACCGGTAAAAGCTACACGTAATCTATTTCCAGGAGGTTCGTTCATTTGTCCATAAACTAAAGCAACTTTATTAATTACTTTTGATTCTTGCATTTCATGAAAAAAATCATTCCCTTCTCGAGTTCTTTCACCTACTCCAGTAAATACCGAATAACCAGAATGTGCAACTGCTATATTTCGAATCAATTCCATCATATTAACTGTTTTTCCTACTCCAGCTCCTCCAAATAACCCTATCTTACCACCTTTAGCAAATGGACAAATCAAATCAATAACTTTAATACCTGTTTCTAAAATTTTTTGAGAATTTGATTGTTCGATATATTTAGGAGGATTGTTATGTATAGATCTGTATTCTATTATCTCATTTTTAGATTTTGAAAATTTACCTTTTGCATCTATTGGTTCACCTAATACATTCATTATACGACCTAATGTTACAGTACCTACTGGAATACGAATCTCATGACCTAAGTTAATAACTTTTAAACCTCTTTTTAAACCATCTGATATACCCATTGCAATAGTTCTTACAATATTTGAACCTAATTGTTGTTGTACTTCTAAAATTAAATCACAATTTCTATTAACCACTTTTAAAGCATGATATATTTTTGGAACATGATTTTGAGAAAATTCAACATCTACTACAGCCCCAATAATTTGTATGATTTTTCCATTAATCATCTATTACCCTCTATTTATGAAAATTATAAAATTGCAGAAGCTCCTGAAACAATTTCATTCAATTCCTGTGTAACATTAAATTGACGAGCTTTATTAAATATTATACGTAAATTTTCTACCATATTATTACTATTATCTGTTGCATTTTTCATAGCTAACATTCTTGCTGCTTGTTCACAAGATAAATTTTCTAAAAAAGATTGATATATTTCTGTAAAAATAAATTTTTTAAATATAAAATTAAATAAACTTATACTTTTTGGTTCATATATGTAATTTATTTTTCTCTTTATTTTAGTAGTTGATTGTAATAATGGTAATATTTTTTTAATTCTTGGAATTTGTGATAATTTATTTTTAAAATAATTATTTGCAACATATATATGATCTATTTTTGATTTTTTGTACATTTGTATTAAATTTTTAATAATTTTTAAAATATTATTAAATTTAAGTTTATCCCCTTTATTTTTAATATACTTTATGATTTTATAGTTAAAATTTTTAAAAAATAAAAACGATTTAGTTCCAAATAAAACTAATTTAAATTTTATTTTTTTTTTTTCAAAAGAATTTATTTTATTTATAACTTTTTTAAAAAGATTGGTATTCAAACTTCCACATAATCCACGTTCGGTAGAAATAATAATAATAATAATANTTTTTTTTTTTTTTTGTATTTAAAAAAATATGTTTTTTACATTTATTAGATTGTTGTATATTATATAATATTTTTTTTAGATGAGATAAATATGGTCTACTATTGTTCATTAATATTTCTATTTTTCTCATTTTAGCTATGGATATCATTTCCATAGCTTTAGTTATTTTTTTAGTATTTAAAATTCCATCAATTTTATTATGTATTGTTTTTGTACTAACACTCATTTTTTAATCTCTTAATAAATATTTTATTTTAATAATTTATTTTTTTATATTTTTTTAAAATTTTATATAATTTTTCATGTATTTCTTTATTATATTCACCAGTTTTATTAATGTATGTAAATAATTTATAATATTTTTTTTTAAAAAAACTTAATAATTTTTTTTCAAAAGAATGTATTTTTTTTAATGGAATATCATCTAAAAAATTTTTTTCTGCAGCGAATAATATAATAGCTTGTTCTGAAATACTTAATGGTGAATATTGTTCTTGTTTTAAAATTTCCATTAATTTTTCGCCATATAATAATTGTTTTTTAGTCACTGCATCTAAATCTGAAGAAAATTGTGAAAATGCTGATAATTCTCTATATTGTGCTAAAGCAGTTCTTATTCCTGCTGATAATTCTTTAATTATTTTAGTTTGCGCAGCGCTTCCAACTCTAGAAACAGATAAACCAGGATTAACTGCAGGACGAATACCTGAATTAAATAAATTTGATTCTAAAAATATCTGTCCGTCAGTAATAGAAATAACATTGGTAGGAACAAAAGCAGAAACATCTCCTGCTTGTGTTTCAATAATAGGTAATGCAGTTAAAGAACCACTTCTTGTATTTATTTTACCTTTACTTTGTTTTTTAATATATTCTCTATTTACATTTGCAGATCTTTCCAATAATCTTGAATGTAAATAAAATATATCTCCTGGAAATCCTTCTCTTCCTGGAGGTCTTCTTAATAATAATGAAATTTGACGATATGCTATTGCATGTTTTGTTAAATCATCGTAAACAATTAAAGCATCTTTTCCTTGATTTCGAAAATATTCACCCATAGATGATCCAACATAAGGTGCTAAATATTGCACAGCTGCGGTTTCAGCTGCAGAAGCAGTAATTATTATAGTATTAGATAATGCATTATAATCTTCTAATTTTTTTACTATATTAATAATAGTAGAAATTTTTTGTCCAATAGCTACATAAATACACAATACACCAGAATTTTTTTGATTAATAATAGTATCAATTGCTAAAGCTGTTTTACCTGTTTGACGATCACCAATAATTAATTCTCTTTGCCCTTTTCCAATTGGAATCATAGAATCAATTGATTTATATCCTGTTTGAATTGGTTGATTAATTCTCTTTCTATCAATTACTCCTGGTGAAATATTTTCTACAGGAAAAAATTCTTTTGTATTTATTTTTCCTTTATTATCAATAGGTTGGCCTAAAATATTAATTACACGTCCTAAAAAATTATAACCTACTGGTACTTCTAAAATTTTTCCAGTACATCGCACTTTTGTACCTTCAATAATATTTTCAAAATTATCTAAAACAATAGCTCCAACTACATCTTGTTCTAAATTTAAAGCAATAGCAATTTGTCTTTTATAAGAAGAATTTTCAATATATAACATTTCTCCTTGCATAACATTTGATAATCCATTAATTCTTATAATTCCATCACTAACAGAAATTATATTTCCTTCATCATACAAAGAAGCATCAACATTAAATTTTTTGATTTTTTTTTTAATTAGTTCACTAATTTCATTAGCATTTAACTTCATAAATATTTTCTCTTTAAAATAAAATAAATATATAATATTTAAAATTTTTTTAGGAATTCAAAAATAGAAAAATTATATACTGTATTATTTATTGTAATTATCATTCCACCAATAATTAATGGATTTTTAAAAAACCTAAATGCACAAAATCTTTTATATTTTTTATTTAAAAAATTTTTTATTTTTTTTTTTTGTATATTATTTATTTCATAAGCTAATGTTATTGTAATTTCTTTTTTTTTTTTTTCTTTATTTTGCATTATAATTAATTGTTTTAATATTTTAGGAAAAATTAATAAACGTTTATTCATAGCAGTAATTTTTATTAAATTAATACAATTTTGATTAATTTTAAATTTACATATTGTAATTAATAATTTTGATAAAAATTTTGCAGAATATTGATTTTTTATTAATATATTTAAATATTTATTTTTAATTACATGCATACAAAATATTAACATTTTTTTCCATAATTTAATATTTTTTTT
Source organism: Buchnera aphidicola (Mollitrichosiphum nigrofasciatum) (assembly GCF_039388045.1). Classification (GTDB taxonomy): domain Bacteria; phylum Pseudomonadota; class Gammaproteobacteria; order Enterobacterales; family Enterobacteriaceae; genus Buchnera_K; species Buchnera_K aphidicola_B. The sequence goes on along the minus strand of NZ_CP135015.1, from coordinate 4,011 downwards.
TTTTTTTGCTATTTCGAAAATTGCTTTTGCATATGGTCTAGCTAAAACATTTAATGAAACCATATTATCAATCCTTGAAATTTATTAATAATTTGTTAATTAATTGGTTATGTTTATTAATATTAAAAGATTTTTTAATAATTTTTTCAGTCATTAAAATTATTAATTTTTTCATTTCTAATAAAAGTTTTTGACGAATATTTTTTTTTATAATTTTGATTTCTATATTAGTTTTTTTTATATTTTCTTTTTTTAAGGTATTAATTTCATGCATTGTTTGTTCGAGTATTAATATTCTTTCTTTATAAGTTTGTTTGATTATATTTTTAATATATTTTTTAGCTTTTCTTTTTTTTTTAAATATTTTTTGTTGTGTATTATACATTTTTTTTTTAATTTGCTTAATATTTTTCAAAGATTTTTTTATTTTCTTTTTTCTATTTTCAATATTTAGTAATATAGGAGGCCAAATATATTGCATACAAAACCAAACAAAGAAAATAAATGAAATAATTTGTCCTAAAATAGTTGCATTTAAGTTCACATTTAATCCTTTTTATAAAACTAATAATCTTTACGTTAATTATATAACGTAAAGATATATAAAATTTTAATTATTTATTTAATTATTAAAGAAATATACAATAATTTTAAAAAACAGCAAACATAACATATAAAGATAAACCTACTGCAATCATAGGTATAGCATCTACTAATCCCATAACTACAAAAAATTGAGTTCGTAACATAGGTACTAATTCTGGTTGTCTAGCTGCAGATTCTAAAAATTTACCACCTAAAATTCCAATTCCTATTGCTGCACCTATTGCTGCTAAACCTATCATAATTGCAGCAGAAATATATAACATATTAATGTCTATATTTTCCATAAATTTTCCTTTTAAATATTATTTTAAATATTTTAATTATTGTTAATGTTTTTTAGAAGCCATGGATAAATAAACAATAGTTAAAATCATAAAAATAAAAGCCTGTAAAGTAATAACTAATATGTGAAAAATAGCCCAAGGTATATTTAATAACCATTGCATCCACCAAGGTATTAAACCACTAATCAAAATAAAAATCATTTCCCCTGCATACATATTTCCAAATAATCTTAATCCTAAGGAAATTGGTTTAGAAAGTAAATTTATTATTTCTAATATGAAATTTATAATATATAAAGTAGGATGATTAAATGGTGTAGTTATTATTTCCTTTAGAAATCCTTTAAATGTTTTAATTTTTATACTATAAAAAATAATTAAAAATAAAACAGCAAAAGACATAGATAATGTTATATTAATATCTGCTGAAGGAACAATTCTCATTGATGGTAAATTTAAAAAATGTTTACTAATTTCAGGTAAAAAATCTATTGGTATTAAATCCATACAATTCATTAAAAAAACCCAAATAAAAATAGTTAATGATAATGGACCAATTAAATTGTTGGATTTTGAATATATTTCTTTTATATTTTTATTTACAAATTTAATTATTATTTCTATTATTATTTGAAATGTATTAGGTATTTTATTAATATTAACATGTGTTGCTTTTTTAAAAAAAAACAAAAAGAAACAACCTAATATAAAAGAAAAAAATAGCGAATCTAAATTAATAATATAAAATGGATTAATATGTGAATTTTCATTAATTAAATGAAAAGTGGATAAATTAAATTGTAAATGATGTAAGTGATGACTAATATAATCTTTAGGATTTAATATTTTTTCAAAAATCATAATTTAAACTACCTTTTTATATTATCATTTATACTAAATTTAATTTTTACTGTTTTATTTTATATATTTTAAAATATCTTTTTTATTTTGTAAATTTAATTATTTAATTTATAAAATAATAAATTATATTTTTTACAATTATATTATTTTAAATTGATTATTTTTTTTAAAATAATTTAATATTATACTAATAGCTACAGGTGTAATACCAGAAATAGAATATGCTTCAATTATAGATGAAGGTTTATATAAATTTAGTTTTTCAATAACTTCTTTAGATAAATTTTTTATTTTGGCATAATTAAAATTTCTATTTAATAATGTATTTTTATTAAAATTGTTGTACTTTATTTCTTTTTTTTGTTTTTTAATATATCCTTTATATTTAATATCTATTTCAACATGTTCTATAAAATTAAGATTTATTTTTTCAATATTTTGATAAATTTTATATTTTTCTAAAATTTTAAAATTTATTTGTGGAATTTTTAAAAGATTTTTAATACTTATTTCTTTTTTAATATCATATTTCAATATTTCTTTTATTTTTTTTTTTTTTAAAGTTTTTGGTTTGATGTATAATTCATTAAATTTTTTTTTAATATAATTTATTTTTTTTTTTTTTAATATAAAATATTTCCATCTTAAATCATTAATTAAGTTTAATTTTTTTCCTATAGTGGTTAAACGTATATCTGCATTATCTTCTCTTAATAATAATCTATTTTCTGCTCTTGAACTAAACATTCTATATGGTTCTTTTGTTCCTTTTTTACATAAATCATTTATTAAAACACCTAAATATGCTTGATGTCTTTTTGGATACCATTGATTTTTGTTAAAATTTTTTAAACTTGCATTGATTCCTGCTAGTAATCCTTGTGCAGCTGCTTCTTCATAACCTGTTGTTCCATTAATTTGACCTGCTAAAAATAAATTTTTTATTATTTTGCTTTCTAAAGTATATTTTAGATCTTTTGGATCAAAAAAATCATATTCTACTGCATAACCTGGAGTTAATATTTTTGCTTTTTCTAAACCTTTGATTGTATGAATAAATTTTTTTTGTATTTTTAAAGGTAAACTAGTAGAAATTCCGTTTGGATATATTTTAATGCTATTTAAACCTTCAGGTTCTAAAAATATTTGGTGAGCTGAGCGATTTTCAAAACGTATGATTTTATCTTCAATAGATGGACAATATCTAGGTCCTTTGCTTTTAATTAGTCCATTAAATATTGAACTTTTATTTATATTTTCATATATTATTTCATGTGTTCTGTAGTTTGTATGAGTTATATAACAGTTTACTTGTTTCAGGTGTTCAATTTTATTATCTAAAAAGGAAAATCTTGGTATCGGCCAATCACCTTTTTGACATAATAATTTTTTAAAGTTTATTGTTTTAATATCTAATCTAGGTGGTGTACCAGTTTTTAAACGAGAAATATTAAATTGCATTTCTTTTAATTGTTTAGATAATAATTTTGAGGAAAAATCTTTTATACGTCCACCTTTTAAAATTTTTTTTCCTATGTATATTTTTCCAGATAAAAATGTTCCTGTTGTTAAAATTGTTTTTCTTGAAAATATTTTTTCTTTATTTTTTGTTAAAATTCCTATTATTTTATTTCTTTTTATTAATATATTTATAACTTCGTTTTCTAAAATAAATAAATTTTTTTGTTTTTTTAAATAATATTGTATTGAATTTTTGTAAATTTCTCTATCTACTTGAACTCTAGTTGCTCTAACAGCATATCCTTTACTTACATTAAGTTTTTTAAAATGTATTCCGGAATTATCTGTTACATGTGCCATTACACCACCTAATGCATCAATTTCTTTTACTAAATGACTCTTTCCTATACCACCTATAGCAGGATTGCAAGATAATGTACCTATATTGGATATTTTTTGTGTTATTAATAAAGTTTTACATCCCATACGTGCTGAAGCCATTGAAGCTTCAATTCCTGCATGTCCTCCACCAATTACTATTATATCGTATTTTTTATTAAAAATCACAAATCCTCACTTTCTTTATTTAATTTTTTTCATCAATACAAATTTTATAATTTATAAATATTTAAAATTTTCATTTATTTTAATAAATATAAATAAATTAATAATATTAATTAATAATATATAATATATAATATATAATATATAATATATAATATATAATATATAATATATAATATATAATATATAATATATAATATATAATATATAATATATAATATATAATATATAATAT